>NZ_NWVE01000013.1:0-161376 GCF_002885915.1 Sinorhizobium sp. M4_45
CCCGACCTGAGCGCAGCGTCTTACCACTGCTGTCCTGCACGACCAGATGGCTGTAGGATTTGTGGTAGTCGACGCCGATATGGTAATTATAAGAGGCAGTCATGCTTCCAACTCCCTTATTGAGATCCGCGAAACCCCAATAAGATAAGCCGAAAGGCTGGAAGTGTGACTGTCCCTCGATCATCGACTGCATCTCAGTGATCCGTTCTCTCAACGGGCGCGGGGCTCGGGAGGTGTCAGGGCGCGATGGCGACGAAGTCCGAACAGATGCGAGGGAACCGCGAGGCGTCGGACAGGAGAGACCCTAGAGGTAAGTTGTCGCGTGGTTATGCGAGTGAATGTGCTGTTCGGGGCAAAGTGTATCAACGCCGTTGGGTGGTCTTGGATGCTCGTGCCGCCGCAAATTCCCCGATTTAGTCATGTTGCAGGGCAATATGGGGCGTACAACAGAATGCCATCGTCGAGGTCGAGGTTTCGCAGTTGACACTGTTTGATACACTTTTTTGAATGCGGAGCCTGGGCGCTGGCGATATGTGTTTGTAAAGACAACTCCGCCCCGGACTGGAGCGATATGCAACCGACGCCTCACATCGCCGTTGTGGATGATCATCGCGATATTCGCGACCTGGTCGGGAAATATCTCACACAACAGGGCTACCGTGTTTCCGTCGCGGAAAGCGGCGAAGCGCTTCGACGCCTCTTGGAGAAGGGCGCCCCCGATCTCGTCGTGCTGGACATCATGATGCCTGGCGAGGACGGCCTGACCGTCTGCCGTCAGTTGCGCACGACGACGGAGCTGCCGGTCATCTTTCTGACGGCGATGGCAGACGGGACGGACCGGATCGTCGGCCTGGAACTCGGCGCCGACGATTACATCACGAAGCCGTTCAACCCGCGCGAACTCCTGGCAAGGATCCGGGCGGTGCTGCGGCGCGTCAACAGCCTCCCGCCCCAGCGCGGAAGGATCAGGGCCAAATCGATTCGCTTCGACGTCTGGGAACTCGACACTGGCCGCCGGGAGCTCCTCGGGCGCGATGGCGTGAGCGTGGCGTTGAGCACGGCGGAGTTCCGGCTGCTCAATGCCTTCCTGGAGCACCCCGGTCTGGTGTTGAGCCGTGACCAGTTGCTTGACCTTACGGCTGGGCGTGCGGCCGAGAGCTTTGATCGCAGCATCGACAACCAGGTCAGTCGGCTGCGCAAGAAGATCGAGAGCGACCCGAAAAATCCATCATTGATCAAGACGCACTGGGGTGGAGGATACAGCTTCGTGGCGGAGGTAGAAACCTACTGATGCGGTGGTGGAGGAAGAGCCTCGCGGCTCAGTTCATCTGTTTTCTGCTGATGGCGCTTGTGTTGTCGCAAGTGATCGGGTTTCTGATCTCCTGGGACGAACGCGACAAGGCATTGCGCGCGGCATCGAAGGGTGAATTCTTGAGCCGTACGGCGTCGCTTGCAACTCTGCTCGAGTCCATTCCTCCGGGTTTCCATACCGATGTCCTGCGGGCAAGCGGAACAACGTATACACGCTTTTGGATGTCGGGACACGATCCCGTCGATACGCTCGCCTGGCGAAAACAGGCAGTCGCGCAACTGGAGGAACCGCTACCCAACCTCCTCCCAGCCTATCGCCCGCCTGAGCTAACCTCGGCTGCGCCAGCCAAGACGCCGTCAGCCAAGGGTCTCCAGCTTTTCGAAAGGGCAATTGCCTCTGAGGGCTGGACGCGACTTTCGACTGACGTATGGAGCCTGCCCCGGTTTGCCAAGTTTCTTCCGCTGGGCGATTCCAACGGCATGGGGCTTGCGGTCCAACTCAGCGATGGGCGCTGGCTGAACTCCGTCTATCGCAAGACGATGCCGAATCCTTTCTGGAACACGCAGTCCCTCGTCTCGCTCGCGGTCACCGCGACAACGCTTGCGTTGATCGGTGTCTTCGTAGCTAACCGCATGGCAAGACCCATGCGCCGGCTGGCCGGCGCCGCGGAGGCTCTCGGCAGAGGCCAATCCGTCGAGCCACTGCCGGAAACGGGTCCCGATGATATCCGCAGGACGACGGAGGCCTTCAACCGGATGCAGGCGCGACTTACGCGCTTCGTCGAGGACAGGACGCGCATGCTCGCTGCGATCAGTCACGATATTCGCACGCCGCTTACTTCGCTGCGTCTGCGGGCCGAATTCGTGACGGATAGCGACGCTCAGCAGAAAATGATGGCGACGATCGGCGAGATCCAGACGATGACCGAGGCAGCGCTTGCCTTTGCGCGCGAGGAGGCCGTGACGGAGGCAACGCGTACCGTCAATTTGACGGCTTTGATCGAAAGCCTCTGTGACGACCTTGCTGACCTCGGGCAGAATGTAACATTTCTCGATAGTCCCAAGATCACCTATCGCTGCCGTCCGGACGGGCTCAGGCGCGCCGTCCGCAACCTGATCGAAAACGCCGTGCGCTACGGCAACGAGGCTCGCGTCCAGCTCAATGAGACGCCCTCCTCCGTTCGAATCGCAATTGAGGACGAGGGGCCCGGGATTCCCGAAGCAGATTTCGAGCGTGTTTTTGAGCCATTCTTCCGACTGGAGTCCTCGCGAAATCGCGAAACGGGCGGGGTTGGCCTAGGCCTGTCGATCGCCCGGGCAACCGTTCGCCACCACGGCGGCGACATCACCCTGTCGCGACTGAAGAATGGCCTGAGCGCGACGATAACGCTTCCCAAGTCGGATCGAGGCGCTTGAAGCGCTGCTACCTTGGCTGTGGATAAGGCGTTCCGGCGGCCCTTGCGCGGATAGCGGCAACCCTACCGTCCAGATCGGCGACGAGCGCATACCGCATCCCGGCGGTGCAATGGCGATGTGTGCGGCCGCGCCCTTCCCTGATTGGCGGCCTTTCAGCTTGTGTGCCGCAATGACGATTGCACGCCGTAGGCCCGAGCCGGCGCCAGCTTCAGGCACGGCGCTTGTTTATCGGCCCTTGCTGTCTGAGCCGCGCAAGTCTCTTCGGTAAGGTCAGCCGCCGGAACAATCATCGCGGCGCAAAGGATCGAAGCTGCACTCAGCAGTAAACCCGCTAATACATTCGCCGCTGGCCGCGCAACAGCTGCACGGCGATCACGAAGATACCCAGGCTCACTCTCGACGAGTTTACGTTTCATGCTTCAGAACTTTCTTGAGGGATGATTTGATGGTCGAAGCTTAGCCGAAACTTGTCGCAATATTTTCCCAGATTCTATGGTAATTTGTACCAGCATGTGTCGGACAATTTAGTATGAGGTGCCGGAAATATAATTCAAATCCGAGTAGCGGCCGAATATGCGTCAAAAACAAAGCTCAGCAGAGCCGAAATTCAGCTTGACACTTTCACCAGGGGAACTCGCGCGGGCGGAGCAAAGCCGTAGCGCCAAACCAACCGTCGTGGCGTGGGAACTCGATCGCCCTGCGCCTGTGGCACCAGGCCAGCCTGTCTCGCGCGCGGCCTCGTCCAGCATGCTTTGAGATAATTCGTTACAACTCGGCGGTTCCACCGGCAAATCTCTGCGACAAATGACGACTACCTTGGTTCTCGAAGCGATCTCCATCGGAGGCATTCCGCCCTCCCTGCAGCCGCCCGTTCGGAGGACCATTATGAAGAACAAGCATCTGATCTCCGCCTGCATTTTCGGCGTCCTGCTCTGTCCCGATGCGAGTCTGGCACAGGAACCGGCGGCCGCTGCCGAGGGCGAGAGGCTTTTCCGCAGCCGTTGCGGCTCCTGCCACAGTGTGGACCCAGGCGAAAATCGCGCCGGTCCGCATCTCTCCGAGCTTATCGGGCGTGCTGCCGGCAGTGTCGCAGGCGCTCGCTACTCGAAGGCGCTCAGCGCCTCCGGCTTCGTCTGGGATGAGGAACGCCTCCACGCCTACTTGAACAATCCTCGCCAGGCCGTGCCGGGTACGACCATGAGCGTGAGCGTTCGCGATCAGGCGCAACGCTCGGCCATCATCACTTACCTGCAAAATCTTTCGACAGGGCCGATCCACTAGGCATTCCCCGGTCGGTTCAACGCGAATGCCGGCGGTGCGCCGCCGTCGTTTTCCTCGCTAACGATAGGATCATGTCATGGCTCGATTGACGATAAACGGCCGAACAAGGGATATCGAAGTGGATCCGGAGACGCCACTTCTCTGGGTGCTCCGTGAGCAGGCGGGCCTCACCGGCACGAAATTCGGCTGCGGGGTTGCGCAATGTGGCGCCTGCACCGTGCTTATCGACGGCGTGGCGACGCGTTCCTGCACCCTGCCGGCAAATGCGATCGCGCAGGATCAACAGATCGTCACGATCGAGGGCCTGTCCGAGGACGGCTCTCATGCGGTCCAGCAAGCCTGGCTTGCGCTCGACGTTCCGCAATGCGGCTACTGTCAGGCCGGCATGATCATGGCGGCTGCCGCCCTGCTCAACAACACTCCGAAGCCCACGGACGACGACATCAGCGCGGAAATCACCAATATCTGCCGATGCGGCACCTATAACCGCGTCCGTGCGGCGATCAAGCTCGCAGCGGAAACCATGAGCACGTCTCAGAAAGGATGAGGGCCAGACCATGACAGTTGCAATCTTGTCGCGCCGCCGCTTTCTGATCGGCACCGCCGCTGCGGCCGGCGGCTTCTCGCTGGGCTTTCACCTGCCTTTTGCTGCACAGGCCCAGGAGAGAAACGCCATCCTGCCTGAGGTGAATGCCTGGGTCCTCATTCATCCGGACGACACCGTCGTCGTCCGGATTGCCCGCTCCGAAATGGGTCAGGGGACCCTCACCGGTCTGGCGCAGCTCGTCGCCGAAGAGCTCGAATGCGACTGGTCGAAAGTCACCACAGAATATCCGACACCCGGTGAAAGCCTGAGGCGAAATCGCATCTGGGGCAATTTCTCGACCGGCGGCAGCCGAGGAATTCGGGAATCGCACGAATATGTGCGCCAGGGCGGAGCCACCGCGCGCGAAATGCTCGTCGCTGCGGCCGCGACGCTCTGGAAGGTCCCGGTGCAGGAATGCTCGGCGGCGAACAGCGTCATTACCCACAATCCCTCCGGCCGGACCGTCACCTACGGCGCCGTTGCTTCGCTCGCAGCGCACATGCAACCGCCGGCCAATGTGCGGCTGAAGGATCCGAAGGACTGGAAGATTGCCGGCAAGCCGTTGCCGCGGCTCGATACGCGCGACAAGCTGACGGGCAAGCAGGTTTATGGTGTCGACCTGCAACTGCCGGGCATGCTGAACGCCTCGATCAAAGCCTGCCCGGTCTTCGGAGGGAAGGTGGCAAGCTTCGATGCCGCAGCCGTCTCGGGCATGCCGGGCGTTCGGAAGGTCGTTCAGGTCGATGAAACGGCCGTTGCCGTTGTTGCCGACACGTGGTGGCAGGCGCATTCCGCCCTTAATGCGCTGCCGATTGTTTGGGATGAAGGCCCGAACACCAACGTCACCAGCGAAACGATTGCCGCAATGCTGCGAGAAGGTCTGGACGCAGAAGACGCAGTCGTTGGCACGGCGATTGGGGACGTTCGGGCAGCACTTGCCGAGAGCGCCAAGGTCGTCACGGCTACCTATTCTTTTCCATACCAAGCCCATGCCACCATGGAGCCCATGAACGCGACGGCGCGATATACGACGGATAAATGCGAAGTTTGGGTGCCGACCCAGAATGGAGAGATGAGCCTTGCCGCCGCGGCCGAAGCATCCGGCCTGCCGATGGAGCAATGCGAGGTCTATAAGCTCCACCTCGGTGGCGGCTTCGGCAGGCGCGGCAACTATCAGGAATACGTCCGCCAGGCCGTAAAGCTCGCCAAGGAACTCCCGGGTACACCGGTGAAGCTTATCTGGTCGCGCGAAGAGGACATGCTGCACGGCGCGTACCATCCGGTGACGCAATGCCGCTTGCGAGCAGCAATCGACAAGCAGGGCAACGTGTCCGCCTTTCACATGCGGATCAGCGGGCAGTCGATTCTCTGGTCGCTGCGCGCCGAGGTGCGCGAGACCGGGCGCGATCCGGCCGTGTTCCAGGGTCTGAACGACGGCGGTGCCGAAGGCGCCTTCGGCTATACCATCCCCAATCTGCTGATCGATCATGCGATGCGCAATCCCCCAGTTCCACCGGGGTTCTGGCGCGGGGTCAATCTCAATCAGAACGCTCTCTACGTCGAGTGCTTCATGGACGAGCTCGCCCACGAGGCCGGCATCGACCCGCTCGAATTTCGGCGAAAACTGCTGGTCAACCATCCTAACCACCTTGCCGTTCTCGACGCAGTCGCCGAACGGATCGGTTGGGAAAAGCCGGCCGGAAACGGTATCCATCGCGGCCTTGCCCAGATCATGGGCTTCGGCAGCTACGTGGCAGCCGCGGCGGAAGTCTCGGTCAGAGATGGCCAACTCAAGATCCACAGGATCGTTGCCGCGACGGATCCTGGCCACGTCGTCAATCCCGCCCAGGCCGAGCGCCAGGTCGAGGGCTCGTTCGTCTACGGTCTTTCCGCATGTCTGTTCGGCGAGTGCACGATCAATGGCGGTCGCGTCGAACAGGAGAATTTCGATACCTACGAAGTCATGCGTATGGACCAGATGCCGGCTGTGGAAACCATTCTCATGCCATCGGGGAATTTCTGGGGCGGCGTCGGCGAGCCGACGATCGCGGTGGCGGGACCCGCGGTTCTGAATGCGGTCTTTGCGGCCACTGGCAAGCGCATCCGACAATTGCCTTTGAAGAACAACAGCCTCGGCGTTTGATGGGTGTTGGCGAGGGCCGCATCGCGCGCTGCCGAGGCGCCCTTCAACGACGCTGTATGAGACCGGCGGTTGGGGGCGTCCGGATGATCTGTCCTCTCGGCGCAAGCCTCAGGGGCGAAAACGAGGCTCCGACGCGACCGCGGGTGACGGTGCCGCAGCCCATGGCGGGTCAACCCCGCAAGCTGACTTGGGCGGCGGCGCCATGGGCGCACCTCGCCAATGATCTGCCGCTCGAGATAGAGGATTGTCAGCTCGCCCAAGTGGCCGAGCGTTACTTGGAGGTTCGAGAGCGGTTGAACACCCCGACCATGACGATGCGAAAGGACTGGATGCCAGCTCAATAGCTACCCGCCGGGCCCCTCCTGAGTTCTTGGTAGCTCTGAGACCGAGGCCGAAGGTAAGAACACCAACTCCCCCTTTTTTACCCAAAGTCCTTCCACCTCATCCAACGTGAACCCAATCAGATTGCGGACTAGCGACGATTTTGGGCACTTGCATTTTCCTACAATTTCGTTGCCCGAGCGCTGCCATTAAGATCCGGTTCTCCGATCTGAACAGTCAGGGTCGAAACACAGAGCGAAGGCAACAAACTGAAATTTCCACCGATGGTCGACAACCGCAGACTCTCACTGTCCCTGAGGACGCTCCACGCAGCGAAGCATCGCGAGGACCTTCACCCCGCATTGCGCAAACTTTGCGTGCGACACGGCCTGTCGCACATGACATTGCTTGTGGTTCGCAACGGAGGCAGGTCGGGTTTGTACCCCGACTACTGCACGACATATCCAGATACGTGGACTGAGATATACATCGACAAGGGCTATTTCGACATAGACCCGGTGATTGACGTCGTCCGTTGGGGGTTCCTCCCGGTGGACTGGTCCTCTCTCGATCGGCGGTCAGCACAGGTTTACCGATTGTTTAAGGAAGCGCGTTCCCACGATATTGGCCCCTATGGCTTGACGATCCCCATCCGAGGCTCGAAAGGCGAACGGTCTCTCTTTTCCGTGACCTCGAACCTGCCCAAGCGCGACTGGTCGCGGCTACGCGCTTCGAGCATTCACGAGCTGCAGATCCTTTCCCACTATCTTCATGAGACGATGCTGTCTGCAAGCGGTCTTCGAGAGATTGGCCGCTACCGGAACCTCTCCAGGCGCGAAAGCCAGTGCCTTCAGCTTCTTGCAACAGGTCGGATTTCCAAACAAATAGCGGCGGATCTAGGCATCTCTGAAAACGCGGTGAAGTTGTACCTGCGATCGGCAAGGCAAAAACTCGGTGCTTTTACAAGTTATCACGCCGTTGCCAAGGCAAGCTTCCTCGAGTTGATCAAAATCTGACCGCGCCCGATCGCATTTGCGGCCCGTCCCTCTCTTTCGACATTCCCGGAACGGTCAACCTCCCCAATTAGGTAGATTGGCTACCCGCTCCTCTGGGTCCACAGATGAGATCAGAAGTTCACGCATGGCAGATGCGGGCGGCAAATAAAACATCTCGACGATGGCTGAGACGAAGCACGCCACCCGACGGCTATATCGGGAGGTAGCGATGGTGGATCGAACAACTATTGAACACTGGCGGAATGCTCCCCGACTTACCGCGTTGGCAGAGTTCTTCGAAAGAACCGCCAGGGGAAAGGGTGGAGCACCGGATCTTGCCGAACCGAAAATCGACATGAGCCTGCTCGACTTTGATCTCGAGAGCGCAATTTTCGCGGATACGCATCGGCGTCTTTGGGGTAATTTTGACAGCCATTACTTTGCCAGTATTCCCTATAGGCTTGAAGAGGAGTGCCGTCTGGGTGCTGCACTACTTTCCTTCGCCTTAAGGACCTGGGCGCGCAACGCCTCCCCAACGACAATATACACGCTGGGCACGGGCACCGGTTGCCTCGCGCGCACGCTCGCCACGCTTGGCGATGGTCGCATCGAGGCGCTCTGCTGCAGTCCAACCGCAGCCAATCGAGCGTCGTTCTTCTCGAACCGGGGAAGCGAGCACGCGCACTTCTTCCACGGCCCATTCTTTGAGTTGGACGACGATCGATACGCGACCGACAAGGATCTTCTCCCATTTCGGGGCGGCTTCGACGTGCTGTTGGAAGACACGACGTTTCAGATGTACGACCGCGATCGGCTAAAGCAGCTGGAGTTCGTTGTTCCTCGCATACGGCCTGGCGGTCTCCTCGTGCTGGTGCAGAAGCTCGCGCATGAAGACCGCGATATCTATGAGGAACGCGAGCGGCAGAAGGACGAGCTTTTCAAGTCCCGATTCTTCTCCACAGGTCACATCTCCAAGAAAAAAGATGAAGTCCTCAACACGATGACGGATCTTCAAGTCGATCTGGCGACCACGGTAGCCGCTCTGCGGGCGTTTTTCCGATACTCAGTGCTGACCTGGAACAGCGGGAATTTCTACACCATCGTGTCATCCAACTCCCGCGCTTCCATGTTGGAACTGGTTTCGCTGATGGTGAAGCCGGCAATTCCACCGAACTATTGCTACGAACGTTTGCCAGCGGCGATCGTCGATACCGAGGCAGAGGCCTTGGCTCCTGATCTGACGTGGCGTAGCGCGAATACCATGATGCTGCTCGCCCCGAAGCTCGGCGTCATGAAATGACGATAATCGGAAAGGCCGGCGAGCATTGCAGCGCAGCCGACGTGCGCCGCACGTTGTCTGCCTTGATGCCGCATCTTACCTCCTATTGGGAATGTCCCCTTCGACACTACGCGTCGGTTGCCCACGACGTCGAGAAATTCCATTCCGAGTGTTGCGCGCGTCGCCATGCAATGGAGCTGCTATGCCGTTGCGTCGAGCGGGCAGCTCTCAGATCCGGTTACGACCCTAAGGAAGCTCGAAGCGCCAGCCTTCAGTTGATGGGGTCACCGATACTGCAGACCGGTCCGCATTGCCTGCTGCTGATCGAGCCGGATGCGTTCTACACGCATCTGTTCAGCCTGCTAGGCCTGCAGGCCCATGGCCGCGAATGGTACATTACCTATCATGCCTCGACGGTCAGTTTCTCGGAAAAGGCAAAGAAGGGTCCGGGCTGGCTCTGGCTTCAAGACGAGCCCCTCAACGTCTTCGGCTTACCCCGGAGCCGAATGGATTCATTCAGCATCTGCGGGTTGAATGGTCCTTATCGCTTCGCGCTCTCGAATGCCAAAGGCGATCCGGCACCAAATGCCACTGCCGCCGGCCTCCTCGGCGAACTGCCGTCGGAGGAATTTGGTTCTGCGGCCGACGCAATCAGGGCGGCCAATCAAACCCTCTGGCGCGGCAATCTCCCCTCCCCCATCAAGCTGCTTCAGCTCGATGATTTCGACATCGCAGACCTGGTCGCCGACCATCTCGAAGACGCTGGATCCTGGATGTCGGCTGATTTCATCGGAGACGGAAAGGTCGCCGAGAGCATCCTGGATGCCATGGATCGCCTGAACATTGGACCGTGGCAGGGTTGGGTCCGCAGGACGACCGATCTCTTCTGGCGCATGGAAAAAGGGAGGATTGTTCCGCTTCGCCTCCAGGACAACGCCCTCAGGGCCACGTGTCCGTCGGACTTCGAAGTGAAGTTCCGGCCGGACAGCATCGCAGCGGCGCTTCGGCAGCGAGCGATCGTGCCGAGCCTTTATACTGTGTTCCTGGTGACTTCCATTTTGCCCGGCGTGAGAGCACTTGGGGGATGTCGCCAGACGATCTACTACCCGCTTATGCGCTATCTCACCGCCATCGGGCTTAAGCGATCGGGTGATTGCGATTTCCTGACCGAAATGCGTGAAGACGACCAACCTGGGCTTTGGGGCCATCGTGTCTTGAAGCCTCTCAACGGCAATCCCTTCCGGGAGATCAAGCTCTTCAGAGGAGCCGAGACGCCTCTTGAAACATACGCGGCGATGCCTTTGGTGCAATCGAGCGGTGACCTTGCAAGTTTCATCAGGGATCCGATTTGGACGGACCTTTCAGGGCACATCGCCAGCGGAGCTATCACCTTGGGGTCCGAGGAGTGGCAGTGGTCGGGCTCGTGATCGAGGATTCTGAGCGGCTTCGATGCTGGGATTTCGTCCGACCTGACCTGGAACTTCTGTTGGAGGTCGATGTGTCGATTGAAGAAGAGGCGGTAATCAGACGCCTGTCAGTCCGGGACGTAGACGTGTTTCGCCGCATACGCCTGGAGGCGCTTTCACATGAACCGCTTTCGTTTGCGAGTGTATATGGCGATTGGGTCCATCTCTCCGACCGCGAATGGCGCCGACATCTCGACCAGCCGATCTTTGTCGCGTTCCGAAGCGGGCAGCCCGTCGGCATGATGGGGCTCAGGTTTGAGCGAGCGAGGAAAATGGCGCATCGCGCGAGGCTTGTCAGCGTGTATGTGCGGAAAGGCGAACGAGGGACCGGGGTTGCGGCAACCCTTTTGCATGAGGTTACGGAGCATGCACGAGACCGCGGAGCACTGCAGCTGGAGCTTGCCGTAAATGCCGAGAATTCGGCAGCGATACGCTTCTATCAGCGTCACGGATTCCTAGAGGTTGGCCGCATTCCGAACGGCTTCCTGGGTCACGATGCGGAGAATGACGAGTTGATCATGGTCCTGCGCTTGAAGAGATAACCATTTCCGTTCGTTTCACTTCACTCGCCTCATTAGGCCAATTGACGGACATTTGTTTTAGTATGAGTTCAGCTGAGCTTTGCGTCTAACATGGCTCACCTGTTCGTATGGGTCTCACGGAAGAGTCGCGGCGTCACCCCGAAGCGTCTTTGGAAGACCTGCGTGAAGCGTGCGGTCGGCGCAAGCCCCACCCTCCTTGCGATTTCCTTCAACGGAAGTTCTTGGGAGAGCAAGATACGCGCCGCGTCCAGCCGCACGGTCTCGATATACTGTGCCGGCGTCTCGCCGATCGCGGCGACAAACCGTCTGTAAAACGTCCGCTCCGAGAGGCCAACCCTGGCCGCAAGGCTCGGCACATCCAGCGCGGTATCGAGATTGGCTTGTGCCCACACCAGGAGATCTGCGAGAGGAGCATCGGCTTTCGCCTGGGCAAGCAGCAGCGGGCTGAACTGAGACTGATAGCCGGGACGGCGTGCGTAGAGGACTAGGCGCTTGGCGACCCGACTGGCAAGCGCGCTGCCGAGATCCTCGCTGACCATGGCGAGGGCCATGTCAATACCGGTGGTCACTCCCGCCGATGTCCAGACGTTGCCGTCGACGACATAGAGTGCATCGGCGTCGACCGTAAGGGAGGGGTAGAGTCGCGCGAGCGCTTCGCAGGCGCTCCAGTGTGTGGCAACACGCTTACCATCCACCAGTCCCGCCGCTGCGAGCACAAAGGAGCCGGCGCAAACCGACCCGAGTCGTCTGACGGACGAGGCGCTCCGCGACAACCACCGCCCTAATTCCGGCGTCCGGGTTGCTGCCGTGACCGCGCCGGCTTCGGCCCCGGCCACCAGGATTGTGTCAACCTCTCGTGGCACCTTCGCCAGTGCTTTGGTTTCGACGACGACCCCGCTGCTACTCGGCACCGCACCGCCGGTCGGCGAGGCCAAATGCACGGCATAGCGTCCAGGCTCTCCATCCTCTGCGAGTGCGTGGTTGGCGGATGCGAAAACGGAAGCCGGGCCGGTCGCATCCAGCAATTCGAAGTCTTGATAGACGGCAATGACGATATGATGCAGCACTGGCAGGATTTACCATTCTTTTGTCATTCCTGCCAACTCTATGTGCCTGCTAGTGTTCACACTAGTGGTCGGCCAAGGACCGCGCCACCGCAGGGAGGAGTAATCATGACTGAAGCATCGGAACCATCAAAGTCAGCGCCCGAATCCCCCACGTCGGGCTGGGAGTCGATACAATGGTGGCCCACGGCGATCGGCCTGGCATTCGCGGCTTTCGTTTCGATCGATCTGCTCAATGGTTCGGAGCACGGCACGGACTTGGCTGCGATCGTCGTCGCCTCGGGCCTCGTGTACCTGGCAGCGGCTGCCTTGGAGATTCCATGGGTTTCCTGGCCGGCATTCCTGCTATCGGTGGTAGTGATCACCGTCGCAAGGTTCGGCCTCATACCGTTCGATGCGACATGGGCGATGCTTATCCTCGCCGCCCTCTTTGCGGTCTATGGCGTGATCCGGGCTCTGAGACGTCCTAACCGCGAACTGCCGCTGCAAGCCATCGCAATGAGCGCCTTCGGCGGTTTAGCCACCGTGGCCCTCTTCATCAGCCCCTTTGTGGGAGCGCTCCTGGTAGCGGCGGGACTGGTCGCGCATGCCGGCTGGGACGTCTATCACCACGTCAAAAACAAAGTCGTCGTACGGTCGATGGCCGAGTTCTGCTTCGTGCTGGACACTGCTCTCGCGATCGTCATAGTCTTAGCAACACTGAGAGGCTGAGAAGCCTGAGACGGGCACCCTGCCGTAGGTTACGGCGTTGAGGTTGATCTCGATGCGCTCGCGCTGCGACGACCTTCGGACAAACCCACGCAGTGTCCGCTGTGACGCAACCTTTGTCATGCCTTGACCCAAAAAACTACAACGCCAACTCGCGGCGCAATGCTTCGAGACGCTCCATGGCAACCACGCCGTCTGCGATCGTCGGGGCCGAAGTTTTATGTCCCGCTAACGCCGGGATAACGTCGGCGAGCAGCGAATGGTAACCCTTTGGGTCCTCGTTGGCGGCCGCAGTGAAGTTGGGTTTCCAGATTAACGTGTCGACGGCATCGTCAAGCGTGGCAGCGGGATCGTCGACCTTAAAGGGCGGGTTGCGGTTCCAGCGTACGTCGATGACGTTGTCAACCTCGATGCGCTGGTGATCGCCCATAATTTCGATGCGTTCGACGGGCGCGCCGCGCGATTGCGCGGTGCCCATGGCGATCGTGCCGATGGCGCCGCATTCGAAATCGAAGTTCACATGGAAGAGCACCTTGCCCCTGCCCTTCTCGACCTTGCGGGCCGTCAGCTTGGTGACCGGCGAGACGAGGAAGGAGACGAGGTCCATGTAATGCACACAGTGATGCAGGAAGAAGCCGGTATAGTCGACATTGCCTGCGAAATAGCCGGGCGCGGTCATGTAGTAGCCGGTAAGGCCGTAGATTTCGCCGAAATGACCAGAGCGCAGGATGTTTGCCGCGATCTTGTTGCCGGCTGAATAACGCTTCATGAAGCCGAGAAGCAGCGGCTTGCCCGACTTTTTCGAGGCCGCGAGCAGTTCGCGTGCCCCGGCGGCGCTACCGGACGGCGGCTTTTCCATGAAGACGGAAAGGCCCCGCTCCAGCGCCATCTTGCCGAACAGGAGATGCTGGTCCGGCCCGACCGCCATGCCGACGGCGTCGATGTCGGAGCGGCGTATGAGCTCCTCCGCATCACTCGTCAGGTTCGAGACGCCGAACTGCCGCCCGGCGGAGGTCAGACGATTGCCGTCGATATCGCAGAGCGCGCCGATCTGCACATCATGGCGAACGAGTTGCGGAAGCAGCATCTGAGTGGCGTGGACGCCGCAGCCAATCCAACCGATCTTGAGTGTCATCGACGATATTCCGTAAGCAGGATGTGGGACTTGATGAATGCGGCACTCGCGGCGAGACGTTCGCTCTCGTCCTCGTGCGGAGCACGCCACTGCGCAAAGGGAACACCGAAGCGGTCGTCGTTGCGACGGAAGGGCTCGAGCGAGATCGGGCCGCCATAACCGATATCATGGAGCGCGCGGAATACCTCGACCCAATCCGTCGCCCCGGTACCGGGAAAGCCGCGGTGGTTCTCGTTGGCCTGAAAATGCACGACGCGCTTTCCGCCGAGTCGGATCGCCTCGGCAATGGAGGCTTCCTCCATGTGCATGTGGAACGTGTCGAGCATGAGCTGGACGGCTGGATGATCGACAGCGTCGAGCAGTTCAATCGCCTGCTGCGTGGTGCAGAGCACGTCGCTTTCGAACCGGTTGAGCGGCTCGACCGCCAGTACGACGTTCAGTCTGGCAGCATGATCGCCCGCTTCCTTCAAACCCGCGACGCAGCGAGTCTTGCGGGAAAAGCGCTCCTCCTCGCTCACCGGCTGCGGCGGCCGACCGGCAAAGACGAGCGGGTTGCCCGTGAGCGGGCCGCCGACGATCGTGGCGCCGAGAGCTGCGGCGCAATCGGCCGCATATTTGAGGTAGTCGACGCCGGCGCGATGCGCGCCCGGATCATCCGACGAAAGATTGCGCTGCAGGTTGACGCGGGCGGCGAGAACGACCTGGAGCTCGGCAGCCTCGAGCGCATGGCGCGCCTCCTCCAGGTCGAGCTCGCCCGGTTCAGGCACAAGAAGCTCGACGAAATCGTAGCCGAGCCTTTTCATCTCGGAAAACAGCGGGAAATGCTCCGACGTAAACGGCCGCGCATATTGCATGGAGATCAACCCGACGGGGTTCATTGTCTGTCCTCTTTCACTCGGTTCAGCCCTTCACCGCGCCTTGGGTCAGCCCGCCGATCAGGCGGCGCTGCACGAGAAGGAAAAGGATGGTGGCCGGCATCGCGCCGACGACGGCGCCCGCCGCAAGCAGGCCCCATTCGATCTGGTATTCTCCGATCAGCGTCTGGATCGCCACCGTGACCGGACGGACGTTCCTGCCGCCGAGCGTCAGCGCGTAGAGATATTCATTCCAGGCCGTGATGAAGATGTAGATGCCGGTGGAAATAATGCCTGGTATCGTGAGTGGCAGCACGACCCGGAGCAATGCCGTCAGCCGCGAGCAGCCGTCGATCATCGCCGCCTCGTCAAGGCTTTTCGGGATCGCGCCGACATAACTTGTTAGCATCCAGACCGCGAAGGGAATGGCGACCGTTGCATTGGCGAGGATCAGGCCGAAATGGGTGTCGAGAATGCCAGCCTTCCGCATCAGCACGAAGAGCGGCAGGATCAGGAGCACGATCGGGAACATGTTGATGAGCAGGAACTGCAACATCAGAAGCTTGCGACCCGCAAAGCGGAAGCGCGAGAAGGCGTAGGCCGCCGTCACCGCGACGGCAAGGCCGAGCACCACTGTGCCGCAGGCTATGATCAGGCTGTCGAGCATGTTGTCGAGGAAGGAGGTCTGCTGGAGCAGGCGCACATAGTTGTCTAGGCTCCAGCCGGCGGGCGAGACGGAAACGCCGGTGGCGTTCAGCGCCTCCGTCGGCGTCAGCGAAGTCAGCACCATCCAGACGAAGGGCCCCATGGCGAAGAGCACGATCAAGAGTACCGGCAGGTCGGTGGTGAGGATACGGCGGAACGTGGAGGATCTGTTCATCGCTCAACCTCCCGCATGGTACGGGCAAGATAGACGGCGACGATCGCGCCGAGCAGGATCGTGAAAGTCACGGCGATCGTCGTGCCGTAGCCGAAATCGAGGTTCTGGCGGGCGCGGACGAAGGCGTAGAGCGGCAGGGTATGGGTTGCATAACCTGGGCCGCCGCCGGTCATGACGAAGATGACGTCCATGGAATTGGCGACCCAAATGACGCGAAGCAGTCCCGCCGTCGCCAGCACCGGGGCGATACCAGGCAGCGTGATATGCACGAACTGGCGCCATGGAGAGGCGCCGTCGATGGACGCGGCCTCATAGTGGCTCCGTGGAATTCCCTGGAGGCCGGCAAGGATCATGACGGCGAAGAAGGGAAAGCCCTGCCAGGTGAGCGTCGCTATGATCGCATAAAGCGCTAGATTCGGATCGGCAAGCCACGGCACGGCGGACTGCACGACAGAGAGATAGATGAGGATATCGTTTAAGACGCCCGTATTGGGATCGTAGATCCAGCGCCACATCAACGCGATCACCACGCTCGGCAGGGCCCACGGAATGATGATGAGGGCCCGCGCAAGCCCCCGCCAGGGGAATTCCCGGTTGAGCAGCAGCGCAGTCAACAGGCCGAGCCCCATTTGAAGCGGCACTGTCAGGCCGATCCAGATGGCGGTATTGCCGAGTGCAATCCAGAAGACGGGATCGGCGAAGAGCTTCACATAATTCCCGAACCCGACGAAACGGCTGGCGTTCGGCTTCCACAGGACAAGATCGTAGAGACTGGTGAAGACCGCCTGGGCCATTGGAAAGAAGACGATGAACAGCGTGACGACCACGGCCGGCGCCAGCAGCATGTATGGCATCAGCCGCACGCTCCAGGGCGTCGGAATGGCAGGCGTCGTCGGAGATGGAGCGGTTGTCGCGGTCATGCGGTCGTTCCCGGCAGTTGGCATTCGGAAGCCACCCGCCCTGAGGTTCGGGCGGGCGGATGGCAAGGGTGGAGCGTGCGCAGACTGCTCGCTCCGGGGGGGCTACTGCTGCGCGAATAGCGCCTCGAGCTGCTGCATCATCTGCTCGGAGGTGATCTGGCCGGTCAGCGCTTGCTGCATCGCCGTCTGCCAGGCCGTATTGACGAACTCCGACGTCGCCGTGTTCTGCGGCAGGACATGGGCGAACGGCAGTGACTGAACCGTCGCGTCCACGAATCGACGCTCATGCAGCGTCCAATTTTCAGCGCCGCTCTTCGTCACGGTCATCTGGCCGGTCGCCTTGTTGAAGGCCACGTTGTTGTCACCCTCGGCCAGGAAGGATATCCACTTCCATGCCGCATCCTTCACCTCCGACGAAGTGAAGATAGCCAAGGACTCATCGCCGTAGGACGTCCAGCGCCCACCGCCGCATTCCGGCACCGGCACGGCGGAAACCTTGTCGCCAAGCGCCTTGACCATGTCGTTGGAAGAGCCGATGTGATGGATCGTCATCGCCGTCGTGCCATTCTTGAAGGCACCGGTGATTTCCTGGAAGCCATCGTTGGGTGCCGATGGCGGAATGACCTTGTCCTTCTGGAAGAGATCGATCAGCCACTGGTTGGCGGCAATCGCCTCCGGCGTCGTTAGACCACCGGACTCGAGCTTGGCGCCCTGCGAGAGCACGAAGGCGCCCCACTGGTCCCATCCACCCTTTCCGCCGCGCAGGCCGAAGCCGTAGGTCTCAGGCGCCTTGGTGAGCTTTATTGCCGCGTCGCGCAACTCCTCGCAGGTCGCAGGCGGCTTTAGGCCCGCCTGTTCGAAAAGGTCGGCGCGATAATAGAGATAAAGCACGACGTACTGGATCGGTAGATAATACTGCTGGCCGTCCGGACCCTTGTTGAGTTCCAGCAGGTTGTCGAGCAGGTCCGCCTTGCCGGGCCAGGCATCGATGCGATCGCCGATCGGCTCCAGCGCTCCCATTTCGATGAGACGCGGCTGCGCAAACAGCTTCACCATGGCAGCATCTGGGGCATTGCCCCCGACAAGCGCGGTGTAGAGATTATCGTAATAGCTGTTCCAAGGAACGTTTTCCGCCTCGACCTCGATGCCCGGATTGGCGGCCTCGAACTCGGCGACGAGATCATCCATCGGATTTTCGGGGTTGTCGAAGTGATACCAGAAGCGGACAGTTTCCGCCGATGCAGTGCCTGCGAGAAGCGACGTTGCGAACGCAGCGCCGATTGCCAGTTTCTTCCAGTTTTTCATTGTCTCCTCCTCTGAAAACCCAAGTCAGTTGCCGGCAGCCATTCGTTTTGCCGCCACCCCCGCGGCCACCAGCGCCTCCCGCGCGGCAGCCAGATCGAGGGTATTCTGCAGAAAGCCGTGCGTAACACCCGGCACGACCGTCAGAGTATCGCTGCGCCCGAGGCTCTTGAGGCGGGCGTGCAGCAGGATGCTGTCGGAAAGCAGCGGATCTACACCTGCGGCCATCAGGTGAAGTGGCGGCAGGGCCTTCAGTGTTTCGTCCGAAGCGACGAGCGGACAGGCCAAGGGGTCGGCTGACATATCTCGGTGGCCAACATACCAGTGCCAATAGCGTTGCATCTTTGCGGTCGTCAGACCCGGTCCATTCTCGAAATCGCGGTAGGATTGCGTACGAAAATTGCCAGCATAGGTTCCATAGAAAAGCAGTGCGCCGGCCGCAGCGGTTTTTGCTGTGGCTTGCTCGTGAAGCATGGCGGCCAGCGCCAGGTTGGCACCCGCCGAGTCGCCCGCAAGGATGAGAGGGCCGTCAGCAACGCCGAAGGCGCCGGTGACGGCAAAGGCGGAGCGGAACGCTGCGACAACGTCCATCAGGCCCGCCGGATAAGGATATTCGGGCGACAGCCGATAGTCCGGCAGCAGCACTGGCAGACTGCACTCCAGCGCAAGGACCCGCGCACAGCGCTCATGGGTCTCGGGGCTGCAAAACGCGAAACCGCCGCCATGCACGAAGATGACCGCGCCCGGCCGATGATCTGGCGGCACGAGAACCTTCAGCCGCACGCGCGCAGAGCCAAGGATTTCATCCGCGTCGACCCAGGCGTCGCCCACAGCAGCCATCTCGGGGAGATCGCGGTTCCAGCGGCAATTGCTCTTTGCAGTCAGCGCCCTCCCCTGCGCAGGAGGCAGCGTCGTCGGATCCGGTTGCGGGCCGGTTTCTCGCTCGACGCGGTCAAGGAGCGCCGCCATTTCGGGGGACAGCCGGGACATGTGGGGAGCCGCGCTCATTGGCTCGCATCTGGGAAAACGTGGGGACCGAGGTCCACGATGGTCGCGATGTGGTGCCGAAGTGCTTCACTCGCCCTTTCCACGCACCCACTCTCCACCGCTTCAATGATCGAGCCGTGACGCTGCGCTGTTGCGACAAGATCGCGGGGACTGGTGCTGCGTGAAATCTTGAAGCGGTGATTGTGCACCAGACAGCGGTGCAAGATCGGGTCCAGCGCCGGGAGTTGAGCATCCTGAAAGATGCGACGATGGAAATCGCGGTCGAGAGAGGCGAGCTCAAGCTCGTCTCCAACGGTCGCCGCCTGCAGCATCTCAGCGCACAAAGCCTTTAGATCGGCAACAAGCGTACGGCTCTGCATCTGCAGCGCACGGAGAATGCCGCTGCACTCGATCTGCTGGCGCACGCGGAACATTTCCACCGCTTCGGCTTCAGTACATTCAGAAACCTGCGTGCCCCGATGTCCCTGCCGCCGCACAAGCCCCTCCTCCTGCAATTGCAGCAGCGCCTCGCGCACGGTTCCCTGGCTGCAGGAGAAATGGGCGGCAAGATCAAGCTCCGTCAGTGACGCGCCAGCAGGAAGCACTCCGAGCATGATGTCCCGCTTGAGCGCATTGAAGGCGGCTGCCGACTTCGCCGGTTTTGCGTCTCGCGAATGTGACTGGGCCGAAAAGTACTTCATGTGCGTCCGCGGAGTTGCCAACCATCTTGCCTGCTATTATTGATATTGATATCGATAATTGAGGTCAAGGGTAAAAGCTGACCTTTTGGAGGACCAAACCGTGACGGCAATCAGCTTGGCGCAGATCCGAAAATCATATGGCTCGCTACAGGTCATCCATGACATTGATATCGACATCGAAAGTGGTGAGTTCCTCGTTCTGGTAGGTCCTTCCGGCTGCGGCAAATCTACTCTACTGCGCATGATTGCGGGGCTTGAGGAGATTTCCGGAGGCAGGCTCGATATTGGAGGAAAGCTGGTGAACGCCCTGCCGCCATCCCAGCGAGACATCGCGATGGTGTTCCAGGATTATGCCCTCTACCCGCATATGAGCGTGCGCGAGAACATGGCATTCGGACTCAAGATGCGCGGGGCTGACGAAGCGATGATCAGGCAGCGCGTGGCGCACGCGGCCGAGATCCTTCAGATCCAACCATTTCTCGACCGTCGGCCTGCTCAGCTATCGGGAGGTCAGCGCCAGCGCGTCGCCATGGGCCGCGCCATCGTGAGGGAGCCTTCCGCTTTCCTTTTTGATGAACCTCTGTCGAACCTTGATGCATCGCTGCGGGTAGAAATGCGGCTGGAGATAGCGAAACTCCATAACCGCATGAAGGCGACCACAGTCTACGTCACGCACGACCAGGTCGAGGCGATGACGCTTGCGGACCGCATTGTGGTGCTGAATGCCGGGCGCGTCGAGCAGGTGGGTCCGCCTCTGGAGCTGTACCGCCGCCCAGCCAGCCTTTTTGTGGCCCGCTTCATTGGCAGCCCGACGATGAACACCATCACCGCGGAAGTCGTCGCCCATGGCGATGAGGTCGCAGTTCGGCTGAAGGGCCGCACAATCAAGCTTGGGAACGGGACCGCACGTGAACTGCGAGCCGCGACTGCAACCGTTGGAATCCGCCCCGAGGATCTTGTCGTCTGCGCTCCAGAAGAAGCATGGTTCGGCGGAAAACTTGCTGTGGCTGAGCGATTGGGCAGCCAGACTTATGGCTACCTGGAAACCGGCGACGCGCGTATGCTGACGGTAGAGTTTCCCCGCGAGAGTACCATCAGCGTCGGCGATCTGATCCACGTGCGCCCAAACCTAGACGCTCTTCATGTGTTCGATGGCTCTTCCCGTCGGCGGTTGAATTGACGAGCGCTGTAGAGGCGAGCCCGAATCCTATCGGGCTAAGAGAGCTCGCAGGATCTGCGCGACAAGTGTCCGACTGCGTCGCCTTGGCTCCGCAGAGCGTGCAGCAGTAGGGACTGCCATCGGCGATGCGGCTTGAACGGCGTCCAACCGAGAACGCTATTGAAACGTGCCGCATTCAATCGATCGCTGGTCGTCAGCGGTACCGCATCAGGTCCGATGATTGTCATTTCGTCGGTAACCTTTTCGGCTGTTGGCGGCTATCACAGCCGGAAGACGGCTCTCTTGACCCACGGGGCTCCACGCCCGTCCTCCTCAACCGTCGGGTAAAGATGTTGTTTCTCCGATTCTTGAAGAGTCTAGCTGATGCCATTGCCGGATCTGATGCAGGAGAATCCCGTCGAAAGAGCCGCCGATCGACACCCCGAGGGCAAAGCAGCCGATCAGCCGTGTTCCTTGTGCACGGGGCAATTTCGTCCCTCCATGATCACGACAAGCCGGTCGGCGACGGGCGGTTCAACCTGCCCGTCACCGATTTTCGACGGTGTCCTCGTGCTCGAGCGGCGCTTTGCTTCCGTTTCACATCTGCTCTGACTGCGCACCGCTGTTCGGCTTGGCCGGAGCGAGTGTGGGCTTCTGTCCCATCGCCATCGTCGGACCGGCTTTAAAGCTGCCTTTGCCGTCGATCGACTGGCCTTGGGACCATCGGCCTGCAATGGGATCGCTGCCATCCTGCTGGAAGCCTAGGAAAGCATAGCTGAACTCTTGTTGTTCCTGGTCTTGCGGGAAGCTGTTCGGGATCGGGAAGGCTCCCTGATGGCCGCCAAGCTCTTCAAGAGCCGCGAGCCACTGATTCTGATGCATCGTATCCCTCGCAATCAAGAAGGACAGCATGTCCTTCATGCCCGGATCGTTGGTCATGCCGTAGAGCCGAACGGCCAGCACGCGACCGGTCGCCTCCGCCGTCACATTGGCGGTCATGTCGGCGGCGATGTTGCCGCTGGCATAGATGTGGGACATGTCGAAGGGCACGCCATCCGAGTCGACCGGCATCGCCGCTAGACCTGAGGACAACAGATTTTTGAGGTTGATGCCGCCGAGGACAGCACCGCCAACCGGATCTCCCGCAACTTCCTCGCGAATGCTCAAGGGTGCACCCTCGAGGTTTAGGGCAACTGCCGTCGCCAGCATCTCGATATGTCCAAGCTCCTCCGCTGCGGTATTCATCAGGAGGTCGCGGAACTTGGTGTTGCCGCGCGCTCCGCAGGCTTGGAAGAAATACTGCATGGCAACACGAATCTCGCCTTCGACGCCGCCGATCGCCTGCTGCAGCGCCCGCGCGAACAAAGGGTTAGGCGTCTCGACCCGTACCGGATACTGGAGTTTGCCGTCCGTAAAAAACATTGCCGCCTCCTTGCGTGAAAAGCGCCTAACAAGACTGTTTGCGCCTTGTTCCCGCAGGAACCGGGGATAATCTCACAGAGGAGTAGCTAAGGGTCGGGTGATCAAGCCTGGCTGGTGTTGCTCGGGCTGCGACCGATGGACAGGCCGGCGCGCTTCGATGTCGAATCCGTGGCCCCATCTCAACACGTGCAGTTTCAGGTCGTAAATGGAGAGGGCCTGATTTGCGGTGGCCTCGGCGATGTTCGAGTGGGTGGCGCCAAGACGGCGCCACTGCTGACTACCCTAAATTTATGTTCCTCCACGACTATTGCCGTATCTTCATCGATGCCTATGCCGAGCACGCGCGGGTTTTGCGACACCGCTCAAGTCCTGGCGCCATCCCCAGATCACCCATCCGAAACGAGGCGGAGCCGCGTCTTTCGGCTCGTACGCTCACGCAATGCGCTCCCGTTATTGCCCAACTAGCTTCTGGGCGTGTTCGAGGTGCCGCTGAACGATCGGAGATGCCTTGGTGGCATGCGCTTTCAGCGGCTCGCTGTCGCCGCTCTGTGCGTAGCTTTGCATGAGCTTCAGCGCCTCCTGGTGCGCCACGAGTTGGGCCTCGAGGTAAGCCCTGTCGAACGTCTCGCCTTGCGCATTCTGAAGTTTCTGCAATTGTGCGGCGTGCTTGTCGATCATCTGGGTGGGAACAGTGACTTTGGTTTCGCCGGCGGCAACCTTCAGCTCTTGAATCGCCTTTGTATGGTCGGCGACCATCATCTAAGCGAACTGCTGAACGCTGGGCTGCTTGCTGTTCTTGGCTGCGAGCTGACCGGATTGCACCTCGAACATATCGGAACTCGCAGCCATGGTTACGAACTCCTCGGACGACATTTGTTGCGCGTAGGCGTATGACGCGCCGCCTATTAGTGCAGCGGCGATGGCGATGTTGAGCACTCGCATGGTTTCCTCCGGGGCTTGGGCTGCAAAAAAAGCTCCCACCTTAAAAGAGGTATGATGTTCCCGCATGCCGCACTGTTTGATGCCGAAGCTGCGTCCGCAGGCGTACTCGACTGGGTCCTCGGATGCCGACATGTGCCGGTCAGCCGCTTTTCCGAGCGCCCTTAAGTCTCAGTGCCGCCAACGCACAGAAGTACTCTTAGTCAAAGCCGGAGTGTGACCGCGACGAGCTTCCGCAAACGGCATGGACGCCTCTATGCAGGCGTCGATGAAGGATCGTCTTGCGACCTCGGCCGTCTGAAGGCTCGACAGCGCCGCACGGCAATCTCTGACGGCACGGTGGAAACGCCTTCCATGATTCGGCCATTCGTGTTCGAGGAAGTCCAGAGCGTCGTAAGGGCCGCAGAACCGTCGTTCTATGCCATTCTGGAGTTTCACCGAGAGGGGTACGCGCCAGGGGATCTCCTTCATTGGAACCTCCCAAAATATCTCGCTACCCAACCGGCGAAGAAGTATGTCGGTTCCGCCATCAAGGGGCATTCCGACGAGCTGAGCGCCTCCTGGCGAGACGATCAACGGTCTTGTTTCGCCCATGCGGGAACATCTTCCTCTTTGCTCCGTTTTGAGGCACCCATCCTGGAATCCGCAACGAGGAGGCTACTATGATGACTCCCAAGGAATTGGAAGAGCGTATTCGTGTGCGCGCCCATGAGATCTGGGAGCGCGGAGGCCGGACTTATGGAGATCACGAAGGCCATTGGCACCGGGCTACGCAGGAAATCGCGGAGGAGGAGCAGGCCGAGCTTCCAAAGCGCAACCGCCGGAAAGCAGGGTCGCCGCACTAGGCAAAGGTGGGCGCATCAAATCCAGACGGGTAGCTATTGGCCCGAGCGAACTAGGTGCTTCGAAAGAACTCGGGCCGCGATCCCCGTGCGAGCGTCAATGCGCACGAGAACACAGACAGGCAGGCTTCACCAAAGCTACTCCCGTTATCGTCAGTGGCAGCATCAGGGCTTCCGGTACTCACCGCCTTTTCGTTCGGCGGCGGGTCTCTCCACGTATTTCCCTCCCTTAGGCACGGCCACACGGTCGAAATTTGATGCGAGCCGATGGAGTGCGTCACGCATCTGGGCGCCCTGCATGGCAGGGCCGTGACCGGTGATCACTCTGTCGGGCTCAAGCGAGGCGAGCAGTTCGACCGAGCTGCGGGCATGGTTCCAATTTGTCGTGTAGTACATCGGGGGGCCGTGCATCTCCGGCTCCTGCACCGCCACGGCATAGACGGACTCCTGCCGTGTCGTTATGAAGGCATCGCCCGCGATAATCGTCCGATCTGCCTCCCTCCAGAGCGATATGTGACCAGGGGTGTGCCCGGGCGTGTGAAGCCAGCGCCAGCCAGGCATCTGCGGGACGCTGCCATCCTCCGGCAAGGTTTGAAGCCAAGGGCTTACGTCCACGGGGCCGCGTGGATAAAGCGGCGACAGCAGCGACATAAGGCCACCGCCGACCGAGGAGTCCGGCGGAGGATAGGCGGCGCTGCCGTCGAGATAGGGTCGCTCAAGCCCGTGCGCATAAACGGGAGCCTGCCACCGTTCGGAAAGCTCCTCGAGAGCGCCGACGTGGTCGAAATGTCCATGGGTCATCACGATTGCCGCTGGTCGTGATTTTGGCCCGAAACGTTCCTCGGCGGCCCCTGTAATCAGGCCGGTCGTTCCGATCACGCCGGCGTCGATCAGAACCCACTCGCGATCGTCGGCGCCCGGTTTTCCGAAGAACACGACATTGACAATGCCGAGACGCCGGTAGGCGAGGTCGGAGCACAGCTCCTGTGTGCCGTCGTCCCGTGCCGCACTGCTCTGCGGGTTGTGGGCGCGACCATGTGGATCGAGCGTTATCTGCTGCGCCATGTTCCTGCCTCCTTCCGCTATCTGGAGAGGTGTCGAACCATCGCTGATGAGATTGGTTCCGAAGGTATCGGAAAGGTGGGGGTCGCTCACGCCTTGCCATCTCTCAGCAAGTGGAGCTGTCGCGTTGAATTGCCGCTTGCCGCACCGCCAGAGACAACCCGAAAGTTGCCGCTCGTGGATGCCGATGGAATTTTGGTGCTGCCCGATGCAGTGATCGCTTACCAGTTTATGTCCGAGGGCCGCCACTCTTCGTGTCGGGAAGCCAGCAGCAGGCTAAACTAAGCGCGCAACTTGAACTCCGCGGCGAACTCCGCGCCGTCGGGATGGAGCGTCAACTCGCCCGTGCCATCCAGGGAATGGCTGAACACTCCCTCCAGAACACGCAAGCCCTAACCCTTGCGAGCGGGGGCGGTATTTATCCCAGCGCAACTTTCTCGCCAGCGGAAGGAGACATGCGTTACGTCGGCCTCACCTGCACGCGCTGTCCACGCGACGTTCACCCGCCCTTCGGGCGAGGCCCAGGCGCCATGCTTTACGGCATTGGTGGTGAGTTCATGGATGGCCATGGCGAATCCTTGCGCGGCCTCGCGCGACATGACGACGTCCGGCCCTTCCAGGTGGAAGTTTTCTCCTTCACGTCCGCCTTGGGCCTCCAACTCCAAGCACAGAACGTCCGCTATGAGGACGTCGTGCGCAGGTGCGCGCATCAGCAGGTCCTGGGTCCTGGAGAGGGCGCCCAGGCGCGTTGCAAAGCTGTCGCGAAACTCATCAAGCGATTGGCTCTCATAGAGGCTGCGATTTGCCAGGGCGTTCACGCTCGACAGGACGTTCTTCACTCGGTGATGCAGCTCGCCCATCAACGTCTGTTGCTGCGCCTCCATTCGACGTTGTTCGGTGACGTCGCGTATCGCCAGCAGGATCAGGTCGAGATGATCGAGACGGCGGCCATTGAGGAGCATGATGCGCCGTCCGATCGTTTCGAAGTCGTGCTCTACCTCGACATCATCGAAGGCATTGTTGTCGGGAAGAACGTCCTCCAGGAGCTCCCTCAGTTTCGGAATGTCCCATTGCCGGTTTCCAAGTTCGTACACCAGCCGGCCTTCGGTGCGGGCCGGGGAGACTTGAAACAGATCGTAGAAGGTTTGGTTCGCCCTGACGACTCTCAGATCCCAGCCGAGCACCAGCAGCCCTTCACGAACGCTGTCGATCAGCTTTTCCAAGAACTCCCGATGTCCTTCGAGTTCGAAACGGGCTTGCTCGGCTTCCGTTCGATCGGAGATTGTGAGCAGAATCAGTTCCGGCCGCCCATCATCGTCGGTTATTCTTCGGGCGTTCAGGACCATGACCCGCCTCCCAAATCGGGAAACTTGTGCTCGATCCGGTAGGCTTTCACCGTCGTGCGCGTGGGCAGGACCTGTTCCAGAAGCCGACGCAGCTCGGGAATGTCCCATTGCCCATTACCCAGCCCGTATATCGGTTGGCCGCGTGTCTCCTCGGCCGTAACCCCGAACGTTTCGCAGTACGCGGAGTTGACGTCCGCGATGGTGAGATTGGAAGTGAGGATCAGCAGCGGCTGGTCAAGCGTCTCGACGATCGCTTCGGCAAGTCCTGCCAAGCCGAAGCGCTGCCTTGCGTCCTCCGCATTCCCGATGACGTTCCCCTCGATCATGCTTTATAATGTGGCACCAATTCTGCGAGAGTCTAGCCAATTGTGGGAAGATCAGGGTCCGGCGGAATGCCTCGCGGCGGACCGTTAAGCGTTGCTCTCGCCGCTGATCAAAACAGTCGTGCGACTGCTTCCGGCCGCGAAGCTGCCTATCGGGTGCAGCGCGCTGCACTTCCGCTGCCCACTCAAAGCGAGAGTCTTTGCCGGGTCCTAAGCGCCAGTTTTTCACCACTAGTTGGCTCCGAGCCGCAGCGGACACATGCAGCTCTCGATCTTATTCCAATAGAAAAAGGACCTCCCCTCGCGAGGCTTGCGGTCCGAGCATTCATCTTCACAGTCGGGGTATTACAAACGTTGTGCATGGCGCGGGTAAGGAGAACCGGTAGCGCAGGAGTAATTGGCTAATCAAGGGACCCTAGCGTGCTGCCGACGTGGTCGGATTTCGAAGGGCGGTGACTCCGTTGGACCATGGATAGCCCAGCGGGCGGCTACTTCTTGAAACGAACACCCACGCCGCCGCCATTTTCGGCAATGAACTCAATACCGGCGCTTTCAAGAGCAATTCGGATCAGCCTTAGATTCGCCGGCGTAATTGTTGGTGGCCCATCTTCCGCCTCCGCCCGTCGTATCGTCGAGAGACCTACACTAGCTGTATTTGCTAGCTCTTCAGCGGTCCATCGAACCAACGCCCTGGCCGCGCGAATTTGAGCTCCCGTTATTTCATTCATAAATTTCGGTATTCCCGGTTGAACTTTTTTCGTTCATGTGGCACTTAAAGTTCCAACGCGGCCGTGCTCGGTGCTCGCAACACCGAACACAGCCTGACCACAACCAAGCTTACGGGAGCTCGGATCATGGCTGATTCCGACAATAGCAGAACTTTGTCCACGGTCACCCTGGGAGATTTTCATTCCTTCGTGGCGGCGTCTTTACCCACACATCAAGAGCTTACTCGGACAAAACGGCGGCCTCCGGAAACGTGCAACGACGATCCCGCGCTAGCGGTTTGGCAACAATGGTGCAACGCTTGGCAGCATTTGAGCGAATCGAGTTTGCGCCAGCAGCAGCTCGAAAGAGCGCTCTTTTCGGCGGTTTTGCCGCCACCGCTTGAGCAAGCCGCAGGTTCGCGAGCCTACGACGAGGCCCTCGAAGCTGAAGATCGTGCATCCGTCGCGGAGGACGAGGCGGCGGAAGCCCTGTGGAGGACACCGGCGCAATCAATTGCGGGCGCAACGGCCAAGCTCCACGCAGTTGTTACAAAGTGGCAACCCTCCCCCACAAGCCAAGAAGATCCCTGGCCGCAAATCCGCTCCGTCATTGCCGACCTCCTGAAGATCGATATCGCCTCTGTTGCGAGCGGACGCAATCGCGTGTCGGCGCCCAAATTCCAACCCGAGTCTCCGGGGATGGTCCAACCACACGCGTGATCCCGGGCTTACGGGCGAGCTAACAAGACATTCGCTCCGCGTTCTTTGCGAGCATTTCGCCCCGGAAATCACGCGTTAGGGCCTGCCCCAACGCGGCATTCTGACACTACCAAAAACGAAAAACAAGGAACTTCAAATGAAACTGGGAAGCCAATTTCGTCCACGCCTGCTTTCCGCGCTTCTGATCTCAGTCTTCCTCGGGAGTGCTCCGTCGACGTCGGCGCAGGCACAGGAAACCGGGGAGCTTCGGATCGCCACGTCCTACAAGCTGATGACGCTCGATCCGCACTATGCCAATCTCAACGAGAACACCTCGCTGCTCTCCCACATCTACGAGCGGCTGGTCTATCAGGACGAGAATCTCGAGCTGAAGCCCGGCCTTGCCACCTCCTGGCGGCCACTGTCCGACACGCAATGGGAGTTCAAGCTCCGCGATAACGTTCGCTTTCATGACGGCTCAAAGTTCGGGGCGGACGATGTCGTCTACACGATCGAGCGCATCCGTGACTTCCTCAAACCGCCTAGCGGCGGCTTTCGCTCCTATGTGAGCGGCATCAAGTCGGTCTCGGCCTCCGATCCCCTCACCGTCCTCATCGAGACCAATGGCCCGGTCCCCAATCTGCCACTCTTCTTTTCTTCCATTTTCGTGATGAACCGGCCCGCTGGAGGCTTCGAGGCGACGGAGGACCTCAACGCCGGCCAATCTTCCGTCGGTACCGGTCCCTACCGGTTCGAAAGCTGGAGTTCCGGCGAGAGCCTGAGGCTCATACGGAACGACGACTATTGGGGCGGCAAGCCCACCTGGCGCAATGTGACGTTCCGGGTCATCGAGAACCCGGCCGGCCGCGTTGCGGCGCTCAGCACCGGTGAGATTGATGTGGCGGATGCCATTCCGGCACGCGACGTCGCCTCGTTGAAGGAGCGCGGCGCCAGGATTGCAAGCGTGGGTGCCGCGCGCGTCAACTTCGTGCAATTCGACGTGTCGCGGGAGACACTTCCGGGCGTGACGGGCAAGTCGGGCGAACCAATCGACAATCCATTCAAGAACCCTCTGGTTCGCCGTGCGCTTGCGATGGCGACGGACCGGGGCATTTTGGTCGACAAGATCCTCGCCGGCTATGGCACGGCTGCGGCTCAGGTCTTTCCGAATGGCCTGCCGGGCACCTCGGCAAATTTGGTGCCAGGGACGCCCAACTATGACGAGGCAAAATCCCTTCTTGCGAAGGCAGGCCTTCCGAACGGCTTCAACCTCGTTCTTGCAGGGCCCGCCGGACGCTACCCCGGTGACGCCGAGAGCCTTCAAGCAATCGCCCAAAGCTGGGCCCGTATCGGCGTAAACGCCCAGCCATCAGCCGCTCCGTTCTCGGTCTTCAATACCAAACGTGCCGCCGGCGACTACGCCGCCTGGTACGGCGGCACGTCCGGCGAAGCGGTCGATATCATCCTCCATACCCTGCTGGCATCGCCGAACCGCGAGCGCGGAACCGGTGCCCTGAACTTCGGGAACTATCAAAACGATGCCTTCGACGCGATGCTCGCAAAGGCCGAGAGCATTGAGGTGGGGCCGGAGCGGTACCAAGCGCTGGCGCAAGCCACGGAACTCGTTATGGCCGACCAGCCGATCATACCGCTCTACCATTTCCATCACATCGTCGGTTACGGCCCACGGGTCGGCTCTTATGTGATGCATCCCCGCGGCTGGACGACCGCGATGCAGACGCTTGCGGCAGTGGAGTAAGCGATCATGGGCATGATTTCAGTTGCATTGGGAAGGCTGTCGCAAGCCTTCCTGCTCCTCATCGTCATGTCGTTGATCGGATTTATCGGCATCCACAGCGTCGGCAATCCGGTCTTCAACGTGGTCAACATCGAAACCGCCACGCCAGAAGATATCAGGCAGGCGACAATCGCGCTCGGACTGGATCAACCGATCTGGAGGCAATATCTCGTCTTTATCGACAATGTGGTCAGCGGAAACTTCGGCACCTCCTACATCTATCATCTGCCGGCCTTCGAGCTGGTTATAGCCAAGTTGCCGGCGACGCTGGAACTCGCGTCTGTCGCCATGCTTATAGCGGCACCGCTTGGAACGGGGCTCGGCCTCGTTGCTGGCCGACGGAGCGGAACCCTGTTCGATCGGACCGTCCTGAAGGCGAGCGTGTCGGCACTGAGCGTTCCATCCTTCTGGCTGGCGATGATGCTGATCCTCGTCGGCGCCATCCTGACAGGCTGGTTCCCATCCGGTGGCAGAGGCTCGACCGCAACTTTTCTGGGGCAGGAATGGAGTATCTTCACCGGCGACGGACTGTGGCACCTCGTGCTTCCCGCATTGGCGCTGGCGATACCGAACATCGCTCTCATCGCCCGCCTTTCACGATCGGGAACGATTGAAGTCGAAAGCATGGACTACACGCGGTTTTGCCGCGCCAAAGGGCTTTCCCCGCAGAGGATTCTGTTTCGGCACACCCTCCCGAACATCAGCGTGCCGATTGTGACGATCATCGGCCTGCAGTTCGGCGGCATGCTCGCCTTTGCCGTAGTGGTGGAGTCGATCTTCTCGTGGCCTGGCGTCGGCAAGCTCTTGATCGACTCCATTCAGCTCCTCGACCGCCCGGTGGTGATGGCAACACTGACCTTCATCTCGGTCGCGTTCGTCGCGCTGAATGCCCTGGTCGACCTCTTCTATGCCGTGCTCGATCCGCGCGTGCGCCTGTCTTCGTGAAAGGTGACCCCGTCATGAAAGCTCAAATTTTGAGGGCGCTCCGAAAGCGTCCACATGGACCGGTCCTGACCGCGTCCAAGGTGCTGCTTGCGAGCTACATTTTGCTCGCTATCGCGGCACCGGCAATCGCACCACAGAATCCCTACGATCCGTTGCAGATCTACGGATGGGAGGCGTCCTCGCCGCCGGGCACGCTCGGTAGCGGCGGCTATCTCTACCTGCTCGGGACGGACGGGCTCGGCCGCGACATCGTCAGTACTATCCTCTATGGCCTGCGCATCAGCCTGGTGGTGTCGATCACCAGCGCAGCGATCGCCGCTCTGGTCGGGCTGACGGCCGGTGTCAGCGCCGCATATTTCGGCAAGTGGATCGATGCCGCGATCATGCGACTCGTGGACCTGCAGCTCAGCCTGCCGACGATCCTGATCGCGCTCATCGCCATCGTCACGCTCGGCCCGGGCGTGGACCGGATCATTCTGGCGTTGATCATTGCGCAATGGGCGACCTATGCGCGGATCGCGCGCGGCGTTGCCTTGAGCGAGGCGAACAAACCATACATGGATGCGACCCGATTGATGCGGCTGCCGACGTCGCGGATCATCTTCCGCCACTTGCTTCCGAACAGCATCGCGCCGGCCGTTACCTTGATCCCGATCGAGGTCGGCCATGCCGTCGCACTCGAGGCGACCCTCTCCTTCCTGGGTTTGGGCGTTCCGATCGACAAGCCCTCGCTCGGCTCCGCGGTCGCAAACGGGTTCCAGTATCTTCTCACCGGTCAATACTGGATCAGCCTGTTCCCGGGGCTCGCCCTCTTCGGTCTGATCGCCAGCATCAATCTCGTCGGTGAAGACGTTCGACGCAGCCTCGATCCAAGGAACCACTCGCTATGACAGTGGAACACGTGACGACACCCCTGTTGCGGGTTGAGAACCTTAGCCTTCGCCACGCTTCGGGAGACGGCTTGACGACAATCCTCTCTGACGTGAGACTGGAACTCGGACGCGGCGAGATCCTCGGCATCATCGGCGAGTCGGGAGCCGGAAAGTCGACGCTCGGCAATGCCGTGCTCGGCCTGCTTTCGCCCGAGCTCCAGCAGACGTCCGGGACGATCGAGTTCAATGGTCAGGCGATCCACACCATGACGCCCGATGAGCGCGCGGCGCTTCGAGGGCGTCGGATATCAGCGATCTTCCAAGACCACACCGCCTCCCTCGATCCGCTGATGAGCATCGGTGCCCAGGTGGAGGAAACCTGCCTTGCGGTCGATGGCTCACTTTCCAGGCGTGAGGCGCGGGCCCGCACCCTCGATCTCCTTGCCCGTGTCGGAATTCCGGAGCCGGAGCGACGATACCGCAACTACCCGCACCAGTTCTCCGGAGGACAAAGGCAGCGCATCGTCATAGCGATTGCTCTTGCCGGCGCTCCCGACATCATCATCGCCGACGAGCCGACCTCGGCGCTCGATGCGACCGTCCAGAAGCAGATCCTCGGACTACTTCGAAACCTTGTAGACGAAACGGGCGTTTCCATCATCCTCGTAACTCACGACATGGGCGTGATCTCCGAGATCACCGATCGGGTCCTGGTGATGCGCAAAGGACAGGTGGTGGAAGCGGACCGCACGTCCACCATTCTCGATCAGCCCAGGCACGAGTACACACGCAAACTGCTCGCCGCCGTTCCGAGGCTCCGGGTCACCGCTTTGACAACCAGCGCGGACGACGGATGCCGCCGAAGTGTTTCCTCGATCGGAGACGACAAGGCGCCGATGTTTCTCGTCGCCGACGGCGTGTCGAAACAATTCGCGCAGCAGGGTTTTGCGTGGGGCTGCGGCCGAAGCAAGCCAAAGTTCGGCTTGCACGACGTTGGCCTCCAACTGCCACGCGGCAAGATCACCGGCGTTGTCGGCGAGAGCGGAAGCGGCAAGACGACATTCGGCCGTATCATCGCCGGCCTTGATACGGCGCTTGCGGGCAGGATCCGGATCGGTGCCAGCGAATTCGACGTTACCATAGGCGGTCGCCGTAACGGCCTTCTCGGCCGGGTGCAGATGATCTTCCAGGATCCTTCCGCGTCCTTGAACCCCCGCATGACCATCGCCGAAACGCTCGACGAAAGCATCCGCTTCGGCGCGAAGCTCGCCGCCGGGGAAGAACCGACGGACGCAGCGGCGATGATGGATCGGTTGGGGCTCGCTCGCAGCCTGCTCGCCCGCTATCCGCACCAGCTCTCCGGCGGTCAGAGGCAGCGCGTCTGCATCGCGCGGGCCCTGCTCGCGGCGCCTGAGATCATCGTCGCGGACGAACCGACATCGGCACTCGACGTGTCGGTGCAGGCCGAGATCATCCAACTTCTGAAGGACACCATCGCCGAGCGCGAGATGACGATGATCTTCATCTCCCACGACCTCGCCATCGTCCAGGAGATGTGCAGTTCGGTCTACATCTTCAAGGACGGCCGGGTCGAGGATTTCGGACCATCCGATTTCATCTTCTCACGATCCGACAATCCCTACACGCGCACGCTCATCAACGCCCGACCGCACCGCTTCAGATGCTGAGCTGTGCCGGCGTCTCAACGAATGGGCCCAGCTCCGAACCACCATTTTCTTGAAACACGTGGCACGTATCGCCATAGAGGGTGACTCCATGAATGACAGGTTCACATTGGCCGTGACTGGCCAATCGCTCATCAAGCACGATATTCGCGACATCTCTGCCCCGGCTTTCCGTGAGGTTCAGTCTCTCCTTCGCAAGGCGGATCTCTCGTTCACCAACTTTGAAGGGACCATCCTTGGGAGCCACGGCGGGTGGCCACTTAAGGGATCCTTCTTCGGCTGCAGCGATCCAGCCGTTCTCGACAGCCTTCGTGCGATCGGGTTTCGCGCGCTTTCCCTTTCGAACAACCATGCGTTCGACCTCGGCCCATCCGGCGTGCTCTCGACACTCGAGGAGGTGGAGAAGCGAGCCTTCCTCCATGCCGGCCTCGGCCGTGACCACGCGCAAGCCTCACAGGCAGGCACCGGAATGATCGGTGGACGGCGCGTCGCGATCGTGGCGATGGACGGCGGCCCTGGTCCGAATTTCATGTACGCGGCCGACGCCGAGGACAATCGCCCAGAACGCCCGGGGGTCAATCGGCTTCGGCTGTCCCAGGTCATCGAGGTCGACGAGACCGCGTTCGATCAAATCCGGGCTATTCGCGACAAGGTTGGGTACACCGCTATCGATCTCACCAACGACAGTCAGCCGGACGATCCGCCGCGCCTCACCCCGGAATCCGAAATCGGCATCTCGCGTGCGGTCTTCACGCGATCGGAAAGGTTCGGACGCAGCGTCAAGATCGATGAGGCCGATCTTGCCAGGAATCTCGCCTCGATCGCGGCTACGGCCGCGGACGGATCTCTGGTGATCGCCTATCTCCACCATCACCATTGGGCGTCCGACTGGTATCAGGTCCCCGACTGGGTGAGTGGCGTTGCCAAACGATGCATCGATGCGGGTGCTCATATGTTCGTGAGCCACGGTGCGCCCGTCCTCCAGCCGATCGAGATCTACCGGCGCCGGCCGATCTTCTACAGCCTCGGGAATTTCATTTTCCACGTGCGTTCTGAGAAGTCGACCTGGACGGCACCCGAAGTCTGGGAGAGCGTCATCGGCCTTTGCTCGTTCGACGATAATTACGGCCTAATCGAGATCACGCTTCACCCCGTCATCATCGGAGGCGATGAAGCGCTGGCTGATGGGGTGCTGGAGCATCGCCTGGCGCCGCATCTAGCAGCAGGCGAAAGCGCCGAACGGATATTGCGCCGATTTTCCGAACAATCGACGAGATTCGGCGTCGACGTCGAGATTTCCGGCGGGGTCGGTGTCATCAGGTTTTAGCCCGTAGGGCGCCGTACCAAAGGGCTTGCTGGTTAACTCCGCAGTCCACCACGACAGCGGTAGCGGAGCGGGCCGACCCATCTCAGCCAAAAAACGCCGACGACAAGAGCGGGAATCTCTTCAGGACGAGGATGGACAACATGGAAGTTCGGGAAGAACTCATCAGCCGCTTTTTTCGCTATTCCGCGATCGAGAGTCAAAGCAACGGCCGCTCCCAATCCTTGCCGTCCTCGCCCGGACAAGCAGCACTCGCTGCCCTGCTCGCCGACGAGATGCGCGCAATTGGCATGAACGACGTGCTGGTCGACGAGCATGCCATCGTGACGGGAGTCAAACGTGGCAACAGGCCTGAGGTCCCACCGGTCGGCTTCATCGCGCATCTCGACACCGTCGATGTCGGCCTCTCGCCCTTCGTCCGCCCGCAAATCCTCCGCTTCGAAGGCAAAGACCTTTGCCTCAACCGCCAGGAAGACATCTGGCTCAGGGTCGCCGAACATCCGGAAGTTCTTGAGTGGGAGGGGAATGACATCATCATTGGTGACGGCACCAGTGTCCTCGGCGCAGACAATAAGGCGGCAATCGCGGTCATTATGACGCTGCTTGCCCGGCTCGATCAGCAGGTGGGCCACGGCGACGTCTTCGTTGCCTTCGTGCCGGACGAGGAAATCGGATTACGCGGCGCCAAGGCGATGGACCTCTCCCGCTTCCCTTGTGATTTTGCTTACACGATCGACTGCTGCGAACTGGGCGAGGTGGTCCTGGAGACATTCAACGCCGCATCCTGCGAGATCGTCTTTACCGGGGTCAGTGCGCACCCGATGTCAGCGAAGGGTACGCTCGTCAATCCGCTGCTGATGGCGATGGACTTCATCTCCCACTTCGACCGCGAGGACACGCCTGAATGCACAGAAGGTCGCGACGGGTTCTTCTGGTTCAAGGACCTCATCGCAAACGACAGCGAGGCAATATTGACCGCATTGATCCGGGATTTCGATACAGATGGCTTCAATCGGCGCAAACGTCGGATCGCCGAAGTGGCGGAAGCAATGAGATCGCGCTATCCGACCGGGAATGTCCGGTACCACGTCACCGACACCTATCGAAACATCTCCACGAGCCTCGCTCGTGACGATCGTGCCGTCGCTCTGCTATTCAAGGCTATGGAAAAACTCGGGATCGAGAAGAAGGTGATCCCGATGCGCGGCGGCACCGACGGCGCGGTCCTCTCGGCCAGAGGAATACCGTCACCGAACTTCTTCACCGGCGCCTACAACTTCCATTCGCGCTACGAATTTCTGCCGATACCAGCCTTCGAAAAGTCGTTGGAAGTTGCGTTCAAGATTTGCCAACTGTCGGCGAGTAGCTGAGATGAGAAAGTCGCGGCCTAAATCTCAGAGTCGGTCGTTGTCGCCGCCAACGGCCGACGCCTCTTTCTGCTCTCTATCCGTGAGCGTGCCCTGATCTGGCGTTAGGTCCAGCTTGCCCCAGATCGAGGTTTTGCGGTCGGTCGGTTTGAGCTTTCGGGATTGCTTGATTTCTACGGTAAACGGCTTTGTCTGCTGACGCATGAATCCTCCAGGCGACGAATTGCGAGCACTCGATACCGGGTTGATTATTGAAGGCAACTCCAAGCCGGCAGGTCCGTCGCCACCGAACCAGCGCCCGGACATAGGAATAGAGCAACGGTTTGACCACATGCTATGTTCCGCTTGGGCGAGTCCGTGGCACGTTGCAATCACCGCGTTCCTCGTGATCCGTCGGCATTGGCCACGTCCTCCTCGGGCTCGATGAGGCATGTCTGATCGGAGAGCGGCTTCGCCTCGATCGTCTTCCCGCAACGGCCATGCAAAACTTTCTTCCCCTGAGCGCTCAGGCGCTCATTCCTCCCGAAACAACAAAGTTTCTCCCGGCCGTCCTCCATTCCATTCCGGCCTTGTCAGGTGCGGCCCAATCGTCCCCGATCCTTGCGACAGCCATCGAGGCCGCGAAGGGCGCGGTCCGAAACCAACGAAAGGAACACCACAATGGCAACCATCGGCACCTTCAACTCCACCGAAAGCGGCTTCAACGGCTCGATCCGCACGCTGGCCCTCAACGTCAAGGCTCGCATCGCCCGCATCGAAAACCCCTCCGACAAGGGCCCGCACTTCCGCATCTACGCTGGCAACGTCGAGCTCGGTGCAGCCTGGCAGAAGCGGTCCGAGCAGGACCGCGACTACCTCTCGGTCAAGCTGGACGACCCGAGCTTCCCCGCGCCGATCTACGCAACCCTCACCGGAGTGGAAGGCGAGGACGGCTACCAACTGATCTGGTCGCGCCCCAACCGGGACTGAGATCCGGGCGAGGCCCCGCCGGAAGGCGGGGCCAACCGGCCGAATTGAGAAACCGCGAGCGGGCATCGAGCCGCTTCCGGCTCTTCTGGTGCCGTACAGGACCGGAAATGTCTGCTCGATATCCGCGATGCGGATTTTCTCCCCGCCGAACCAGAACGTATGGCCGTCGACGGCGCAGTTCACATGGCGATCGGCGCCGCAGATCAAAAACGCGGCCGACAGCGAGTCTGGTGTCGGTGTCCTGGCCGCAGTTAGCAGTTCCGGAGAGGTTGCCAGCGCCCCCGAGGGCAAGCCAGCCTCCCGTAGCAAAGATGATCACGGCGCAGGGATCGCGGTCCTTGGTGTGCGCAGGCGGCTCGATCCCCTCCTGTTTGCCTCTACCTCGGCTTCGGATTCACCTGCGCTTACGTGCAAGGGACTTCAGATAGTGTGCGAGGGGCGGCGCGCAGTCGGTCCCGCCTCCCCTTCGGGCCGCTATGCTGCGGCTCCTGCGGCTGCGCTGTTTCTCGCCCCTCGCACGACGAGAATTCCCGAAATCCCGCCCGTTGGGCGTCGCTAATGCTGATTTCTCCGATACTCTTCATTGTTCTGGATCGGCCTTGCTCGGCATGCTGCGCGCCGGCTCGACCCGAAGTGCATCGGGTGGGTTTCCGAGCGTGTGAAATCTGTTCGCTCCGACGCAGGATTTCATGTCGTCGCGCCTGAACCAGATCGCGCGGCCGCATCTCAGCGGCGCGTTCCCGGCCGTAAATACGATCTGCTCGTCCGCTCGCATCCGAAGAACCTCGTGCGGTTGGATCAACGGTCGTGCGGCCAACTGCTTCGACCGCGTCCGCGACGATCCTTTCATCTGCGAACTTCGGCTGACCTGGTCGATCTCGACTGTTGTCATGCCGCAACGGCGCGAGATGTAGTCCGCCGTTTCCGGGTCGTTGATCGCAGCGAAACTGATCCAACTCGCACTCTCGAACCACTTGCTGGCGGCATCGCGTCCGCCATAGGTTTCGCGCATTTGGCCGATCGACTGATAGACCATGACAAGGGTGATGCCATACTTGCGGCCGGCATCGCGCGCAGTTTCCAGGATCCGCATATAGCCAAGCCTCGCGACCTCATCGAGAAGGAAGAGTGCTCTGCCCTTCATCGAGCCATCGCGATTGTAAATTCCGTTGAGAAACGAGCCGATGATGACGCGGGCCAAGCCCGCATGCGTCTCCAAGATCTTGAGATCGATGTTGATGAAGACGTCCGTATTTCCTTCGGCGAGATCCCCCGTTGAAAACGTCTTTCCGGAAACCAACGCGGCATAGTTCGGATACGACAACCAGTGGGTTTCTTTGATCGCATTTGCGTAGACGCCGGAGAACGTTTCGGGTGTCATGTTCACAAAAGCCGCGACATTTTCCTTGACGAAATCCGACTCCGAATTGTCGTAGATTTCCTGCAGGCGTTGGCGCAACTGCGGCTCCGGCTCGGAGAGATTGGCGCGAACCTGGCGAAGCGTCTGGTTCTCTTTCTCCGTATGGCCGGAGAGACAAACGTCGGCGATCATTGCCGTCAGCAACTGCAAGGCCGAGGCACGGAAGAAGTCGTCGCGCACACCGCGCGTGCCGCCGCTGTCGCTCATGATCCATGAGGCGACGGACGCGATGTCCTCTTCCTTGGTCCCGCCGAATTGCCCAATCCAATCAAGCGCATTGAAGCCAGTCTCCGGCCTCTTCGGGTCGAGGACGAACAAGTCTCGGTTCGAGCCCGTTCTGTGGGCTGAAACCATCGGCGCCAGCTCGTTCGACGGATCGAGAACGATAAGGGATCCACCCCATTTGAGTGCCGTCGGGATCGTCACCGATGTCGTCTTGAAGCCGCCCGATCCGGCGAAGACGATGCCGTGCGACGATCCGAACGAACCGTCGAAACACAGCAGCGGCGACTTGCCGCCGGCGCCCCACGTTTCCGGGTCATCGGCACGGAACGAGCGCGCCGCTGTGCTGTCCCTGTCGACGCGGTAGCGCTCGCCAATGACGATGCCGCCCGAGACAGCAAAGAGTTTTTCCGCGTCCTGCATTTTCATCCAGTCGGCCTCGCCATGCAGCGCCCGCTTGCCGCGAATGCGCTTCGGCTCGGCGCTGGCGAAGGCCGCATTGCCGACGAGCGCGACACGTAGAGCGAAGCAGGCAGATATCGCTGCCGCCGCCGCTCCCATCAGCGTCGAGGGATCGACATAGGAGAGGATGGACTTGCCGACCGGAACCTGGTTGCCGAATGTCGACAGCCTGATCGCCTCGCGAGCGATGGCGACAGCGATCGTCGCTATACCACCGGCAACGACGCCCCATCCGGCCGTCTTGATCCTGATCGCGCCGGCGCTCGCGAACAGGAAAACGATGCCGATGGCGGCCGCTGAGACATAAGGCAGGGCAATGCCCGCCCGGCCGAGCGTATGCCGAGCAGCCTCCGACTTTCCAAACCCCGACAGCCAGTGTTCGATCCCGGTCAATCCGATCGTGACGAGGAACATCAGCGCGACAGGCGCGATGAACAGGATGATCCTATTCATCGCAATTGCCGAAGGCCTCCGCGCCGATCGCCATTAGTCGCGAGCGTTCGGTGTCGTTGCTTTTCAAGCGCTGGCTCAAATCGATGAGCGCGCCAAGCAGAAGCGCGCGTTTCTCGTAGCGGAGACCCGCTTTGACGATCAGGCCGCCGAGCTCGATCTTTTCCCGCGTCTCCTTCTTTCGCGCGTCGGATGTGGTTGTGCGCGCCATCCGCTTAAGCCTCAGCAGTCCCGCCCGCAGCCGCGCCAGCCGCGTTCTGCGCAGACGGTGCGCTGCTTTCGCCGACGCCAGCTCCCCTTTTCCCTCCGGTCGTGCGAACCTCGCCTCCCCGAAACCGCTTCGCCAGGTCCTCAAAAGCCGCCTGTAGCTGTGTCTCGTCGACCTCGATCTCGGCGAGACCGGCCTTGAGGGCAATCCGACCGATGCGCTCCGCCTCACGCGTTTCAGCGGCCTTGAGTTGCTCCTGCAGCTGCGCGATTTCGGCTCGGATTTTGGAGGATGGCTTCTTCATTCCGTTCGTCTCCCTGAGTGAGAAAGCATGTCTTTCGAACCCTGTTTCAGGGAAGTGAGTGCGGAACGCACTACTGTGAATCCTACAATCGCCGAGGGCGATGCTTTGGTGGATCATCCCGGCCGTTCCGAAGGAGCGGCTTCCAAGGGCGCGATTATACGTCGCTGATGCGACGCTCTGCTTTTGCGCCCTGGCGGGGACGTCCGCTCCCGACGAACCTATTGATTTCGTTCGCAGTCGGGAAAGAATTCGCCGTGGCAGTCCCCCATTTCTCCGTCAGCGTCGTCGCCCGTGGCTCCGGCCGCAGTGCCGTCCTGTCGGCGGCCTATCGCCACTGCGCCAAGATGGACTACGAGCGGGGAGCAAGGACCATTGACTACACCCGCAAGCAGGGTCTGCTGCATGAAGAGTTCGTAATCCCCGCCGACGCGCCAGACTGGCTACGCTTCATGGTCGCGAATCGTTCAGTCGCGGGCGCCTCCGAAGTCTTCTGGAATAAGGTCGAAGATTTCGAGAAGCGTTCCGATGCCCAGCTTGCCAAGGACGTCACCATTGCACTGCCGATCGAACTGACCGCCGAGCAGAACATTGCGCTCGTACGGGATTTTGCCGAGCGCCACATTACATCGAAGGGCATGGTGGCCGACTGGGTCTATCACGACGCCCCTGGCAATCCGCACGTTCATGTGATGACGACGTTGCGGCCGCTGACTAAAGACGGCTTCGGCGCCAAGAAGGTTGCCGTGCTCGGGCCGGACGGCAATCCGATCCGCAACGATTCAGGCAAGATCGTCTATGAACTCTGGGCTGGAGGTATCGACGATTTCAACGCGTTTCGCGACGGATGGTTTGCTTGCCAGAACCGGCATCTGGCGCTGGCGGGTCTCGACCTTCGCGTCGATGGACGATCCTTCGAAAAGCAAGGGATCGATCTTGCACCGACCATCCACCTTGGTGTCGGCACCAAAGCGATCGAACGGAAATCCGATGAGGCCTCGAAGCCGGCTGAGCTCGAGCGCGTCGAACTGCAGGACGCGCGAAGAGCCGAGAACGCGAGACGGATCGACCGGAGTCCGAAAGTCGTCCTCGACCTGATCACGCGTGAGAAGAGCGTGTTCGACGAACGTGATGTCGCCAAGATCTTGCATCGGTACATCGACGATCCCGCCCTTTTCCAAAGCCTCATGGTCCGGATCATCCTGCACCCCGAGACCTTGCGTGTTGAGCGCGAACGGATCGACTTTGCCACCGGTTCCAGATTGCCCGCCAAGTACACGACGCGCGACATGATCCGGCTGGAAGCGGAGATGGCCAATCGCGCGATTTGGCTCTCTCAGCGTTCGTCGCACGGCGTGCGGGAAGCGGTCCTGGCGGCGACCTTTGCCCGTCATGCGCGCCTGTCGGAAGAGCAGAGAACCGCGATCGAGCATGTATCGGGATCCGAGCAGATTGCCGCCGTGATCGGCCGTGCCGGCGCCGGCAAGACGACGATGATGAAAGCGGCGCGCGAGGCCTGGGAAGCGGCCGGCTATCGGGTTGTCGGCGGCGCACTCGCCGGCAAGGCGGCCGAGGGCTTGGAGAAGGAAGCCGGGATCGCCTCTCGTACGCTGTCGTCCTGGGAACTGCGCTGGAACGGGGGGCGTAACCAGCTCGATAGCAAGACGGTCTTCGTCCTGGACGAAGCCGGCATGGTGTCGTCGCGGCAGATGGCGCTGTTCGTCGAAGCAGTAACGAAGGCCGGCGCCAAGCTCGTTCTCATCGGCGATCCCGAACAGCTTCAACCGATCGAAGCAGGCGCCGCGTTTCGCGCGATTTCCATTCGCATTGGCTATGCGGAACTCGAAACCATCTATCGCCAGCGCCAGCAATGGATGCGCGATGCCTCGCTCGACCTGGCGCGTGGCAACGTCGGCAAGGCAGTCGACGCCTATCGTGCCAGTGGCAAGGTGGTCGGGTGGGATCTGAAGGCCGATGCCGTCGACAATCTCATCGCCGCCTGGGACCGCGATTACGATCCGGCGAAGACGTCGCTGATCCTTGCCCATTTACGCAGGGACGTTCGCATGCTGAACCAGATGGCGCGCATCAAGCTCATCGAACGCGGCGTTCTCGATGAAGGAATCGTGTTCAAGACGGCGGATGGCGATCGCAACTTCGCGGTCGGCGACCAGATCGTGTTCCTCAAGAACGAGGGCTCACTCGGTGTCAAGAATGGCATGTTGGCCAAGGTCGTTGAGACCGGGCCGGGCCGCATCATCGCGAAGGTCGGCGATGGCGAGCATGCGCGCCAGGTGCTGGTCGAACAGCGCTTCTACAACAACCTCGATTATGGCTATGCCACGACGATCCACAAGAGCCAGGGCGCCACCGTCGATCGGGTGAAGGTGCTCGCGTCGCTGTCGCTCGATCGGCACCTCACCTATGTCGCCATGACTCGTCACCGTGAGGATCTGGCCGTCTATTATGGCCGCCGATCCTTCGCCAAGGCCGGCGGTTTGATCCCTGTCCTCTCGCGCAGGCACGCCAAGGAAACGACGCTCGACTACGAGAAAGGCAGTTTTTACCGGCAAGCCCTTTGCTTCGCCGAAGCTCGCGGCCTCAATCTCGGCAACGTGGCCCGGACGCTCCTTCGCGATCGGCTGGAATGGACGGTCGGGCAAAAGCAAAAGCTCATCGATCTTGGTGCGCGCCTTGCCGCAGTTGCCGCCAAGCTCGGGTTCATCATCAGCTCTGTGAAATCTCCACTCCAGGACACAGTCAGGAAGGCAAAACCTATGGTTTCCGGCATTACCACCTTCGCAAAGTCAGTCGACCAGGCGGTCGAGGACAAGGTCGCAGCCGATCGCGGCTTGAAGAAACAGTGGGAGGAGGTTTCGACCCGTTTCCACCTCGTCTATGCGCAGCCGGAAAGGGCGTTTAAAGCAATCAATGTCGACGCCCTGCTGAAGGATGGAGCGGTGGCGGATGCCACCATCAGCAGGATCCGCGACCAACCGGAAAGCTTCGGCGCGTTGAAAGGCAAGACCGGTCTACTGGCAAGCGGCACAGACAAGCAGGCGCGGGCAATGGCGCTGACCAACGCGCCGGCTCTTGCCCGAAATCTGGAACGCTATCTGCGCCAACGGGCGGAAGCCGAACGGAAGTTTGAGGTCGCGGAACGCGCCGTTCGTCTGAAGATGTCGATCGATATTCCGGCGCTCTCGGCAAACGCAAAGGAGACCCTCGAACGTGTGCGCGATGCGATCGACCGGAACGACCTGCTGGCCGGTCTCGAATATGCGCTTGCCGAAAGACAAGTGAAGGCCGAGCTCGAGGGTTTCGCCAAGGCTGTAGCGGAGCGTTTCGGCGAACGGACCTTCCTTCCTCTGGCTGCCAAGGACTCCAGCGGACAGACCTTCAATGCGATCACGGGTGCAATGACGGTTGGGCAGAAGGCCGAAGTGCAATCGGCGTGGAATTCGATGCGGACGGTGCAGCAGCTGGCCGCCCATGAGCGCACGACCGAGGCGTTGAAGCAGGCAGAACGCCTGTACCAGAAAAAGAGCCAGGGGATCTCCTTGAAATGACGGCGCAAGTGTCTGCACCTCGGATGGGACCTACGCAAAGATCGAATGCCGTCGTGCTTTTGCTGGTGGCAGCAACCACCCTTGCCGGCAGTGTTGCTGCGGCCATCATCGGCGGCTACCGCATCAACCTGACACCGAGCGAACCCCTTGGCCTCTGGCGCATCTTGGCGCTCAATCGAGTGGTGTCGACAGGCGATCTCGTCTTCATTTGTCCTCCGCAAACGCCTGTCATGCGAGAGGCCAGAGCGCGTGGCTATCTCCGCTTCGGAACGTGCCCGGGCGGGGTCGCGCCGCTCATCAAGACGGTCATCGCGGTTCCCGGGCAGCATGTCGAAATCGGTGCGGGCGTCACGATCGACGGGCATGCGATCCCTTTCTCCGATCTGGCTCAGCGCGACGGCGACGGTCGGCCGATGGTGCCTTATTCCGGCGGCGTCGTGCCGGCAGAAAGCGTCTTCCTGCACTCACCGTTCAGGAGCTCCTATGACTCCCGCTACTTCGGACCCCTTGCCGTCGCGGGCATCCTCGGCCTGGCGCAACCGGTGCTCACCAATGCACTGTGAGCACGTTCGGCCGGTCCTGTTGATTACCGCTTCAATCATTGCCGGAACGGTTGCTTGGAGCGGGAACGTCCTTCTCCTTCCGCTCGCATGCACGTTTCCAACCCTCTGGGCGCTTGCGCGAAAGAGGCTGACGGCTGCGTGTGTCTCGGCCGGCTATTTTCTCGCTGCATCACGCGGTCTGCCACAAGGCGTGGCGGCCTTTTACGCGTTCGACCTGTGGCCTGGCTTGGCTCTATGGCTCTGCGCATCTTTGAGCTTTGTCGCGGTCCACGCGATCCTCTGGACAAGGCATTCTGGCATTCGTCCGATTTGCTACCTGGTGGCGGCCGCGCTCATGGCTATCCCCCCATTTGGCATCACCGGTTGGGCGCATCCGATCACCGCCGCGGGCGTGCTGTTTCCAGGGTGGGGATGGTGGGGGCTGGTTGCCACGACAGCCGGCCTCATGGGCCTCGTTACCCGCATGTGGCCGGCTGTCCCGATCGTCCTCATTGGGTTTTGGGCATGGTCCGCCGCAACCTGGGACCCACCGAAACTACCGGAGGGCTGGCGGGGCGTCGATCTCCAGTTCGGAGCTTCGCTCGGTCGCGACGTCAGCATTGCGCGTCACCGTGATCTGATTGCCACGATGAAGGGTCAGGCATCCGGCGGCACCCGCACCGTTGTTCTTCCCGAAAGTTCTCTGGGCTTCTGGACGCTTACCGTCGAGCGGCTTTGGGTAAAAGCACTGCAGGAAAGTGACGCCACCGTCATTGCCGGCGCCGCCATCATCGATGCGGACGGATACGACAATGTTCTGGTCGCGATTTCAGGCGACGGCGCTCAAATCCTCTATCGCGAACGTATGCCTGTTCCGGGCTCGATGTGGCAGCCTTGGCGCGCCCTGCTGGGTCAGAGCGGCAGCGCGCGGGCGCATTTCTTCGCCAACCCTCTTGTGACCGCTGCCGACGCTCGGATCGCACCGCTGATCTGCTACGAGCAACTGATCGTCTGGCCCGTCCTGCAGTCCCTGCTGCAGGAGCCGGACTTCATCGTCGCTGTCGGCAATGGCTGGTGGACCAAGGGGACATCGATCGTCGCTATCCAGCGCGCCAGCACTCAAGCCTGGGCGCGGCTTTTTGCAAAGCCAATCGTTTTTTCCTTCAACACGTGAAACCCAAAGGAGACGCCATGCTCGACGCTGCCCTGATTCAACAATGCGCAGACCCCTCGTTGAAGCCCCCGATCGTCGAGCAGTTCGTGACCGCCGCGGGCGCAAATGATCCACTTGCCGTCACCGTCAAATCAGGTGGCCGATTGATCCTCACCCCGAAGGCGACGACGCCGGACGAAGCCATCGCGATCGTCCGCCAGTATGTCGGCCAAGCGGTGGTGCGTGTCGGCCTGACGCAGTTTCCGGCCGGCGTCGGCGTTAAGGAGGCTTCCGATCTGCAGCCCGATCTGATCGACGCCTGCGAGAACCTTCGCAAGGGAACTGCGATGTTCGCCAAGGTGCTTCGGATTGTGGCCAAGTGGTACGGCAACCCTTGCAGCGACGAGGTCTTTCCGCAGATTTTCGACGATGCGATCTACGCTTGGAAGACCGGCGAATTTGAAGGCGTGCGTGTGTTTCAGGCTCCTGATCCGGGAGGGAGCGCGACGACAGACAGTGTGTCATCCTCAGACGCGGACGCCACCGACAGCTCTCCTGAGGATGCGGCCACTGAAAGTCCGGGGAAAAGCCGCAGCGTTGGATCGGCGGAGATGCGAATCGACCTTTCCCGGATCGGTGGGAAATAAACGACTGGAAATTTGAGACCTTCGTTCGCTGCCAAGTCAGATATAGACGGCTGCGCGATTAAAATTGGTCGGGAAATGACTTTAAAATAGACGGAGAATCGATTAGGGATGGCCGTATGGTAGATAAGGTCCTTCCCAAACCATTAATCGATCGCAAGGCTCGTCCGATAGTCGAGACTGCGCTTGCCGACACTCGTGTCGTCCTGATAGCCGGCCCAAGGCAAGCTGGAAAGACAACTCTCGCGCGGCAATTCTCAGGCCCTGATCGCGCCTATATCACTCTCGACGACGCCGGCGCGCTCAGTGCTGCCAAGGCTGATCCGGTCGGTTTTGTCCGGGGCCTTAACAGGGCCGTGATCGATGAAGTTCAGCGGGCGCCCCAACTGATACTGGCAATTAAGGAAAGCGTCGACCGCGACGACGCCCCGGGCCGATTTCTACTCACAGGTTCCGCCAATCTGGCAACTGTGCCCGCGATTGCGGACTCCCTTGCCGGGCGCATGGCCGTGGTCCCGCTCCTGCCTTTCGCCCAGTCCGAAATCCGTTCGACCCCGGGTCATTTGCTGGATCGTCTATTCGCTGGTGAGGAACCCGCGACCGGCGAGGACGCTATATTTGGTGATGATCTTCTGGAAACCATGCTGCGCGGTGGCTATCCGGAGGTCTTGCGCAGAGCGACGCCTGCCCGGCGGGTCGCCTGGTTGGAAGACTACGTGGCCCTGATTCTCGACCGGGACGTTCGCGACATCGCCAACATCGATCAACTCGATCGACTGCCGCGGTTGCTGGATGTTCTTGCGGAACATGCCGGCCAACTGGTGAACCACAGCAGTTTCGGTGCCGCATTGGGACTGTCGAGCGTCACCGCGCAAAAATATGTAGCCATTCTCGAGCGGCTTTTTCTGATCAGAACGCTGACGCCATGGTCGAACAACCGGTTAAGCCGGCTGATAAAAACGCCCAAACTGCACTTTCTCGATACGGGACTGCTGGCGAGCTTGCGGGAGGACGAATCCGAAGCGCTGCGTGAAAACAGAACACGGTATGGAGCGTTGCTTGAAAGCTTCGTTGTTTCCGAGCTTTTGAAGCTTGCCTCCTGGTCTGACCGGCGCTTTTCGTTTTCGCATTACAGGACCAAAGATCAGGACGAGGTCGATGTCGTCATCGAGGATCGCCGTGGTCGGATCGTCGGAATAGAGGTCAAGGCATCAGCGACGGTGAAGACTGAGGATTTCAGGGGATTGCGTCAGTTGCAGGAAGCGGTTGGCGGTCGTTTCGTGCGTGGACTGGTCTTGCACGATCATGACCGCGTGACGCCTTTCGGAGAAAAATTGCAGGCAGCGCCCTTGTCCATTCTATGGACCATGTGATTGCTGAGCAGCGTCAGGATGTTTCAAACCGATGCCCACGCATCTATTGCACGGCCGGTATCCGCAAAGCTTCCGGAAGTCGCGGCCTTTGTTCGTCACGAGGATGAAATCCCCCTCGATGATCCGAGGCATCAGATGCCAGTCGGTTTCACCGCTAAACCCGAGCCAATTCACATTGGAAACAATCCTGGCCGTGAGCTTGGGCCACGGCCACGAATGATGTGTGAGGGCATTCATCTATAAGAAATTTCACGAGCTAGAGCCGGAGGGTTTTGGGGCACTTTCGTTCCGGAGACGCAGACGCTTCACGGATTTCGCCTTCAGGCCCAGCTCCGAAAAGCTTCCGTGGCCGTCCCCTGGCGGGGTGGGCCACAGCACAGATCTCGGCAAGTTCCACCATGCGTTCGGTGAGCGAAGGATAACCCTCAACGATTTCCTCGCTGCTTGCACCTTGCGCCTTCATCGCGGCAATCGTTGGCACTGGAACGCGAGTTCCCTTCGGTTCACCGCCCATGACGCCCTTGACGCTCCGGATCATTCGCTCAGCCTCTCGAAGCGCCTCGGCGCGGGCGGCCAACTGCTCCCTTGCCCGCGCAACGTCGACGATGAGATAGTCGTCTGCCCTTACGGTATCGGCATCGGGGTTCTGGTCGTTGGTATCGAATAGACGTTTGCGGCGTTCGGCAGACAAGATCGATCCGACGCCATACCAGAGCTTCAACCGAAGAAGATCCTCATCTGTGAGTGCTCGACCCTTGCCGCCGACGAGATGAGTTGCGACGATCCGCTTGTCGATCGCATTGTGCACAGACTTTACAGCGATCTCGCTGACAGCTGCAGCCTCGGCCGGGGCGTACGCGTGTGATGTGCTGGCATAATCATTCTCCTTGTGGAGAATATATAGTGGAGGCGTCGTTCCCGGTAAAATTCACCAAGCTTTTCGATCTCGCTGCTCGTCAGTCTTGTGGTGGTTTCACTTCTTCTCCGGCGGTCGTTTCAGCAAATCAGACGCTTCTACGTCTAGAACCACTGCTAAGCGATCCACCACATCGATGCTCGCATTGTAAACGCTGCGTTCCAGAGAACTGATGTAGGTGCGATCGATACCTGCGCGATAAGCAAGCTCTTCTTGCGACAGGCCTTTGGCCCGACGCGCGGCTTTCAGATTTCGTGCAAATACCTCTCGAATCTCCATGATCGAGAGAGCAACGGCTTGTAGAGTATTTCACCACGGAGTATTCTCTACAACGACATTCCATTTGATGGATCAAGGTGATGCCGCGGTGGCCGAAGCTTCTCTTCGTGTGGGACGGTGAACCGTTCGAAGATTTCGACTCTCTCCTATCCTCCGGTAATCTGGTATCTAATCGCAAGCCTATGCGACGCGAACTAAGCCTCGGTTCTTGGCGGTCGTAAAATGAAGTTAGAGGAGACAAGGATGAAGGACGCCAGCTCATCCGGGGCAGACGAAAAAATTGGAAGACAATCTCGCTGCGGTTTGATGCAAAAATCGGAATTAGAGGTCCTGGCTGTTTCGGCGATCCTCGAACACCGCCGGCTTCTCGCAGCCGATCAGGCCGTCTATGACGAGTGGTCGCGTGCAAGCGACGACCCGTCAACTTCCGGTTCAGTGCTCCAGACGCTTCAGGACGAATATATCGCACGCCAGAAAAAGTCCGAAGCCCATCAGGAGAACCTCTCGGAAATTCTGGACGCACTCGGCTACGTTCCAGACGTGCCGTTTGAAGGCGCCGATTAGACCTCAGACCAGGCCGCGATCCTTCGCAATGGCAACGAGCTGCGGCACAGACTGCGCGTCAAATTTTTTGCGCGCCTCGTCGAGATAATGCTGCACGGTTCTGGCCTTGATACCGGTGAGCATCGCCGTTTCAAGCGTGGTCCTCCCCTTCGTTGCCCACACAAGGCACACCATTTCGCTCGGCGACAGCATTCGCTTCGGGTTGATTGCAGTCTTCGCTGCGATGATTTTCAGCTGGTAGTGGACGGCCATCACCAACTGAACCGCCTTCTTGGGATCCAGCATCCCTGAAATATCGACATTTCTTTCCGAGGACGCGAAGGTCAGCATCATGGTGGATCCGAAACTGCCCTTAACCGGAATGGTGATGCCGCAGCGAATCCCGTGCTCAATGGCCTCGTCGCGAAACCGCCGAAGCGGAGAAGATCCTCGGGCAGGCCACTTGTCGGCTGTCCAGAAAAACATACCTCGCCCGTGCTTTCCCTCCCTCACAACTGGGTCAACCCGTGAATAATCGCCGCCGAGATAAATGTCCTCCCATGGTTCGGGATAGGAATTGAAGGTCCTGAGTTCGAGAGCTTCTGCTTGCAGATAGGCAAACCGGTCATATCCGCACGAATGCGCAAAGGTTTTCAGCGCACTTTTCATCATATGCTCGTCTTTCGCGGCTTCCAGCATATCGATGAGCGAGCGAACATGTGCGTCCACGGTTTTTCTCCTTACGTTCCTGACGCGACGGCTCGTCTTCCCCGGCATCGTTCGTCGAAGAGGCAGATCGGCTGACCCGCGTACAGGGGGTCGTGGGACAACGATAGCGTTCGGACCTTCAGTCGATGTCTGAATCGCAAACCTGGTGTACCCGCGTCACGCGATGCAATGCGAAATTACTACCCAGCCCTGCGAAACTTTCAAGCGCGATCAATCCGGAAAGGTGGCTGGAAATAGAAGGATCTCATATTGCGTGGTTGCACCGCCACACCTTGGTTCAACCTAATGCATGGCGGCTGAGCATAGTCGCTGCCCTTAGTGGTTAAATTCCACGGTAAGCGGACGGGAAAATGATGTCCTGGTCCACTAACACATTGAATCTGTAACCTGGCCGAATGCGGATTGTTGGCTGAACATTCAGGTTCTTCGAGATTGTCTGCTCCGCCACCCGACCAAACGATTCGGCGAAGTTTCTTCGCGCCGCATCGGATGCCGTATCCTGCGTCGCAAGCGTCGAACTTTCTGGCATTGTCATGTCGATCCCGGTCCCGATCAAGGCAACGAGTGCCGCCGAACTCCACGTGCGCCACAGGTGCCGATCGACCTTGTCCTTTAAGCCGCCATATCCTTCCGCGTCAGTGCCAGCCATGCCCCCGATCTGAAGGGTTGAGCCGTTCGGAAAAATGAGGTCCGTCCAGACGACAAGGACCCTTTCCTGCCCGAATGAGACCTTGGAGTCATAGCGGCCGAGCAGCTTCGCACCCTGCGGTATGAGGAGCCGGTAGCCCGTCGCGCTATCAAAGACGTTCTGGCTTACCTGCGCTGTGATCCGTCCCGGCAGATCGGAGTTGAGGCCGGTGATCAACGTAGCAGGAACGACCGAGCCGCGTTTCAGCTCGTAGGGCGAGATCTGCTTCACGATCTGGTTCGGCAGATAGCCGAGATCTTTGATGTCCTGGTTGAAAAAATCTTCCTTCGAGGTTTGGCCATTCGGATCGACATTCTGACCCATAAGGCCGGCGTTCGTTGCCGCGGCATAGAGATCCGAGACCCTCGTGCCTGCCCCAGTCGAATTTTGGCCGCTCGAGTCTGTGGTAGTCGTTGCCGCTTTTTCAATTTCGGAAATATCGACCTTCAATGGGGAGTCCAGCGCCGTTGCACGCGCCTGCAGGCGAGCCATCCGCTGGCGCTGGGCCTCTCGGATATACTGTTCATCCTGCTCCCGCTTCAGACGGTCCCTCCATTCTTCTTCCGATCCGAGCGGGGGGCGTCGCTCTTCCTGTTCGAGGGGTCGGCGAGCAACAGCCGGCGCCTCCTTCTCAACTTTCTGCTCGACGGCAGGCGTTGGCTGAAACGCTTCCCGCTCAACCGGCTCACCGATGATGCCGTCGGCAATGCCGCGCTTGAGCTGGTCCCCGAAATTGGTTGCGGGAGAATTCGAAGCACTGTCGATATCGCTGTTTCGGGCAAAGGGAAGCCCCCGCCACGACAGTCCGATCACGACCACGCCAACGAATAGCGCGACGAGAACGATGGCGATGATGATCGGCAGCCGATTGATTCGGCGCATGCTGTTCTCATCATCGGCATGAGCCGACGCACCAAGATGGAGAGACTGGACCATATCTGTCTCCCCTCAATTACGCTGCATGACGGAAAGCGGGCTTGCCGGCGTAGCGCCGACTGCTGTTGCTGTATACGCCCGGCCAAGGGCGATCGACGGCGTGGAGAGTCGCGCGAGCACCTGACCGTCAACGCCATCGATCGAATAGGCGAGCTCGACGGGTTTCACGTCCTTTCCGATCTTCCCGTCGGTAACGACCGTGTAGCCCCATCCCTTCAGCGCGGCCTCGAGGGCCATCCCATACTCCGACGTGCCCTTGCCCATCATGATGGTTGTGGTGCCTGCCGGGCCAATTTGCTCGGCGAGCCGGCTCGCCATATCGCCGGCGATTGCGCTTGCGGCCGGGGCAGTCACCGCAGTGGCGTTTGAGCTGGTGTCCAATCCCTCCTCGGCAGTTTGGCAACTGGAAAGAAAAGCGGCAGCGACGATGAGGACGAGAGCTTTGCGCATCACTCAGCCTCCCCGCCGGATGGTGATCTTCTGTTGCCGCCAGCCAACTCCGGTGACGAGGATCGCCTTGTCGATTGCGTAGTCGACGATCATCACGTCGTTCTTCATCCGGTAATTGACGACGCGGTTCTGGCCCCCGTTGACGACGAACAGCACCGGCGCATCCTGTCCCGAGATCGATTTGGAAAACTGAATGTAGGTTTTTACACCATCCGAATAGACGCGCTTCGGCTTCCAAGAGGCGCTCCCACTCATCGAGTAGGAGAAGTTCAGTTTATCGGGCGCCGTCCCGAGTATTCCGCCGGTCTCGAGCCGGGCATTAATGTCCGCGAGCTTGGTCGAGACATCCTCGGGATATTCGAAGCCAACGCGGGCCATGTACTGGCTCGGATGGGACTTGAGTTGGATGTGATAGGTACGACGCGACGTCGTGACCACCATGGAGGTGACGAGACCCGGTTCCGACGGCTTGACGATCAAGTGGATAGCCTGACCGCCGGTGGCGCCGGAGGTCGCCGGCTCCACCTGCCAGCGAACGGTGTCGCCGACGAGGACATCGCGGACGATCTCGCCGCCCTGCAGCTCAATATCGCAGACCTGCAGCGGCGAGCAGACGACGGACGGCTGAGTTTCGCCGAAGAGAAAGATGACCTTGCCATCCAGCCCGGTGGTAACCAGTCCGGGTGTGCCGCGCCACTTCCGCGAAATGTTAGTTCCCTTCACCTCGTTCGACGTCATGCTTTGTGCATGAGCACCCGTCGCAATGACGAGTCCTGCTATGCAGCCGGCGGCTGCGATAAATCCTGTTCTTTGCATGTGAAGTCCCCTGCCCCTTATAGCTGTGCTGTCCAGTCGAAATCCCGGACGTAGAGACCGATTGGATTGTGGCGGATGGTCGCCTCGTCCTGTGGCGCCGTCAGCGTGACTGTCGCGATGCCGCGGAACCGGCGTGTGCCCGTTTCTTTGCCCTTCCGGTCACGTTCGTATTCGGTCCAGTCGATCTGATAGGTCTGGTTCGAAAGCGCGACGATGTTGTTGACCTCGATGGCGACCGTCGACAACTTGGCCTTCTCAAACGGTGAATTGCTTCGGAACCAGTCATTGATCTTCTGCGTCGACGGATCGGACGTCCGAAGGAGTGCGTAGGTTCGGTCGATGTATTGCTTCTGAACCACAGCGTCCGGCGTGATCGAACGGAAGCTGGTGACGAAATTGCCGAGCGTGGCGCGCACCACCCGAACGTCGGCATATTCGATCTGTTCAGGGAACCCGGCGGTCGCTGCGGTTCCAAGTTTGTCGACTTCGACGATATAGGGAACCAGTTTGACTTGGGTGCTGAGATACATGGCGTACCCGAAGGCGATCACTGCCATAGTCAGACCCAGAATGCCGACGATGCGCCATGCAGCGGCTGTCTGGACATAGGAGCCGTATCGCTCACTCCATTCCTGGCGCGCGGCAAGATACGGGTTTTCTGGGGCGCGGTTCGCTGCCATCGATCGATCACTTTCTGATTGCTGTTAGTCTTTGCGTTCGGGAGGTGGCTTTGGCCCGCTCTGCCCGCTGCGACTCTGGTCCAGCTTGGCGTTGGCGAGCCCGAGGATCGATCCTGCATAGGCACCAGGAGAACCGATGGCCTTCTCCTTGGCAGCCGAGCCCGCCGCTTTTCCTGCGGATCCGATCCCTGCGCCAAAACCTCGAAGCATGGCGCCTGCAGCGGATGACCCTGCGGCCCGTGCGGTTTGAGCCGCCGCGAATCCCGCCCCGGCTGCCCCGGCCGCGAGGAACCCTGCCCCGGTGGTGAAGGATGCCGCCTGACCACCGTGCCTGATCGCCTCCATTCCACCTGAAACGGATGCACCCTGAACGACACCTTGAATGATACTCGGCACATACATCGCGATGATGAAGACCACCACTGAAATGCCGGCGACCGCCAAGGTCGTGACGAACTGGTCCGAGGAGGCGGTTGGAGCATTCGCAAGACCCATCAGGACCTCGGATCCAATCTTTGCGATCATCACCAAGGCCATCAGCTTCATGCCGACTCCGAAGGCGTAGACGAGATAACGGACAGCAAAGTCCTTGGTGAAGGAGGATCCGCCAAGCCCGAGCATGATCATGCCGGCAAGCAGGCCGACATACACCTCGACCATGACCGACACGAAAATTGCTGCGACCAGCGAGAAGCAGATGACGACGACACCCATCGCCAATACCGCCGCAATCGCCAGCGCATTGTCCTCGAATACGCCAAATTGCGCTTGCTGCGACATTTGCGAGGCAACCCGGATACCGGCGTCGAACACTTCAGCAGGCGACGCCGATCCGCCGCCCGCGCCGATCTGGAAGAGGCTGTCGACTACCGCTCGGGCAAAGGTCGGCCCTTGAGTGAGAACGAAGGCGAAAAAACCAATGAACATGATCCGCCGCATAAGCTCCGCGAACCAGCTATCGAGCGATGCAGCGTGCAGCGCCAGCCAGACGGCGGCAATCCCCACCTCGATTGTCGCCAGGATCCAGAAGAGAGATTTCGCTGCATCCATGATGGTCGTCTCCCACCCTTTGGCGGCGGTCGAGACCTGATTTTCCAGTTCGGTCAGGACTTGTCCCTGTTGGGCAAAGGCGGGAGCTGCAAAGACGAGGCAAAGGAGGCCCGCGATCACTAATGACCGTTCGAGATTAGATTTCACCATCTTGGGCGCATCTCCTGGCCATCTTTGATCGGCGGCAGCTCTTTGTTCGAGCCGAAGAATTTCTCCCTGACGGCGCGTTGTTCCTCAGTGAGCGGGGGTTTCGTGGTGTCTCTGGATTTGACGATCAGCACCGTCGCCGCAGATGAAACAGCGGCAACAACCACAAGGAGAACAATGACGACAGCGCGGTTCACCAGCGGGGCTCCATCTTCTGACCTTCCGGAATGCTCTTGATCTCGGCGTTGAAAAATTTTTCCCGCCGGGCCTGGGCCAGGTCCTTGTCGATTTGTTCGGTCTGAAGCCACGTCCCCATCATCGTCATCTGCTGGGAGACGAGACCGCGCAGCTTCTGCATCTGCGCCACCTGTTGCGCGGCGATTTGGTGCCCCACTTGCAGGGCCTTCATCTGGCCATCTGATGTCTCGGACATCGACCGTAGCGAGGACATCGTACTTTCCTCGCTGTCGAACTGGTCGGCCGTCAGGCTCGCTGCCTTCAGCGTGCTGGCGATGGTTTCGCGGTTAGTGTCGGACCAGGTCTGGTAACTCGACGAGAAATTCTCGGTGTTGGGCAGATTGGTCCGAAGGCTCGAATAGCTTTGGAAGCGCTGCTGCAGCACGTCATCGGCGTTGCCCATGGAAAACGAAATGCTTTGCCCTTGATCGATGATGCTGCGCAACTGATTGAGGTCTCTTTCGACTTGCCCCCACATATGTGACGGGAGAGTGGCGGTGTTCTGAAGCAGGTTCTGGTAGATGTTGAGCTGCGTCTCGATCTGTTGGGCGAGCTGACTAATCTGGGTGAGTTGGTTCTGGATCTGCTCGCCGGATTTCCCGACCAACGCGACCAACTCGCCATTGTTGAGGACCTGCGTCCACTCTGTCGCAGCGCCGGTGGCGGTTCCGGCCTTGGCGGGCTTTGCTTCGCCGGTAGCCACCACGAACGCCGCCAGACCAGCGAGCAATCTATTCGAAGTTAAGCAACGATGCGGCATCGTGGACTCCTTTCATTTGAAGCCAGTGGATCGGCCAGTCGCGGCCGTGTTCGGAATAGAGCGCGCGGATGCGCTTGAAGTCTTCCTTGCCGGATGCGCCGACGAAGCTGAGCGCCAGCGGCCCGAGCGCCATATCGAACAGCCGTCGGCCTTCAGGAGTGACGACGTAGTATTCGCGCTTGGGAATCGCGTTCGAGACGATCTCGATCTGCCGCTCGTTGAATCCGATCCGGTCGTAGAACTCGCGAGTTCCAGGCTCTCTGGCGGCACCATTCGGAAGGCAGATCTTTGTTGGGCAGGATTCCTTCAGCACGTCGATGATCCCGGAGCGTTCGGCGTCGGAGATCGACTGTGTGGCGAGCACGACGGCGCAATTGGCCTTACGCAGCACTTTCAGCCATTCGCGTATCTTGCTGCGGAACACTGGATGGCCGAGCATCAGCCAGGCCTCATCCAGCACGATCAGGCTGGGAGCGCCATCGAGACGCTTCTCGATCCGCCGGAACAGATAGGTCAGTACGGGCACGAGATTGCGTTCGCCCATGTTCATCAGTTGTTCTATCTCAAAGGTCTGGAAGGCACCGAGCGTCAGACCGTCTTCCTCGGCGTCGAGAAGCTGTCCCATTGGACCATCAACGGTATAGTGATGCAGCGCGTCTTTGATTTCACGCATCTGCACCCCACTTGCGAAGTCAGATAGCGATCTTCCGGGCGCGCTGACCATTAACCTGATCTGCCGGGAAATTGCATTGCGGTGATCGGGGGTGATGGTTACGCCTTGCAGCGCCACCAGCATCTCGATCCATTCCGTGGCCCAGGCCCGATCAGTTTCGCTGGAGAGGTCCGAAAGCGGGCAAAAGGCCAGTGCCGTTCCTTTTTCTTCAGAGCCACCACCAATTTCATAGTGATCGCCGCCAGTGGCGAGCGTCAGGGGCAGGAGCGAGTTTCCCTTGTCAAAGGCAAAGATCTGGGCGCGTTCGTAGCGTCGAAACTGCGCCGCGATTAGTGCCAGAAGCGTCGACTTGCCCGATCCGGTCGGTCCAAAAATGAGAGTGTGACCAACGTCGTCGACATGAAGATTCAGCCGAAACGGTGTCGACCCACTCGCAACCTGCATGAGCGGTGGCGAGTCCGGCGGGTAAAATGGGCACGGTGCAACGGGGTTGCCCGACCAAACAGAGTTCAGTGGGATGAGGTCGGCGAGATTGCTGGTATTGATCAGCGGCTCGCGCACGTTTGCGTACCAATTGCCTGGAAGGCTTCCGAGATAGGCGTCGGTTGCGTTGAGTGTTTCGATCCTCGCTCCGAAGCCTTCGGCTTGTATTAGCCTGCGTACTGCCTCCGCCTCCTCCTGCAAGGCTTCGCGATCACCGTCGAATAGAACGATGACAGGGGTGTAATACCCATAGGCGACCAACTGCGAGGAGGCTTGCGCGATAGCGTCCTCGGTCTCGGCCACCATGCTCATGGCGTCCTGATCGATCGAACGACTTTGCGTCTGGAATAGCTGGTCAAAGAACGGCCGGACCTTTTGCTGCCATTTCTTGCGGGTGCGCTCGAGCTTTTGCCGCGCCTCCTCCGCATCGAGGAAGATGAAGCGCGATGACCAGCGATAGCTTAGCGGCATCAGATCGAGGCTGTGGAGAATCCCCGGCCAGCTCTCTGCCGGCAGTCCGTCGATCGCCACCACACCCAGGTAGCGGCTTTCCACCTTTGGCGACAGCCCATGCTTGAGCTCGGCTGTCGCGATCCAGTCGAGATACATGGGAGCATCCGGCAGCCGGATAGGATGGTTTTCGCCCGTAATGCAGAAGCGAACGAATTGCAGCAGTTCGTCATAGCGAGCGACCCTCTCCCCGCCCCTCTCGACGACCTCGCGCGTTTCCATTCGCCGGATCGAAAGGGTGTTGGCAAAATACTGCTCAATCTCCCGGATATCATTCTTGAAGATGCACAGCACCGTGTCGGCATAGGTCTTCTTGCGGCTCTCCTCGTCCGAGTAGATGTATCTGCTGAAGGCAGTCTTTCTGGGCTCCAGGGGCCGATAGGTGAGGATAAGAGCGTGCTTGCTCTCGAAATGCCGCTGATCTCGCGCAAAATGCGCCCGGCGCTCGGCATCAATCGCCCGGGTGACCGGGTCCGGGAAGTGGCACCGGTCCTCAGACGGGTAGTCAACCGTCGGAATACGGATCGCTTCGACCTGGATCATCCATCCGTTTCCAAGACGCGACAGAATGGCGTTGATCTGTCGCGATAGCTCATTGCGTTCCAGATCGGTGGCACTTTCGGTGTCGGGCCCAGCAAAGTACCAGCCAGCCATGAGGCTGCCGTCCTTCAATAGCAAGACGCCATCGTCAACCAGACCGGCATAGGGGACGAGATCCGCGAAGGATGGGCCGGTTGCCCGGAACCGTTTGAGAGCGACCATGCAAACCTCCTCAATACCGCCGCCACGGCGAGGTGGTCGCCTTGTAGTAGGGCTTGTAAGAAATGTGCCGGATGTAGACCCGACGCATCAGCGGGTCCGCCTTTGCCATCATTCTCAAGAGCCCAACGATGACGATCCAGACGGCAACCCCGAAGAGCGCGGAATATATTGTCAAGACCACAAAGATCAGGATGACGGCGGCGAGACCTGTGAGCAGGACCAGTTCCCGGTCCGCGCCCATCAGCAGATTCGGGCGCGAAAGTGCACGGTGGATGCGGTTGTGTTTTAGACGGGACAGGGACTCAACCATGAGCCCCCTCCCCTACTCTGCTTCGGCTGAAGAATGTGGTTTGCTCGTCCGATGCTCCAATCGAGGCGCCCGTCGCGCCGAACAGGCCTATAATGTTGGTGGCACCGAGCAGGATGCCCGCCACCAGCACGATATACACCAGCCGCCGCGCGAAGTCGTTCAGTTCTCCCCCAAAGATGAGCATGCCGCCAGCAATTGCGACCGCTGCAAGTGCAATAGCTCCCGCGACCGGCCCGGTGATCGACTCCTGGATTTGCTGCAGCGGCCCTTCCCAGGGAAGACTGCCGCCCGAACTGGCGAGCGCCGGCGCGACGCAGGCGAGAACGATGGGCGCCGCAAGGAGCGCGACGGCGATGACGGCATTTTTACGCGACATTGCGCGCCTCCTTCTCTTCTGTAAGCCGGTCGGATTCGATTTCGTACTGGCCGCCCGCGAAGCGCTCGACCTGAATGACGTCGCGGATGCGCCGTCCGCGCGGGGTCCGTTCTATGGAGACGATGAGATCGACCGCTTCTCCGATCACCTCATGCATCGGCTGCTGGCTGGCTTCGGCGGTCAGCTGCTCGAGACGGCGGAGCGCCGACATCGCTGTATTTGAATGGATAGTCGCCACGCCACCCGGATGGCCGGTGTTCCACGCCTTGAGTAGTGTGAGCGCAGCGCCGTCGCGGACTTCACCGACCACAATTCTGTCGGGCCGCAGCCGCATGGTGCTCTTCAACAGCCGAGCCATGTCAACGGTATCGCTGGTATGGAGAAGGACGGCGTTCTGGGCCCCGCATTGAATCTCTGCGGTGTCCTCAAGAATGACGAGCCGGTCTTCTGGTGCGCTCTTCACAATCTCGCCGATGACAGCATTCGCGAGCGTCGTTTTGCCGGAGCCAGTTCCCCCGGATATGATGATGTTGAGCCTGGAGGAAATCGCGCTGCGGATCGTCGATGCCTGGTACTCTGTCATCACGCCGGAGCGCACATACTCGTTGAGCGGGATAAGACGCGACGCACGACGACGAATAGTGAAGGCAGGCTTGGCGACCACCGGCGGCAAAAGACCTTCAAAGCGGTGGCCACCGATCGGCAGCTCTCCGGAGATGATCGGCTGTTCCGTGTTCACCTCTGACTGAAGCGCATGGGCAACGGTACCGATCACCATTTCCGCCGCCGCCGACGACATCTCGCCGGCCGGCGCGACGCCGTGGCCGAGCCGCTCGATGAAGAGCTTTCCGTCCGGATTGAGCATGATCTCGACGACCGTTGCATCGTCCAGCGCCACGCAGAGGTGATCTCCGAGCGCCTCCTGTAGTTTGCGGACAAGCCGAGGGTGAGAGCGAAGCTGGTTCACCGATTTCTCCTTACGCTGCCTTGCGGAGGGGGGTGCATTCAGATCGGTAGTTAGATGGGCGGAGTTTTTGAAATGTGCCGGCGTCGGCGGGTAGGATGCCCGCCACGGCCATCGTTACGCCGATCTTCTTCGGCTCCCCCAACCGCTGCAGCGGCCAGCCAACACGAGCGAGGATCCGCTCGAAGCGGAGATCGGTCACCGTGACGATTTCGGTGAATCCATTCGCCATGCACCATTCAATGATGCCTGCGAACATCGTCAGCGTTGCCTCATGTACCGAGCCGGCTCCCTTGCCCTCCCCGAGACTAGTGTCGACGCAGAAGCGGGAGCTTTCGATCATCGCGGAGTGCGCGTTGAGCTGGCCATTCGGAAGTAGCGAGGAAAAGACGTCCGTCACCATGGTCGGGCCAAGCGCCGGAAGCAGCCTCGCGCACCCTGCCACGTCACCGTCGTTGGAAATTGCGAGGATGTAGGTTGGCATCAGCGCGTCAAAAGCGTCTGACTCCCGACCGTCAATAACGTCAACGTCCCAGCCCAACCGGGCGGAAAAGATCCGGGCGCGCAATTGGTGATGCCTGTAGAGGAGCCGGGCTTCTTCGTCATTCCGTGGCTCCGAGATCGCGAGAATCTGCATGAATTTCTCCGTCGTTGTTGGTCGGCGGTGAAATCAGCACGGATCGGTATCGGTTTGCAGTTGTAGAATCCTACATAAGCCGAGATAAGCGGGCAATGCGGAAAGGGGCTCGGTCATTCGGATGCGGATATCGCTGCCTTCGCTCGCAATCTCAGCAATCGGAGCATCATGAAGGTTGCCTTGCTGCTCAGCGTAAAGGCACAGCTGAGGCCGTCCTGCGAGACCGCCCATTTTCCGCAAGACCTGGAACCAGTGCGCTTGCTCGTCTGCCTTAAAAAGCGGTTCGGCTCCCTGAAGACGGCTAAGAGGAGGAGAGTGCCCTCTGTTCTCGCTCCCCCGACAAGCACAAAACCGGTCTCCTTATGCTTTCGGCGGATGAGTGGTCCCCCTTCGGTTTAGCGCTTGTCCCCCTCTCTTCCCTGTTCCGCACGAGCGCAGGAGCAGGATCCCGCCCTTCCTTCGATTTGGGGTCGATTTGGGAGGTCCGGTAGTTAGCCCGGAGCCTAGGAATGAGGGCGCAATAACAGAAGATTTTGGAAGATGAACATGCCGAAGTCGGTGACTTCCGGTCCTTCGGAATGGCGCGGCGAACGATCGCCAGTTTGAGAGCGATGTTGTGGCTGCGCAAAGGGTTCGGCTTCGGCGGTGGCTGGACCGTCATTGACCAGAACGATCTGTTCGCGCGCCTCTTCGGACTTTAAAAGGTTAACAAGGCGTGAAGAGCAGGGTGTACTTTGGCTCAACTCGCCTACCGCCAACCTTGTGACAAGCCCCCTAAATGAGCTTGAAGCGCGCGAACCCGCGACCGCCCCGAAAGCGCTAAAACTCAGCCACTTTGCCCCAGGCGGAACCTGTAAGACGCTCCGGTTTGTAGGGAACAGGGTCGACAAGGGGCGTTTGTCCGGTGATGACATCTGCGATCAGATGACCGGCACCCGGGCCGATTCCGAAGCCATGTCCGCTGAAACCGGCTGCGAGAATGAAGCCGGGAATGTTGGGGACTTCGCCGATGGCCGGCACACCGTCGGGCGTGCTGTCGATATAGCCGGCCCATCTTGAGGCAATTTTCGCCTTTGCGAGACCAGGCAGTAAGTTCCGGGCCCGGCGGAGAATTTCGGAAATCGTGCCCTCGTCGACAGCCGGATCGAGAATACGCATGCGTTCCATCGGTGTGCGCTCATCGAGTCGCCAGCGTCTGAGCGTTTCATGTCCCGAGCGCCAGCCCTCGACCCCGCCCGGTGCCAGATTCCGCCAGCGGCGGGCAAACATCGGTACGAAATATCGCGCGAACCGAAGTTGCTGTGCCGTAACGTCGACCCTGGCGCGGCCGCTGATCGCCAGGGTATAACCGCGATCGGCACGCCGTGTCGTGGAGACCTCCGTCGTGTGGAGAGCATCCGGCAGGCCCTCGACAGGTTCGACGGACAGAATCGACGACCGGACCGAAGCCTGAGGGAAGCGCACACCCAGGTTGTTGCAGAATGACGAGGCCCAAGCGCCACCGGCAAGGACGGCGACCTTTGTCCGGATTGTCCCTTTCTCGGTGATAACGGCGGAGAGTCGGCCGCCACTCGTCTCGATGCCGCGAGCTGCGCAATTCTGGAGTACGACGCCGCCCGCGCTGATGATCGCGCGCGCCACCGCAGGCGCTGCCTTGGACGGATCCGCGGTGCCGTCAGACGAAGAAAAGACACCGCCTTTCCACGGCTTCCCCGTGGCTTTGCCACGCTCGGTCGCCTCCGTGGAAGACAGCATGAACGTGGTCACACCCACCGTGCGGGCGAAGTCCCGCCAGCGAGCCCAGCCCTCCAACTCCCTATCGTTGTTGGAGAGATAGAGAAGCCCGCAGCGTCGGAAGCCGGTGTCCTCTCCGGTCTCTGCGGCGAACCGATCCCAGAGATTAAGGCTCTTGGTGGAGAGTGGAAGTTCGCGGGCATCGCGGTTCTGTTGCCGGCACCACCCCCAGTTGCGGCTCGATTGCTCGGCCCCGATAAGGCCTTTTTCAACGAGAACTACCTTGAGACCGTGGCAAACGAGATAGTAAGCCGTAAAGACGCCGACGATGCCGCCCCCGATCACGACAACATCTGCGGCTTGGGGCTGGGAGTCCGTGGTTTCTATGCGAACGAGCGGGGCAGGCATGGTCATCTCCGTTGAGGCAAATCCATACTAGTGCGGGCTCCGCCAAAGTGGCGTGCTGAATCCAACGGTCCACGGAATAATGTTCTGCAATTGATGGCAAGTATAACCATTTATGCTGACTAGATGTTTCTCAGCGAAAATGGACAAGGTGGGAAGCTGTGTTATGCTCTCTGGCATAATCTGCTGACAGGCGGGCCCGAAACGGCCCCGGGGGAGACCGCGTGAAGCTCGACCGCATCGACATCAAGATTCTCTATGAATTGCAGAAGAACGGCCGGATTACCAATGTCGAGCTCGCCGAATTAGTTCATCTATCGCCGAGCCCTTGTCTGATGCGGGTGAAAAAACTGCAGTCGGAAGGCTATATCGACGGCTATTCCGCCCATATAAACACCGCCAAACTCGGTCAGACTATAACGGTATTCACCGAAATCACCTTGAAGAACCACCGGCAGGTTGATTTCGCACGCTTCCTGTCGACTGCCGAAAAGATCGACTCGGTCATCGAATGCCACCTGGTTTCAGGTGGGTACGACTATCTGATCAAGTTCGTCACCAGCGGCATCGCCGAATATCAGGAGATCATGGAGCGTCTCATCGACATGGATATCGGCATCGACCGATATTTCAGTTACGTCGTGTTGAAATCGCCGATCGTCAAATCGCACCTGCCGCTGACCAGCCTATTTCCCCTGTGAGCCGGCAAAAGCCAGCAAAGTTCGAGTGGCGCCTCCCGAGCAAGGCTTTTCCGAGCTGCCGGAAGTAAGCAACTCGCTCCCGCATCAAGCCATGACCAACCTGACATCACTGTCTTCCAGCGTCTGGTCGAGTGTCTTCCGGGTGCGGGCGACGATCGCATCGATATCGCCATCTGTGCAACAAAGCGGCGGCGCATAGCCCAGCACGCCATTGCCGAAGGCGCGGATGATGAGGCCGTTGTCCCACGCCCGGTCGAAAATCCGACGGGAAGGATCGGCCGTGGCCGGAAGCGGCGTCTTCTTCGTCTTGTCGGTGACGAGCTCGATCGCCGCCAGCATGCCGCGGCCCCTGATGTCGCCTACGAGGGGATGGTCGGCAAGGCCCTGCAGCCCCTCCATAAGGCGCTTGCCGGCCTTGCGGCCATTTTCCAGAAGCCCGCCCTCGTAGAGGCGCAAGACCTCGAGCGCCACCGCGGCACTCACCGGGTGGGCTGAATAGGTATAGCCATGCCCCACCAGGGAAGTGCCAGCGCCGTCGGCGATCGTGCTATAGACGCGCTCGGTCAGGAAAACAGCGCCCATCGGCACATAGCCCGAGGTCAGGCCCTTGGCGACTGTCAGGAAATCGGGAACGACTTCGTCTTCGCTGCAGGCGAAGAGCGGGCCGGTGCGGCCGAAACCGGTGATCACTTCGTCGGCGATGAACAGGATATCCAGTTCGTGGCAGAGGTCGCGCATCGCCTTCATCCAGCCCTTGGGCGGCACCAGTACGCCGCCCGAGCCCTGGATCGGTTCAGCATAAAATGCCGCCACCCGCTCCGCGCCGATCTCCTCCACTTTCTGCCGCAACGCCTGTTTCGAGGCAGCGATAATCGCTTGCGGATCGGGGCCCACGGGATTGCGGTAAGCGTAATGCGAGGGGATCTTGTGCTGCCAGTCGAGGGGGATGCCGAAGCCGGCATGGAAGGCCGGAAGAGCCGTCAGCCCGGCGCCGACCGTCGAAGAGCCATGATAGCCCTGTTCGAGCGAGATGAACTGGTCTTTCTGCGGGGTACCCTTGGCGTGATAGTAATAGCGGATGAACCGGACAGTGCTGTCGATCGCGTCGGATCCGCCGAGGGTGAAATAGACATGATTGAGATCGCCAGGGGCCCGCTCGGCAAGCGCCGCGGCAAGACGGATCCCCGGCTCGGCGCCGAGGCCAAAATAAGCGGTAGCGTACGGCAGTTCCCGCATCTGCCGCGCGGCAGCCTCGACGATGCTGTCATGACCGTAACCGGCATTCACGCACCAGAGGCCCGCGAAACCGTCGATGAGCTGGCGCCCGGACATGTCGGTCACGGTCGCACCAGAAGCAGAGGACAGGACGCGTACGCCGAGCTTTTCGTGGGTACGATAGGAGGCGACCGGATGTACGAGATGGGCGCGGTCGAGTTCGATAAGGGAGTTGCTGAGCATCTTTGTCTCCGATTCAGCCGAAAGCCTGATTGGCCAGGGCAAAGGTTTTTACACGGGGAGAAGGGTTGACTTGGCCGCCGCGCTGCATTGCCGTCGCTCCGCCGACACGGATAAGTCCACGTTCGGCCAACCACTGCGACAAGCCCAAGTCCTTGGGTGTGTCGATGCGAAGAAATCTGTCGCCTCGAGCCGCTATTTGGAACAAAATGAGCTTTTTGGCATCATCGGCATTCTCCGCCACCACGGGACCGATGACCTCACCGCGGCCGAATGGGCGCGTTGCCGAGAAACCTGCGACGTGTCCGTCGCGCCGGATCACCGCAAACCGCCCGATATCCTTCATATGGAAAATCAGCTTGCTGCGATCATCGCCGAAGGCTGCCCTGTCCAGGGCAGCTATTTGCGGGAGATCGCCGGATTGCATCCATTCGACATCGATCGGCGCTTCAACGGCCGCACAGATGCCCTGACATTGCAGAATATCTCCAACTTGGCGAAAGCCCATCTTCTCATAAAGCGGCAGGCCTTCCTGGGTCGCAACCAGTCTGCATGGCACTCCGTGAGCACCATCAAGACCCGCTTCCATCAGTCGGCGGCCGAGGCCACGTCCGCGTATGGCTTCAGCAACGATGACCATATTTATCGTGGCGCAGCCTCCGAAGAGTGTCGTGAGTGTAGTGCCAACGACCTTTTCATTCTCCAGCACGACGACGCCTGTGCTCATTGCAAGTGCCGTTTCCCAATCCTCCAGCCTGTGTGGCCAACCGGCCTGTCGCGAAAGCGCCAGCGCGCCTTCGAGATGTTCGGTACCAAACGGAACGATGTCGAGTTGGGTCATATGCATTGCCTGGATCCCTGCTTCTTCACAGGGAAGAATAACGTCGCCTGAAAAGAAGATCGTCCCGACAACCGGAGACGGGCGACATCTTTGACCGTGTTGGCGAGCGCTCACCGCATCTTGTGCTGATAGCAAATCTTCGAATGGCTCAGGTGCCACAACGGCTGCCAGGCGCAACTCTCTGCCAAATATCGAGGAAATACGAAAGATTCTGCTTCGCACAGTGGCAACTGCGGCCAGTTGCTCTGCATAGCCCTTGCTAGAATTACCTATATCGAAGGCGCCTCGGCATAACCAAGGACCACTCGATGATACGATACCGACCGAAATGCACTAACCAATCACTGGAGTGTACTCCTCATGTTCATGTCGGCACTCCGTTTCCATATCCAGAACAAACTTGATCGTAGACGCGAGCCGATCAACGGCTATGTCGAGATCAAGAGCATGGCAGACCATTCCGGTGTTGTTGGCCTCTAGCGGAGCAAGGCGATGAAGTTCGAATCCTACTGGCACGACACCGCCCCGAAATTCGCAGGCGCCTGCGGTGGCCCCGTCGAAGGCCATTATGATGTTGCCGTGATCGGCGGCGGCTTCACCGGCTTGGCCGCAGCACGGCAGCTCGCTAAGTCCGGCGCGCGCGTGGCCGTGCTGGAGGCGAACCATATCGGATGGGGTGCATCCGGCCGCAACGGCGGGCATCTCAACAACGGGCTTGCCCACAGCTTCGTCGCCGCCAAAGCAGAGCTCGGAGAAGAAGGCGCGGTGGCGCTTTATCGCGCTCTCGACGACTCGATCGATACGATCGAGAAAATCGTTGCTGAGGAAGCCATCGATTGCGACTTCCGGCGCGCGGGGAAGCTGAAGCTCGCTTCAAAGCCTCAGCATTTCGAGGCGATCGCCCGCAATTTCGAAGCGGTGCATCGTGAAGTCGATCCGGATACCGCCCTGCTGACGCCGGATGATCTCAGGAACGAGGTCGGCTCTCCCTTCCATGGCGCAATGCTCTCGAAGAAGAGCGCGATGATGCATATGGGCCGATATGTCGTTGGATTGGCCCAGGCGGCAGCACGGCATGGCGCGACGATATTCGAAAACGCCCATGTGACACGCCACACCATATCGGGCCCGAAGCACCGACTGGAGACGGCCCGAGGTGAGGTGACCGCCGACCATGTCCTAGTCGCGACCGGCGCCTATACGTCCGGGGCCTCCTTCAACTATTTCCGGCGCCGAATCATCCCGGTCGGCAGTTTCCTGATCGCGACCCGGCCTTTGACCTCGGCGGAAGTGGCAGCCACCATGCCGGGCAACCGCACCTGCACCACCTCGATGAACATCGGCAACTATTTCCGCCTGTCGCCCGACAACCGGCTGATCTTCGGCGGGCGCGCCCGCTTTGCCGCGACGTCGGACCAGCGCTCCGACGCAAAGAGCGGCGCCATATTGCGCGCCAGCCTCGCCCAGATCTTCCCGCATCTTGCCCATGTGGAGATCGACTATTGCTGGGGCGGCCTGGTGGATATGACCAAGGACCGCTATCCCCGCGCGGGCTATGTCGACGGCGTGTGGTATGCGATGGGCTATTCGGGCCATGGCGCGCAGCTCTCGACGCATCTCGGGATGATCATGGCCGACGCCATGCTGGGCAAGGCTGACCGGAACCCGCTCAAGGGCCTCGAATGGCCTGCTGTGCCCGGCCATTTCGGCAAGCCCTGGTTCCTGCCGCTGGTCGGGCTCTACTACAAGACCCTCGACCGATTTCAGTAAGGGCGGCCCTCCTCCCCTGCCGCCAATTAGGGCGCGGATCTTTCGATCCGCGCCTTCTTTTTCACCGTTGGAATGGATGGAAGCACTTCAAGCAAGGATACTGCTCAATGCCAAGTTGGGCGCGCTTGAGCACTTGAGCGGCTCCTCAGAGAAGACGTTCGAGCACTGCCTTCGCAATCGTGTCAGTCATATGCCTTCCAGGAATGGTGCCGATCCCGGCCTTCGTCGTCGCTTCGATCGCCGCGATGACGCGCGCCGCGGCGGCACGCTCGCCGAGATGGTCGAGCATCATCGCGCCCGACCAGATGGCGGCGATCGGGCTGGCGATACCGAGATATGCGATGTCGGGCGCTGAGCCATGGACCGGCTCGAACATGGAAGGCGCGGTGCGATCGGGATTGATATTGGCCGAGGCCGCAAAGCCGAGCCCGCCCTGGATGGCGGCGCCGAGATCGGTGAGGATATCGCCGAACAGGTTGGAGGCGACGACGACGTCGAGCGTTTCCGGTGCCATGACTATGCGCGCCGCCATCGCGTCGATATGATAGCTCGTCACCTCGACGTCGCGATATTCGGCGGCCAGGCTCCGGGTCATCTCGTCCCAGAACACCATGGTATATTTTTGGGCATTGGATTTGGTGACCGAGGCCAGCTGGCCGCGTCGCGCGCGCGCTTGCTCGAAACCGAAGCGCAGGATACGTTCGACGCCTTTGCGGGTGAAGATGGCGGTCTCTATAGCCACCTCGTCGGCCGTTCCTTGATGAATGCGCCCGCCGGCGCCGGAATATTCGCCTTCGGTATTCTCCCGGATGCAGAGTATGTCGAATTTGTCGCTCTTCAGCGGGCCGGAGGCACCGGGCAAGAGCCGGTGCGGGCGGATATTGGCATATTGGTTGAAGGCCTTGCGGATCGGCAACAGCAGCCCGTGCAGCGAAACGGAATCCGGCACCTCCGCCGGCCAGCCGACGGCACCAAGCAAGATGGCATCGAAGCGTCTGAGCGTTTCTATGCCGTTTGCCGGCATCATGGCCCCGGTTTGCTTGTAGAAGTCGCAGGACCACGGGAAGGTCGTCCCCTCAAGCGTAAAGCCCGATGCCTTGGCGGTCGCCTGCACGACGTCCCAGGCGGCCTCGGTGACTGGTTTGCCGATGCCGTCGCCCGGCAGTAGCGCGATCGAGTAGGTCTTCATGTGTGATCCTAAAGGTTGATGAGCACGCTCTTGCTCTTGCGGTTGGCGTGATAGGCTTCGCGGCCGAGGTCCTTGCCGATGCCGGAACGCTTGTAGCCACCGGTCGGCAGGATATGGTCTCGGGAGCGGCTGTAGCGATTGACCCAAACAGTGCCGGCCTGCAGCCGTCGCGTCATGCGGATGGAACGCGAGAGATCGCAAGTGAAAAGTCCTGCCGCCAGCCCGTATGTCGGGTGGTCGGCGAGTGCGAGGGCCTCCTCTTCATCCGTGAAGCTCTGCACAGTCAGCACTGGGCCGAAGATTTCCTCCGTGACGGCCGGGGAGGTCTGGTCGATGTTCGACAGCAGAGTTGGCCCGTAGAAATAGCCGTCAGTTTCGAGGCGTTTGCCGCCGGCCAGGCATTCGGCTCCAGCCTGACGCGCCGCCTGCACGATGGCATCGATACGGGTGATCTGGCGCTCGGAAATGATCGGCGAATAGTTGCTTGTCTCGTCCCAGGTCGCGCCCGGTCGGATTGTCGCCATTTGTGACAAGATCGCCTCAATCAGCGGCTCCGTTACGGATTGCTCGACGATGATGCGCGAACCCGCGACGCAGGCCTGGCCGGCATTGACGAGGATGCTGTTGGCGATGGCATTGGCGGCAAGCGTCAGGTCGGCATCGGCAAAGACGATCTGCGGGCTTTTGCCGCCGAGCTCGAGCGTCATTGGTTTCACGCCCGTCCTCGCGATATTCGCCATGATGGCAGACCCGGCCGCAGTCGATCCGGTGAAGCTGATCTTCGCGATATCCGGATGACCGGTCATCGCCTGGCCGGTGGTCTGCCCGTCGCCGAGCACGATATTGATGAGGCCCGCCGGGATGCCGGCCCGCACGGCAAGTTCGGCGAGGTAAAGCGTCGAAAACGGCGTCATCTCCGAGGGCTTCAATACAATGGCATTGCCGGCTGCAAGTGCGGGCCCCAGTTTCCAACCCGCCATGGAGAGCGGAAAATTCCACGGCGTGATAGCGCCGACGACGCCATAGGGCTCGGTCAGGATCATGCCGAGGCACGAGTCATCGGTCGGGACGAGATCGCTGCCTTCCTTGTCGGCGAATTCGGCGAAGAAGCGTATCTGCTCGGCGGTGACCGCGACATCGCCCCCAATGAGATGGCCGATCGGGCGCGTGGAGGAGACGGCTTCCAGCCGGGCAAGGGTTTCGCCTTCGGCCTCGATCAGGTCCGCCCAGCGATGCATGGCATTGGTGCGTTCGCGCGGGCGGCGGGTGGACCAGCGGCTTTCGCGGAGCGCCGTCTTGGCAGCGGATACGGCCTCGTCGACAAGGCCGTCATCGGCTACGGGGCACTCGGCATAGACGACGGCATCGGAGGGGCGGCGCATGGGCAACCCACCCCCGGCATCGATGTAGCGCCCGCCGATGAAATGGCCTTTCGGCAACTGAATTGTGTCTGGATCAAAGCTCAGAGCCATGGCCGTGTCCTTGGATGATATTGGCGAGGCCACACGAGGGCTACTATTCCACTCAACAGGCTCGTGCGGTCCTCATAAAATGTGGTCGACGGTGTGGTTACATCACCGTCACATAGATCTTCCTGACCGTTTCGATGGTGCGCCAGGTGCCGGTGAAGCCCGGTTTCATGACAAAACTGTCGCCCGCTTTGTATCTAACCGGCTCGCCTTCATCCGGTGTGAGCTCAACGACGCCTTGAAGGATATGGCAGAACTCGAAGGTCTCGCCCTTGATCGAGCGGGTGAGACCCGACGTTGCTTCCCAGACCCCGGTATGGACGAGCCCATCGCGCGCCACATCCTGGGCCCAGGTCTTGAACGAGGGATCGCCAGAGATCAGCCGCTCGGGGAGCGGTTTGGATTCGCGCGGGGCCTCTGTGCTGTTCGGGTCGATGGTCTTGAGAAGGGACATGGTTTCTCCAATGCTGTCCTGCTGTGGTTCAGTACCCGCGGCTGCGATCGACCAGTCCGATCGGGTCGAGGCCGGCGCGATGGCGCTTGACGTTCTCGATGACTGCACGGGCCGCGGTGTCCGGCTGTGTCACGCTGGCGATGTGCGGCGTGAGCATGATCTTGGGGTGCCGCCAGAACGGATGTTCGGGCGGCAGAGGTTCCGGCTCGGTGACGTCGATCACCGCCCCGGACAATTGATGCCTATCGAGCGCATCTATGAGGGCATCATGATCTAGCTGTGCGCCACGACCGACATGAACGAGCGATGCGCCGGGCGAAAGGGCCGCAAAGAGGCGCGCATCGAGAATGCCGCGGGTCTCCCCCGTGAGCGGGAGAAGGCAGACCAGAATGTCAGTCTCCCCAAGAAAGGACGGTAGCGACTCGGCGCCATAATGACACCGCACTCCGTCGATCTGGCGTGGGGAACGGCTCCACCCGGACAGCGGAAAGCCGAATGGCGTCAGCCGCTCGATGACCGCTTGCCCGAGCATCCCGAGGCCGAGCACGCCGGTCCGGCGGTCTGCCGCCTGCCGGGCGGGCAGGGCTTGCCATCTGCCTTCGGACTGCTGCGCAAGATATGCCTTGAGATTGCGGTGAAGCGATAATACGGCAAGCGTCACATATTCCTGCATCATGCGCACGATGCCGTCTTCGACCATCCGGACGAGCTTGACCTCAGTCGGAAGGGTCTCTATCCGGAATTGATCGACGCCGGCACCGATCGAAAAGACGATTTCGAGGTTTTTGAAGCGGTCGAGATCCGGCGGTAAGGTCCATGTCAAGACGTAACGGACATCATCAGGATCAACCTGCGTCAAATCCGTAATGAAGGGGAGATCGGGAAGGTCGCGGGCGAAGGCTTCGGAGAAGATGCGCCCTCTCTCTCGATCGGAATTGAACCAGAACGCCATTTGTATGCCTCAGCTTCGGAGTGTTTCAGCGAGTCGCTCGATCATTGTCTGACACGCAACGAGTTCGTCGGTGCGAATGAATTCGTCGGGGCGATGGGCCCGGGCGATATCGCCCGGCCCGCAGATGATCGCGTCGATGCCGGCCGCCTGATAAAGCCCGGCTTCGGTGCCGTAGCTCACGGCGGCAAGCGTTTCGATACCGATCAGTTGTTCCATCAGCCTAGCAAGTGGCGCATCGGCGGCGAGCGACAACGCGGGGTAGCAGCTCAGAAGATCCCACTTTGTTTCAAAGCCTCGCTGCGCAAGCGCGACTGCGGCAAGCCTTACCGGCTCGAGGAGATCGGCGGGTGTCGCTCCCGTGATCGCCCGGGCCTCGATTTCCGCCGTGAGGAAATCCGGAATGATGTTCACTGCTTGCCCGCCAGACACAGTTCCGACCTGGAGCGAGGAATAGGGTGGCTCAAAGCTTGGGTCCAATCGGCTGCTCCGGAGTGCCTCTCCCGTACGAACGGCGGCAAGCAGGACGCAGGCGAAGGCATGGATCGCATTTAGACCCTGATCGGGCCGCGACGAATGACCGGATCGTCCGCGAATCTCAACTCTTGCAGCGGCCTTTCCCTTATGGGCGCGGATCGCACGCATGCCACTGGGCTCGCCGATGATCGCGCCGATCGGCTTAGCGCAAAGGTCAGGCAACTGGCGGATCAGATGGGGCACACCCCGACAGCCGGCTTCCTCGTCATAGGAAAATGCAAAGTGTAGGGGGCGTGCGAGCGGCATTTCCACGACCGCGGGGAGTGCGGCCAATGCTGCAGCGAGAAAGCCCTTCATGTCGCTCGTCCCCCGGCCGAAGAGCAAATCGCCATCGGACCTCAGCGTGAACGGAGCGGATGTCCAGTTCGACTCCAGGGCGGGAACGACATCCATATGTCCAGAGAGAATGTAGCCGGGCACATGATTGGGGCCGACCGTTGCGAAGAGGTTGGCGCGATCGCCTTCCGGTCCCCGCAGTACCGTCACCCTGGCACCGCAGCCTTCGGCAAAATCCCTGATCCATGCAACGATTCCGTCATTCGGCGTGCCAACGACGGAGGGAAAACCGACCAGCCGGTCGAGTATTTCCTTGGCGTTCATCGCAGGTCTCCTTGACGTAAGCTTCCAGCCGCGCTCTGCTCTCCACAATATCGCCAACTGGGGCCATATCCTGCCGAACGCTCCGTCCGGATTAGCAAAATCTATCGAATCGCCCTATTCCGAAGCAGGATGTTTCGTGCGGGGCGCGCACCCGCGCCAACGGCGGGCGATCTGCTTGGCTAGCGACCCCGCTGCCTGCAATCGCGACCATTGCGGTGCGAATTCGGTCTCCGTGCGGATACAACTGGGATCATGGGCAGTTTATTCCGAGCCGGTCTTGTATATATCGGCGAGATCCGGCAGATCCCAATTGCCACCGGTCAGAACCGCACAAACCTTTTCATCCGACCTGATTTTTATGGAGCCCGCGAGCAGTGCTCCGATGCCGATCGAAGCCGCGGGTTCGGCGATCAGCTTGGCGTCCTTAGCAAGTGCGCGCATGCCAGCGATGATGTGCTCGTCTTCGACGAGAATGATTTCATCGACGTATTTCTCGATTATTGGATACGGGTTCTGACCTGGAACGCTAATTCTCAGGCCATCGGCAATCGTGTTCTTCAGAGGCAACGAGGTGCGCTGCCCGTTGATCCGACTATGATAATATTTCGGCGTCAAAGCAGGCTCAGCGCCGATGACTCGAACAGACGGTTTGGTTTCTTTGATGGCGGTCGCAATTCCGGAGATCAGGCCTCCACCGCCCAAGGGAACAATGACCGTGTCCACGTCCTCCAAATCTTCCAGAATTTCACAACCGATTGTGCCCTGACCTGCCATGACCAGGGGGTCTTCAAAGCCGTGGACGGTCGCATAGTTGTTCTCTTCGGCGATTTCATAGGCCCGCTTCCACCTCGCAGCAGTGTCGCCATCAAAAACAATGACCTCGGCGCCCAGCGCCTCGGTATTGGCAATCTTGATCTTCGGCGTAGTGGCCGGAACAATGATGACAACCTTCACACCGAGCATTCGAGCCGCGTATGAGAGCCCTTGGGCATGGTTGCCCGAGGAACTGGCGATGACGCCGTTTTCGATGGCTTCTCTCGGCAGAGAAAGCATCTTGTTGAGAGCGCCGCGAATCTTGAATGCGCCGGTAATCTGCAGCGTTTCGGGCTTGAGATAGAGCTGACATCCTGCAGCCTTTTCGATCTTGTCAGCACGCAGCAACGGCGTTTGCCTGATATGGGGCGCCAATCGCTCGCGCGCTTCTCGAATGTCCTGAATAGTCGGATGGTCTAGCATGATGCTCGCCTCAGTATGTTAGAGCTCGCCTTTCCCTGATGGAAAGGATGCCAGGAAGATTGATTTGTTTTCGGCGTCGGACCGCAAGGTAAACGGCGTGCCCGCCCGTGCTGGAGCCTTCCAGCCGTCTTCCAATAGCCGTCCGGAGGTCAGGACTCGAAGAATTCGAAGAAGGTCCCAACTCCTTTTTCTATGGCATTGCTATAGATCTTCGATGCGGTTGTGTTGTCTTGGATTGCCATTCCCGTGGAATCGAAAATGGTCACCTCATCGTCGCGTTCTCTTCCAGCTTTCGTTCCCAGCAATATCTCTCCGATTTCGCCGTGGATGCCGTCCCTGGTTATGATCTGCCGGTCCAGCGGATGCCATGTCTCCCCCTTCTCGCTGCACTGCACGATCGAGTCGACGACCACTTTGGCATTTCTGAATATCTCGGGATCCAGTTCCTGTTTGCCCCGTTGATCCGTGCCGATCGCGACGATATGCGTGCCAGGTCTTACCCAATCGGCTTCCACCAGCGAGCCTTTACCCCGCGTCGTCGTAATCAGAATATCCGCCTGTTCGACCGCATCCTTCTTGGAGGGCGCCATGACCACGGGAATGCCGAACTCGCTTTCAATACCGGTTTTGTAACGGGAAAGCGTGTCCGCACTGTTGTCCCACGCTTGGATCTCTTCGATATCCATGACCTCGCGGATCGCGCGGATCTGCATTCGGGCCTGATTTCCTGTCCCGATCGACGTGATCCGTCGAGCGTCTTTCCTCGCGAGCACTTTTACGGAAACCGCACCAGCCGCCCCCGTCCTCAAGCCCGTGATCAGGCTTCCGTCCATGACGCAAATCAGCGCCCCGCTTCTGGCGTCGAACAACAGAATGGTCCCCATCCCGCTCGGAAGGCCAAAAGCAGTCGGATTGTCGACAAACCCTCCCGAAGACGTCTTCATTGAAATAAGTTCATTGCCTTTGTAGTAGCCGAGCTTGAAATCGATTTCGCTACCGGGCGACGGGAGATGCATTCCTATATAGTCGGGTTGCTCCACCTGATCACTGTTGAAGGCTTTGTATGCCTCCTCGACGGCACTGATGACGTCCTTCATGCTGATCAATCTGCTGACTTCTTCTTTCTTGAGAAGCAGGGTTTTCACGAACTTTCTCCCATCATTGGCACGAAGGCAAAGCGTTAGGTTGGGCCCGCGAACTTAAGCCAGCCCGCCGATATGAAAGCTCTTCATCTCCAGGTATTCCTCAATGCCTGCCTGAGCGCCTTCGCGTCCGAGACCAGATTGCTTAACGCCGCCGAAGGGAGCCACTTCGGTCGAGATCCCACCAGTGTTGAGGCCGATCATGCCGAATTCCAGCGCCTCACCCACGCGCCAGGAGCGCTTCAGGCTCTCTGTGTAGAAATAGGCCGCGAGGCCAAACGGTGTCCCGTTGGCAATCGCGATCGCCTCCTCTTCCGTCTCGAAACGGAACAACGGGGCAACAGGGCCGAAGGTCTCTTCGGTGGCCAGCAGCATGTCGGTCGTCGCGCCGGTGAGGACGATCGGCGTTGCATATTGCTTACCGTCCTCCAACGAGCGGCCGCGAGCCGCAATCTGAGCGCCCTTTGCAAGCGCATCTTCAATGTGACGATCAATTTTCTCTATGGCCGCAGTGTTGATCATTGGACCTATGTCGATGCCGGCCTCGGTTCCAGGGCCGACTCTCATGGCTTTGACCCTGGCGCCGAGCTTCTCGGCAAAGACGTCATAGACGCCGGTTTGCACCAGAATGCGGTTGGCGCAAACGCAGGTCTGGCCGCCATTACGGAACTTCGAGGCTATGGCGCCCTCCACGGCGAGGTCGAGATCGGCATCATCGAAGACAATGAAGGGCGCGTTTCCGCCGAGCTCGAGGCTCAACCGCTTCACGCTGTCGGCGGCGCCGCGCATCAGGAGCGAACCGACCCGCGTGGAGCCGGTGAAGGAGATCTTCCGCACCGTTTCGTTTGCCATCATTTCATTGCCGATCTCGGTCGGCATGCCGGTGACGATGTTGATTACGCCGGCGGGAATGCCCGCACGCTCGGCAAGGACACCGAGGGCGAGTGCCGAGAGCGGCGTGAATTCCGAAGGCTTGATGACAACCGTGCATCCGGCCGCCAAGGCGGGCGCGACCTTGCGGGTGATCATGGCATTGGGGAAGTTCCAAGGTGTGACGATCGCGCAGACGCCGATCGCCTCCTTCAGCACGACGATCCGGCGGTCTGCCGTAGGCGACGGAATAGTGTGGCCACCGATGCGACGGGCTTCCTCGGCAAACCATTTAACGAAGGAAGCACCATAGCGGATCTCGACGCGTGCTTCATCGAGCGGCTTGCCCTGCTCGAGCGTGAGGAGCGTAGCAAGATCCTCGAGGTTCTCGACCATCAGCGAATGCCAGCGCTCAAGCAGGGCGGCGCGCTCGGCGTGGGTCTTCTTCTTCCATGTCGCGAATGCCTTGGCTGCCGCGTCGATCGCAGCACGTGTCTCAGCCTGCCCCATATCTGGGACGGTACCTACGGACGCCTGAGTGGCCGGGTCGATGACATCAATCGTCTTTGAAGAGGTGGCTCCCACCCAAGAGCCGTCGATGAGACCGGCTTGCCGAAATAGGTCCTTATCGTTCAACTGATGCATCCTGCTTCTCCCTTCGATCAGTCATTACTTTAATGCCATGCTTCTTCGTTCCATCCCCAGGGCCGTCAGCCCGGCCGAACGCCGAGATGGACGGACGGCAGTTGCAGCGGTCGGAGGACGATTTGATGAAGCCGTCGTCCTGTTCGACATAATCCTAGCGAGGAACGGAAAGCAGAATGCGTCGGCCTGGGCTGCCTGGACGAAACAAAATGATGTGGTTGGCTGCTCAACAGTCGTTTATTCGGAGCGCATTCTAACGGGATCAGACTCACAATCTGAAGAACACCGCCGGCGTCAACGGCGTGCTCGATAGAATGCTATTCGATCCTGGATCCGGTAACCTTGGATGATGGCAGGCATGAACCAAGGATTGCCACTGTAGAGAGGAATTGACGCGGGCGGCCGAAAATCGAAAGCCGAACGGGCCTGCTCTGTGTGCCCCAGAAGTTTGTGAGCAGCGCGCGTTCCCACCCACGGCGCCCAGACCACGCCTGAACCGCAGAAGCCGGTCGCGTAAACGACCCCTTCCCGCTCGAATATCCTGGGAAGCATGTCGCGATGCATGGCAACGTTGCCAAACCAAGTGTGGGACAATTTGACGTTTTCCAGCTCCGGAAACAGGTTGACGAGGCCGTTACGCAGATAGAGCTTGGGCTCAATCGGATCGCCCCTTCGTGAGCTGTCGCGGCCGCCGAGCAGAATGCGCTTTCCGTCCGGGGTGGGCCGGTAATAGAATCCAAGCTTACGGCCTTCAGTCATCGTCATCTGCTTCGGCATCAAGCGCGCCATGACATCTGGTGCAAGCTCTTCCGTTACGATGATGCGGCTTCGGACCGGCACCAGCCGGCGACGCAGATAAGGCACTGCGCCGTCTGTGTACCCGTCCGTGCAGACGAGAACTTGCCGAGCCCGCACCGTGCCTGCGGAGGTCGAAACCAGGAAGGCCGAACCATCCCGTTCGATAGAGCTCACACGAGTTCCAGAATGGACGGTCAACCCGGAAGCAAGCGCCACGCGCAACAATTCGGCATGGAATTTAGCCGGGTGCAGTCCACCGATATCCATTCGCACCATGCCGCCGCGATAGAAGTCGGTGCCGATATATTTGCCTTGTTCGCGGTAAGGTACACCATATGCTTCAATGCCGAGCTTTTTCGCCAGGACGTCAGCGCTCCGGGCCGTCTTCTCATAATCTTCGAACCCGACTACGCCTTTGAATTGACCCACAAGCCGAAAATCGCAGTCTAGCCCTTCAGTTTTGATCAGGTTGTAGACGAATTCACGTGCGATCTTGCCCTCGGTCTCGATCGCGATCGCCTTCTCTTCGCCAAATCGCCGAGTGATTGTCGCGTAATCCGGACGAATGCTTCCGCTTGTGATCCCCCCATTGCGGGAAGACGCACCCTCGCCGGGATTCATTGCGTCAAACGCAGCTACCGACCTGCCTGCGCGCGCGAGAGTCAGGCCCGCGGACAGCCCGGTATAACCTGCGCCGACGATCAAGACATCCAGGTTCTTGGCCAGCGACTGCTTCGGCAAGGGTCTTACAGGCGCCGCCTCCCACCAATATGGAGTATCCTTTTCGGCAATCTTATATTCTTTCATGGGCTCTGCTCTTTTCGTTTTGACCCGGGCCGGAAGGACAAACTTGTCAGCTGTGGTCGCCCCGAACATCAAGCGCGTCACGCAGACCATCTCCGATAAAATTGAAACTGGTGACGGCGATGGTGATTGCCGCGCCCGGAATGATCGCCAGCCAAGGCGCGGTTCCGAGATACTGCTGTGCCCCATTCAACATGTTGCCCCAGCTCGGAAGCGGCGGCTGGATGCCGTAACCCAGGAAGCTGATATACGCCTCCATCAGGATGGCCCGGGCGATGGTCAGGGTCGATGCAACAATGATCGGACCAACCGCATTCGGGAGGATCTCTCGAAACATGATATGCTTTGCGCTCAATCCCAGCATCCGTCCGGCCTGAACGAATTCCCGTTCGCGGAGCGAGCGAACCTCGGCCTCGACGATGCGCGCCACTTCCATCCAGCTGCTGGCGGCGATAACAACGGTGATCATGATCGCGCTTGGTTGGAGTGCCGCGGCAAGCGCAAGCACGAGGAAGATCGAAGGGAAGGCGAGGAAACCGTCCACTGTGCGCATCAGCGCCGCCCCGATCCAGCCGCCGCGATATCCCGCGATCACGCCAACGATGGTCCCGACCAGAGTGGACAGGAGCATTGCGGAAAAGCCGACGAGCAGCGAGATACGGCCGGCCATGAACAGTCGCGCCGCGATATCCCGCCCAAGAGGGTCGGTTCCGAGGTAATGATGACCAGTGAACGGACCAGCGAAGCGCGCACGCAGGTCGATATAAAGGGAGTCATAGGGGAGAATGTACGGTCCAAGCACGCATGCGAGCGTCAGAGCCACGATCATCGCCATCCCCAGCAGTGCGAGATGATGGCTCATGAAGCGTCGTGCAGCGCGGCTGTTCCACCAACGGTCCGACACGGGATTTGCAGCAATAGCGGTCATAACGAGTGTCTCCTGTTGGGCGTGATGCGCTTAACTCATCCGAATGCGGGGATCGATGATCGCCACGGCGATGTCCGCGATCAGATTGCCCAGGATGACAAGTATGGCGGAGAACATCAGTAGTCCCATCACCACCGGATAATCGCTATATCCGAGACTATCGAGAAACAACCGGCCCATTCCCGGCCAGGTAAATACGGTCTCGGTAACGAGCGCCCCCGTAAGGATGCTGGGAAGCTGCATGCCCGCAAGCGTTATCATGGGCAGCAGGGCATTGCCGACGACGTGCTTCATCAGGATCCTGCGTTCACTCAACCCCTTGGCACGGGCGGTCTTCACAAATTCCTGGCTGATGGCATCAAGCGTCGCGGTCCGCATATAGCGGCTCCAAATCGCCACATGGACCAGAGCAAGTACGATACTCGGGAGGATCAGATGGTGCAGATAGTTCAGAAGGGAGCCATCGCCGACCGTGTACATGTTGCCGGCAGGCAGCCAACCCAGTTGCAGCGAAAAAACATAGATACCCAGCAATCCGAACCAGAAGGTCGGAATCGATAGTGCCACCATGGCGCCCACGGTGGCCAGATAGTCAAACGCCGAATAGCGGTGCGTGGCGCCACGGATACCAATCCAGGTGCCGATTGCAATCGCTATCACTGTGGACGAACCCATCAACAACAGGGTCGCGAAAAGGTGACGGCCGATGACGCTCAACACCGTTGCCCCATCCCGGAACGAGTGCCCCCAATCGCCCTGCAGCAGGCGCCAGGCCCAGTCCAGGTACTGCATCCAAAGAGGGCGGTTCAGCCCAAGCTGTTCCTTGAGGCGGTCGAGATCTTCCTGGGTCATTCCGGGGTCGAGGCCGTACTGCGCCAACGGACCTCCCGGTATCAGATTCAGGATGGTGAATCCGATGATTGAAACTATCACCAGTAGGATGAGACTCTGGTAAAGCCGGTTAAGTAGGAAGCCGCGCATTCAACTCTCCTCATGACATCGCCAATGGATGGGCCGCCGCCGCTACTCGTGACGGCGGCTCCGGAGATCAGCTCTTCCAATGCCATCCGGCGGCATGCCAGGATGCGACGCGGGTGTTGGCATTCGGCTTGAAGCCCTCGAGTTCTCCCTTACGGCCGAACACGTTGATGTACGCAAACAACGGCAGGAACGGCAGGTCTTGCCGGACGATTTCCTGCACGCGGAAGTAAATCGCCCTTCGCTCTTCGGGATCAAACGTACGGACACCCTTTTCGAGCAGCGCGTCGACCTCCGAGTTGGAGTACTGGCCGGTATTTGATCCTTTTCCGCCTTTCGCGACAATCGCGCGCGTGTGCAGGCGGTTCGTCACGTCTGGGTCCGCCGCGACGACATAGGTCACACCGGAAATTGCCGAGTCGAACTGCGATTTGAGCCAGAAATCGCCCCACATCACTGCTCCTGGCAGATTGGATATGGTCATCTCGACCCCGATTTCAGCAAATGTCTGCTGCAGAAATTGCTGCACTTGTTCACGCAGATTGTTACCTGCCGTTGTTGCATTGGAAAACGACAAGCGAACGCCGTTCTTGGCGCGCACTCCATCCGATCCCGGCACCCAGCCTGCCTCGTCGAGGATTTGGCGCGCCCGGTCCAGGTTGTACTCCTGCGCCGGCAGGTTCGGATTGTAGTAGTAGGATTGCTGGGGCATGAAGGTTTCGGTGAGGTTACCTACGCCATAATAGATCGCGTCTATGATCGCTTTTCTGTCCATAGCGGCGTAGAGCGCCTGTCGCACTGCCGGATCCTTGAATTGCGGCTTTTCAAGGTTGAGGTAAATCGACTCGACTGACGCCCCCGATTCCAGAGTAACCACGCGATCCGGCAACATACTGGCTTCCGCGTAATGATCGGCGGTAATGTAAGCTTGGTCGACAAGGTCGACGTCGCCGCTCTTGAACTGGGTGTAGAGCACCGTCATGTCCGGAATATATTTGAACACGAGCCGCTCGAGATAAGGACCTTCCCCGAAATAGTCAGCGTTCGCGACGAGTTCGATATGATCGCCGGCGATACGTTGCGCCCACTTGAATGCTCCAGTGCCAATAGGCGCCTGATTGAAGCCGGCGGCGTTCGGATCTGCCTCCTTCTCGAGAAGGTGCCTCGGCACCATGAAGGTCTCGGCGAGAAACGACAAGTAGGGCGCGAAAACGGACTCCATCCGCCAGGTGATCTCCGTGGGTGAGACCACCTTGATATCACGCACTAATGAATGGCCGCTCGTGCGCCATGCTCGGAACTTGGGGTTGGTGATGAGTTCGAGAGTGAACTTCACATCTTCCGCTGTAAAGGGCTCACCATCGTGCCAGCGGACGTCGTCGCGCAGACGAATGCGCCACTGCAGGCCGTCCTGCGAGATACCGCCATTCTTTTGGCTTGGTACTTCGGCCGCGAGATTGGGCTGGAGAACGCCCTCGGGGTCCATTCGAAAGAGCGCATCAAACACCGAGAAATGCACGGCGTCGTCGACTTCGGTATGCGCCATCAGCGGATTGAAGACAGTGGGTTCCTGTGAAAGCCCGACGACGACCCGACCGGTCGGTTTTGCAGGGGCGGTCTGGCCAAAGGCCGGCGACACCAGGAGGTTTGGCGCGACAAGCCCTGCCATCCCTCCAGCTGCCATCATGCGCAGGGCCTCGCGTCGCGAATAGGTCTGTTTAGTCGTTTCAACCTTAGTCATGATGTCTCCTCCCTAGTGGACATGTTTGGATTCGCATTCAGGAGTTAGCGGCGGTTGCCGGGGCGGTATTCAGCCGCTCTCCGGGAATGGCTGCGACCAACTCGCGCGTGTAGGCGGATTGTGGATTGAGGAATATCTGCGAGGGCGGGCCGCGCTCGACGATCCGTCCCTTCTGCATTACTGCGATCTCGTCAGAAATCTGGCTTGCCACCCGCAGATCGTGGGTGATGAAGATCATGGCCACGCCGGTTTCTCGCTGAATTTGGTCCAGAAGTTTTAGGATCTGAGCCTGGATCGACACATCGAGGGCAGATACGGCCTCGTCGGCGATGAGAAGCTTCGGCTTGAACATCAATGCCCGCGCTATACCGATGCGCTGGCGCTGCCCACCGGAAAATTCGTGCGGATAGCGACCGAAGGCACCTGCATCGAGTCCCACATGGGACAGCAGCGCCCTCGCCTCCTCCCGGGCCTGGGCATAGGGCGTCCCGTGGGCGACGGGGCCGACCGTCAGAATCTGCCCGATCGTCGAACGCGGATTCAAGGATGCAAACGGATCCTGGAAGATCATCTGGATCCGCGGCCGCAAAGGGCGGAAAACCACTTCGGACAGCTTGGCGATATCGTGGCCGTCAAACAGTATCCGTCCGCCGTCACTGTCCATCAGCTTGATGAGCAACCTCCCGAGCGAGGACTTGCCCGAGCCGCTCTCTCCGACGATCCCCAATGTGCGGCCAGGCCCCAGGTCGAAGGATACATCGTTCACGGCGGTAACGATCCGCTTCTTGCCGAAAAACACACCGCTGGTTCGATAGGTCTTGACCAGACCTTCGACCTTCATGATTGGCTTGGCGGGAGCCGCGTCCTCGTGTGCACGATCCCTGCCGCTGAGGTGGGGGACAGCTGCAACCAAGCGCTGAGTATAGGGATGGCGGGGTGCCTTCAGCACCTGCTCCGCACTTCCTTGCTCTACGATATGGCCCTTTTCCATTACCACCACGCTGTCGGCGATCTCTGCGACAACCCCAAAATCGTGGGTGATGAACATCACACTCATGCCCTTGCGCCGCTGGATGTCGCGGATCAGTTTCAGGATCTGGGCTTGGGTGGTTACATCCAGAGCGGTCGTTGGCTCGTCCGCAATCAGGATCTTAGGCTCGAGTGCCAGAGCCATCGCGATCATAACCCGCTGGCGCTGCCCACCAGACAGTCGGAACGGGTACTGGTGGTACATCAATTCCGGGTCCGGCAATCCCACCTCTGTCAGCAGTTCAATAGCACGGATCCGGCGCGACGCGGGCGTTCCGACATTGTGCGCTGCCATGACTTCGGTGACCTGCTCGCCCACTGTCATCAGCGGATTCAAGGCCGAAAGCGGGTCCTGGAAGATCATGGAAACGACACGACCGCGCAGATCCCTGAGCTGTTCGGGAGAAGCCCCCACGATGGCCGTGCCTTCGAGATGAATCGCGCCTGCCGCCACCGGTATCACCTTGGGTAGTAGACCCATGATCGTGTTGGCTGTCACCGATTTGCCCGAACCGGACTCGCCGATGATGCACAAGATCTCTCCGCGCTTTAGATTGAATGAGATATTCTCTACGGCGAAAGCCCGCTCCATCCCTTTCGGGAGGCTGATACTCAGGCCGCGCACCGAGAGCGCCACCTCGTCCGCGCCCAAAGTCTGGATGCTGGCGATCATCGAGTTATCCTCCTATTCACCGCAACGATGCGGCAGTTGCAACGCCCCTGCGGGGAACGGCGTATGCTGTAGTTATCCACGCACTGACCCAGACTGCCGAGCTCTTACCGATACATGCACCAGCGGCAGCTCTGCGTCTCCTCCAGGCGTGACGCCGTTTGATCGTCACTACTTTCTTCGCGGTGTCGCCGTGTCTTGCAAAGGAGATCCCGCCTGGCAGACCCTTTGCCATCGCACGTCATGCCATGACCGAATGACGCTAGTATCGACTTCTCCTGCCAAAGGAGTCACCGAATTACGCTTCCGCAACAGCACGAAATTCCAAAATGGCTGGCGCCTTCAGAATTTCTCGACGCTCTTCGGGGACCAAGCAGAGCTGATTTATGAACTATTTCAAAGTCATCAGAAACCAGCGCCCGTTGTTAGAGAGCAGGTCGTGCCAAAACGGGCCTCAATGTTGAGTTTGAACAGTTGCTTCTCCCGACAGCCCGGCCCGAGAGCAATTTCCCCCTGTCTGACTACTCTGATCTGTGCGCGGCCAACCGGCAGTCAATCGAACTTCTCTGTACCTAAGTTTCGCGAAGTTGCGTTGTCATCGGTGCGATGCTACGTGAAGCAAATCGGGGCACAGGGTTCCTCCTGCCCGGCACCCGTATTTCGGGAGAAGATTTCGAACGCCAAGGGCAAATCAGTGAAAGATGCCGAGCCTAGTGTGCAATCATGAGCTGATCGACCCTCGGCGGCTGCAGAGTTGCCAAGGCCGTTGCACTTGTTGAACCGGCGAAGGAGCTCAAAGTCAAATGCCGAAGTCAGTTCGACTTAAGTCATTCGAATTGGTGGCACGGGACATCAATGAGATCGATGTCGGCTCGCTCCACGCCTTAACCGTGGCCGTTGGTTGGCCACACCGTCCCAAAGACTGGGATTGGCTTCGCCAGTTCGGCCGGGGCATCGCGGTAGTCGACAGCATAGGCCGGGTTTTCGGAAGCGCCATGTGGTTCCCCTATGGCCAAGATGTTGCGATGATCGGCCTGGTGATCACCACTCCGCGCTCGCAGGCTCAGGGTAATGCGCGTTGGCTCATGGAGCAGGTATTCGAAGAATGCCGCGGCAGAAATCTGTATCTCAATTCAACTCGCGCGGCACACAACCTGTATGTCTCGCTGGGTTTTGCAAACGAGGCGACGGTATGGATGCACCAAGGAACGGTTGCTTCCTCCCTACCCAACTTGCCCGCGCCGAACTGTGATTTGATCGAGGCGGGGATTGATGCACTCCCGCAGATCATCGAACTTGATACCCAGGCCTTCGGTTGGAAGCGAGAGGAGCTGATCTCGGCACTAGCCCCGATTTCCACCATCCAATCCCTCTGCCGGGATGGGAAGATCGTTGGCTATTCTATATGCCGGGAGTTCGGCCGCGGCCATGTGATCGGCCCCGTGGTAGCAAGCAATGACGATGACGCGCTTCAGCTTATTGCCGTCCATCTACGGAACCTGAAAGGGCAGTTCGCGCGCGTCGACACGCGGGAAACAGGACCATTGGTCAACTTTCTTCGCGCGAGTGACTTTCGAGTGGCCGAACGAGTAACGACTATGTCGCGAGGCCGACTTCTTTTGAACCGCAAGGCCGGCGAGCCTTGGGTCTATGGCTTAGCTGGTCACGCACTCGGGTGAACCGTAGCCCGTCCCCTGATGACGGGCTCGATAGCTTTGGTCGGTCATACACAAGGAAGCCTATTCAGAGCAGCCTCGGCTTGTCAGCTCTTGCGTCGCCCCCCGCCTCGGCCTGCCGACGCTCGAAATGGCGGCTTTCGAAGCCACTTAGGTATTCGAGCCAACCCGTCTCGCCAACTGCCATGAGAGGCAGACCGCAACGCTCTATTCGGCTTCCAACACAACGTTGCCAAAATCAACGCACGCGAACGGCTGCCTTCGGTGGAGCAACAGCTCAACTCAGGACACGCCCAAATGCGAGACGCGGCGCCAGCGAAAGGTTGTGCGGGATTTGCTGCAACCGAAGAAACTTCTGCTGAAAGACGAAGCATTCCGGCACATTCTTCCAAACAACTGCAACTATGCTTCGTCCATGCCGTAGAGTTCACAGGAGCCAAGGATATGGATCGCTTCAGGCCAAAATACGTAACATTCGACTGCCATGGTACGCTAATCAACTTTCAAATGGCGGAAGCCGCTCGTGATCTGTTCGGTCATCTTCTGGATGGGCCGAGCATGGACGAATTCATCAGGAACTTCCAAGCGTACCGCATCGATGAGGTATTGCAGGACTGGAAGCCCTATGCCGACGTTGTTCACAACGCATTGGAGCGCACGTGCCGTCGCAACAAGGTTGCATTCAGGCCCGAAGACGCCGAAACCATCTACAACCGCGTACCGACCTGGGGACCGCATCCGGATGTGCCCGAGGGCCTAGCCAAATTAGCCAAGGAAATCCCGCTGGTCATTCTCACAAACTCCATGGTGGCCCAGATCCCGTCGAATGTGGCAAAGCTAGGCGCGCCGTTTCATGCCGTCTACACCGCAGAAGAAGCGGGAGCTTACAAACCCCACCTCAAGGCGTTCGAATATATGTTCGACATGTTGGGATGCGGACCGGAAGACATCACGCACGTTTCGTCGTCTTTCCGTCACGACCTCATGTCCGCCTATGACCTGGGTATCAAAAGCAAGGTGTGGGTCAACCGCGGCCATGAGCCGGCCAATCCCTATTATGAATACACCGAGATCCGCGATATTTCGCAGCTGCCCGGCGTTTTCGGGCTCTGACTTGAGATAACGCAACAGCGGTTCAGACACGAAAACACGCGCGGGCCACTGAGCTATGCCGGAGTGCCTGCTCTGAGCTAGTCAGATTAGATCAGGGTATCCAACTTCGCAGCCCGAAAAGCACCATGAACGGACGAGGATCTTCAAATTGGGCGATCTTAGTGGACTTGCTGCTGATCAGGAACTAGGCCGGCGCAACGGCTCTGCGGCTCCGGCCTCCCGTCACCTGCCGCATGCTGCAGCGTCGACAGAAGCCTATTTTCGTGCCGCAACCGCCATTCTGTCCTCGGCGCCAGACGAGTCAGAACCGGACATTTCGGCGACACTGCTCAAGCGGCACTACGGACTGGAAGGATCGACCGCGGTCTTATCCTCCGAGATCGAGCGCACTGTAGAGGTCTCCCTGTTCGACGGCCGCCAATTGATCCTGAAGACGTCGGCACGACAAGAGGCGGTCGACAGCTTCCGTTTCCAAAGTGCCGCTTTGGCTGCACTGCAAGGAAGCGTGGGATTTGCTGCACCCACAGTGATCCCGACCAGTGGGGGCGCGTTGATGTTTGAGGAAGAGGGCCTAAGTGGTTACCTGCAGACCCGAATCGAGGGCGTGTCTCTGCACCAGGAGACGCCCACTCCTGATCTCCTCTTTCGAACTGGCAACGCCCTCGGCCAAATGGACCTAGCCCTTGCGCAAGTCAATATACCCGCAGCCCACCGCCCCATTCTCTGGCATGTAGGGTGCTGGTCGCGATTGATGGAACTGGAGGAACACCTACCTTCTGGTAGCGTTGCCGAAAGCGTTCGGACCGCAATGACGGAGTACATGAGGTTCGTCGAGCCGCAGATCTCGAACTTGGAGTGGCAGGTCGCGCACAACGATCCTAGCCCGTTCAACACAATTGTTACCCCCCACGGCTTGTGTTTCATCGACTTCGGCGATGGCTGCTGGAGCCCCAGGATACAGGACCTGGCTATCGCGGCGAGTCACCTCGTGACAGATCCGGCGCTTCCTTTAGGCGGAGCCGAACATCTCATTTCGGGCTATGCCGCGGTCGTCCCACTTTCCGCCTTGGAAGCAAGACTACTGATCGGACTCATCCGCGCACGACAAAGCGCACTAATACTGGTCAATTACTGGCGATCCCACCTCTTTCCGGCCGACGCGCAATACATCAAAAAGAATGTGGCTCGTGCCGAGCGCGGGCTAACTATCCTGGCGCCTCTTTCCACTGCATCAGCTGAGGCCGCAGTCCTCGCGGCAGCGTCACAGCCATCGCCGTAACTCTTAGACAGGCAGGAACACATGTCCACAGACCTTATGCCTAATCGCTACAGACCCGGCGAGTCTGATCTCCCAGCGCGCGAGGCCAAGCTGATTGCCCGTCGTGATGCAGTCCTGGGAGCATCTTATCGACTGCAGTACCGACGGCCCGTGCACTTCGTTCGCGGCGAAGGCATGTGGCTCTACGATCCCGACGGGCGAGCCTATCTTGACTTCTACAATAACGTTCCTTCCCTCGGCCATTGCCACCCGGAAGTAAACGCGGCAATGGCCGAGCAGGCGGCCCGAATAAGCGCTAACACGCGCTATCTAGAACCAAGACTTGTCAACTATGCCGAGCGGTTGGTTGATACCTTCCCCGAGGAGCTAGACCGGGTGGTCTTTACTTGCACGGGGAGTGAATCCAACGATCTGGCTCTGCGTATCGCACGATTTGTGAGCGGCGGCGAAGGCGTGATCGTTTCCTCCTATGCCTATCACGGCACGAGCGCGGCTGTCGCCGCGGTTTCGCCAAACTTGGGCGACGCCGTTAAGCTCAGCCCATTCGTGCGCATGGTACCGCTTCCCGGTCCAGCGGGCGTGCCAGAATCCCAGGCTGCGGACTTTTTCGAGGCACAGATCCGTTCCGCCATTTCGGATCTGAACCGTCGTGGCATAGGCGTTGCGGCCCTGCTTATCGACAGTATTTTTTCCAGCGACGGCGTATGGGTAGATCCTCCCGGCTTCGTTGCCGGCGGAGCTGCAGCGGCACGGGACGCAGGCGGCCTCGTCATCGCCGACGAAGTTCAGCCGGGCTTCGGGCGAACTGGCGCTCATATGTGGGGCTTCGAGCGGCACGGGATCGTTCCGGATCTTGTAACCCTCGGCAAGCCAATGGGTAACGGGTTTCCAATTGGCGCGGTCGTTGGTCGCAGAGCCCCAATGGAGCGCTTTGGTGCAACCGCTCGCTACTCGAACACCTTTGCCGGAAACACTGTTGGAATAGCGACGGCGGACGCCGTGCTGACGATCCTGCAGCGTGACCAAATCCCTGAAAATGCGCTTGCCATGAGCCAGCGGCTTCGAGCCGGGCTGACGGAGATGGCAAAGCAGCATACGGGCGTTCGTGCAATCCGCAATGCCGGTCTCTTCTTTGGCGTAGATATCGGGTCCGAAGGCATGCCGGCCCCGCGCCGGCGTGCAATGGCTTTGGACGTGGTGAATGCAATGCGGGATGATGGCGTGCTTATCAGCACGACAGGAGCCAATGAGGATGCGCTCAAGGTGCGCCCTCCACTCGTTTGCAAAGCCGAGCACGTAGACCTCTTCCTAGAAGCTATGAAGCGCGCACTCATCAAGGTCGCCGGGTACACGAAGCCCGACGGCTTGTGTGGAGCCACCTGACAGCGTCACACCAAAATCGTAAGCCGCAAGTCGAGGCCAATCTAGGCGGCGAATCCTGGGCACGCTCGCGTCGTGAAGTGCAGCTTAAGTCCGCCAAGATCGGAGCGGCTGAATAAAGACACGCAGAACGGAAGGCGGAGGCGCCCAAGATCGCGCCCTGCCGCTTCCGTCATCCAAATCGCGCGGGGCGTGCGCGACTTCTCTTGAGCCCGCAGCGGCGCCGGACCGCTGCTGCAATGGCGATTGGACCACGAGCTTCGCGTCATCAGCATCGCCTGCGTACGATTATTCACGATCTGCCACGGCGAACGAATTCTGATCGTCGTCGATGTCGTGGGCGGCACGGCGCTCTCAGCGCCAGCGAGCCGCACGTCACAATGGTTGGCGGCACCCGTATCGACCTGCCCCCAACCGGGTCATTGCCGACGGCATGATGGTGTCGGCAAAGGGCTGGCACCGAGATCTACCACATCTGATACCAGCTCGGCACACCATCGTGCGCCCTTCTTTCGCAGCAGTTTCGCCGCTCGCTAAACCGCCCCAGGGTTCCAACCGCGCCCTCTGTTGCCAAACATTTCGTATCCGTCCTTCGTGACGGCGAGCGTATCCTCGAGCTTGATGAAACCGCGTTGCGGATGAAGCATCGTCGTCTCGACGGAAATGACCATGCGTGCCTCCAGGGGCCGATCCGCATCTACGCCTTCATAGGCGACCGGGTGGTTGGTCATCAGGAACGGTGCTTCGTGGCTGATAAGCCCCATGCCGTGGCAGAAGAAGTCAGTAAACGCGGCCGAAGGCGAGCTTTTCATAACCTTTTCCGCCGAAGCAATCATCTCACTGCCTCTCGCCCCGGCCTTGATCCTGGCAAAAGCTGCCTGCTGGATCGCATCGACTTCAGCTAGCAGGTCCTCGAGCTCCGCGTCGGGCTCGCCAAGCACGCCCATCCGGCAAAGGTCACCAATATAGCCCTGGTAGTTGCCACCCGAATCAATCGAAAGCACCTCACCCTTCGCCCATGCCTGCGGCGAGGCCGCACGGTTGTGACTAGCACCCAGGGTCAGCAGGCAATACTCGAAATGCAGCCCGCGATTGGTCTCTTCTCGCCTCAGTCGTTCAATGATCTCGCCCTTGGTGGATCCCTCTCGTGCAGCCGCGATGGTGGCGAGCATGGAATCGGTGATCAGTTCGGAGGCAACCTTGAGCTTCTCCAGCTCCTGCGGTGTCTTGATCGAGCGCAGTCGCTCGAGCGTATGCGTCGCGTCCACGAAACGCGCACCTTCAAGGCGAGAAGCCAACAGATCCCGCGCATCGGCCGGCAGGAAGGGCGGTTCGACGCCGATGCGAGCACCGGCCTTGCCGATCTTTCTCAGGTGCTCGACCGCAAGCGCTGCTGCGTCGTGTGTACCCCAGGTCGCCGTATGAACGGCGGGTGTCCAGAAGGGGTTGTTCTGGTGTTCTCCCCCTTCCATGCGGTTGCCAATATATGCCGAGTGATCGGGGGAGCCCTTCTCATAAACGACGATCGGCAGATAGCGGCTGTGGCCAATCGCATCCATTGCGGCGAAGAAGATGAACTTGTAACCGCCAAGCAGGTACTGCGTGTTGTGCTTGGATGTGGCGAGCAGAACGTCGATGCCCGCCTCCTCCATGAGCTTGTCGAGTTTCGCCGCATCGAAGGGGGCCCCCGCCGCCAGCGTTTGTCTTGGGCTGATGTCCACGGAATTTCTCCCACAAAGCCGTTGTCGTGCGCCCTCAGGTACCGGGCGGGATTAGACGGAAATCCGGCAGATCCCGAAGCGCGCGCTCGGGGCCTGCCGGTGAATAGACCACGAAAAGCTGCATCGGACCGGGACCCGTGTTCCTCGTCGAGTGGAACCGGCTTTCCGGTACATAGATAGTGCAACCGGGTCCAACCCTCCGCGTCACCGGATCGCCGTTCTCGTCCTCCACCATCTGCTCCCCCTCTCCCGAGATGACGAAAATGATCTCTTCGGCTCCCGGATGATTGTGACGCGCATGCCCTTCGCCGCTCGGCAAATCCACCACACCGCCCGAGAAGCGCTCGGCCCCGTTCACCTCCGGCGCGACCGTCAGCGCAAGCCGGCCCCAGTCGAAGCCGAAGCTGTCAACATCAATCGGGTAGAGAAAATATTTGTCCTTTGCCATGCCGCGGCCTCCTCCGCATCTTGCTCGCTTCAGACCACCGTACCGATGGCAAGCGCCTTGAACTCTTCCGTCTGCTTGCGGATCGCCACCTCGGCAGGCAGGCGTTCCATGGAACTTGCTCCATAAAAACCATTGCAGCCTGGGCAACGATCCAGGATGTACCGTGCGTCCTCCGGCATCGAAATCGGCCCCCCGTGGCAGAGCACAATGACGTCCTTGCGTACCGAGCGCGCGGCAGCCGCTATCGCGTCGATTTCGCTCGCGCAGTCGTCGAGCGAGATCGCGGAAGTGGCGCCGATCGCACCTCCCGTGGTAACGCCCATATGAGCGACGACGATGTCTGCGCCCGCCTTCGTCATCGCGATCGCTTCTTCCTCGTTGAAGACATAGGGTGTCGTCAGCAGATCCAGCCGGTGGGCCTCGGCGATCATGTCCACCTCGAGACCATAGCCCATCCCCGTCTCCTCGAAGCTCCGCCGCATCCGTCCATCGAAGAGGCCGATGGTGGGGAAATTCTGTACGCCGGAAAAGCCCATGGCCTTCAGTTCCGCGAGAAACTGGGGCATGAAAACGAATGGGTCGGTGCCGTTGACGCCGGCGAGTACCGGTGTCGCCCTAACGACCGGCAGCACCTCCAAGGCCATTTCCTTGACGATCTCATTGGCATTTCCATAGGCGAGCAGACCGGCCGCCGAGCCGCGGCCCGCCATTCGGTAACGGCCGGAGTTATAGATGATGATCAGGTCGATGCCCCCGGCCTCCTCGGCCTTGGCCGAAATCCCCGTTCCGGCCCCACCTCCGATGATCGGCTTGCCGGCGGCGATCATGCCGTGGAACTTTTCAAGAATGGTCTTGCGGGGGATTAGTGGCATCGGTGTCTCTTTCAGAGTTGGCAATGTCTCGGTAGGCGGCGACTGCGGCCTCGGCGAACTGCGGATCGTTGATGTGGAGCGGAAGGCGTTCGATGCGGCGCCGGTCATTTCTATCGACGGTGGCTTCCAATGCCTCGAAGAGCGCCGCATCCGCCGCAGGATCAAAGAAGGCGCCGCCCTCGATATCCAGTGCCGACACGCCTCGCTCCGGGATCAGGAACCGGAGAGGTCCGCTGCAGAGGTTCAGCTTTGCGCCAATCCACCTTCCGATCGCGGCGCATTCCTCCGGAGTCGTGCGCATGAGCGTGACGTTTGGATTGTGGCGGTACAAGAGCCGGCCGGAATATCGCTCCGGCACCGTCTCTGGCGCCCAGAAATTGACCATATCCAAAGCCCCGACGGAGCCGACATAGGGCAATTCGGTGCGCGCAATTGCGCCGAAACGATCCTCGGTCGCCGGCAACACGCCGCCGAAGAGAAGATCGCACACCTCCGTCGTCGTGATGTCGAGCACACCCGATAGAAGCCCGCTGTCCGCAAGCTTCTCCATTGCTCGTCCACCGGTGCCTGTGGCGTGGAAAACCAAACAGTCATGATCGGCCTTCAGTCGTTCAACGACCGCAGTCACACAGGGCGTCGTCACGCCGAACATGGTCAGGCCGAGAGCGGGCTTCGCGGCCGTTTCGTCTGCCGGCCTGTTCGCCATGGCGGTAATCGCCTCTGCCGCATTTTTTAGTATGACGCGGCTCATGCGGTTGAGCCCGGCCATGTCGGTAACCGACGGCATCATGATGATGTCTGAGACGTCAACATAAGGTGCCACGTCGCCGGACGCGAGCGTCGAAACCATGACCTTCGGTAACCCAAGCGGCAGCCTGCGCATGCCGGCGGTGATGATCGACGTCCCGCCTCCGCCACCCATGCCCACCACGCCGGCGACGTCGTCCCGGGCGGGAAGGAACCTCGCGAAGGCCTCGCCCATCGCAGCAATCGCTGTTCCCCGATCGTCGACGGAAAGCACCGCGGCGGCACCGCCCGGATGCGCCGCGGCCACGGTTTCGGCGGAGATATCAACCACAACCGTTGGGCGACGCGTGCCGACATCGACCAAAACAGGCTGGCCGCCCGCTGCCTCGACGCAGGACGCAAGATAAACGAGTTCCTCCCCCTTCGTGTCGGCCGTGCCGACGACGTAGATGCGCTTCATCTCTCCTCCCCGGCGACCCTGGCCCTCCTCTGCCTTGAAGGTCGCCTTATTTCGACCGGTTTGTCGCCACTTGCAAAATTATGAGATGCGCGTATCGTAAAGACATGGATGTCTCACGTCAACAGAGCGAATCCGTCGCACGCGCTGAACGCGGTCCCCGAGCCCGCACACGCAAACTCATGTTGGATACCGCCACACGGTTGATGCAGTCCGGTATAACCCCCTCGGTGAGTGAGGTCGCGGAAGCCGCCGAAGTTTCGCGCGCCACGGCCTACCGATACTTTCCGAGCCAGGCGGCGCTGGTTCATGCGGTGGTGCACGAGGCGCTCGGCCCGATCCTCGACTGGAGATCCGAGGCGCCCGATGCGCTCACCCGCGTTGGCGATCTGCTCGCAACTGCCATGCCGCGCATCGACGAGTTCGAAGCGACGTTCAAGGCTGCACTGAAGCTCTCGCTCGATCAGTGGGCGCAGCGGCAGGCAGGCACGCTTGGTAACGAACCACAGCTCACGCGAGGGCACCGCGTCGAGCTCCTTCGACAAGTCACCGTGCCACTCGAGGGCAAGGTGCCGGCTGAGGCCCGCGAGCAGTTGGCTCAGGCGCTCTCGCTTGTTTTCGGTGTCGAGGTGCTGGTCGTGCTGAAGGATATTTGGGGCCTCTCGTCCGAACGTGCACAAGCGGTTGCAGAATGGGCGGCGGCAGCCTTGGTCGAGGCGGCGGTCCGCGATGCGCAATCCGCGACATGATCTCGCGCATTCTCGCCGACTCGAGGAACTGGTTTGACCAATTTAGATAATGCGCGTGGATGACGACTTATGGACAACTCATTCCTGGTTGAACTGGGGGTAAGGCATGCAGTTTTAATTCCGTAACAATCCCGGCATTGCGAGCGGTGGCCTGCGGCAATGGCGAGGAAACAGTGACCTTGACGCTCGTGAGATTTGGTAATACCAGATTGGTGCTGCGTTCGCTTGGGCTTAATATCTGTCCCAGGCCGGGAGGGTCGGAGGAGGACCCGCCGCAGAAGCGCCAATCAGGAGGATTTGACAGACGAACCGCCGTGGAAAAGGCGGGGCGGGATACACAAAAGGGGAGGAATATTATGCGCAAGACAGTGGCCGGTCTGGTGGCTGGTATCAGCTTTATGTTCGCCTGCGGGACTTCCGCGCAATCACAAGAACTGACGATTTTCTGGGCCGAATGGGACCCGGCCAATTATCTCCAGGAGCTTGTAAACGAATACGAGGCCGAGACCGGCGTGAAGGTCACGGTCGAAACGACTCCATGGGCCGACTTTCAAACGAAGGCCTTTACCGAATTCAACGCCAAGGGCTCGGCCTATGACATGGTCGTCGGCGACTCACAGTGGATCGGCGCCGCATCGGAGGCCGGCCACTACGTCGACCTCACCGAGTTCTTCAATCAGCACAAGCTAAACGAGGTGATGGCACCAGCCACGGTGAAGTACTACTCGGAATATCCTGCGAACTCCGGCAAGTACTGGTCGATCCCTGCCGAGGGCGACGCTGTCGGGTGGTCATACCGCAAGGACTGGTTCGAGGACCCGAAGGAGATGGAAGCCTTCAAGGCGAAGTATGGCTATGATCTCGCTCCGCCCAAGGACTGGAAGCAGTTGCGCGACATCGCCGAGTTCTTCCATCGTCCGGACCAGAAGCGCTACGGCATCGCGATTTACACCGATAACTCCTATGACGGCCTCGTTATGGGCGTGGAGAACGCCATCTTCTCTTTCGGAGGAGAACTCGGAGACTACAGCACTTACAAGGTCGACGGGATCATCAACTCGGAGAAGAACGTCAAGGCTTTGGAAGCCTACCGCGAGCTTTACGGTTTCACCCCTCCTGGCTGGGCAAAGTCCTTCTTCGTCGAGAACAACCAGGCGATCACCGAAAATCTGGCGGCGATGAGCATGAACTACTTCGCCTTCTTCCCGGCGCTGGTCAACGAAGCATCAAACCCGAACGCGAAGGTCACCGGCTTCTTTGCCAACCCGGCCGGCCCGGAGGGCGACCAGTATGCCGCTCTCGGAGGCCAGGGCATCTCCATCGTCTCCTATTCGGAGAACAAGGAAGAGGCGATGAAATTCCTTGAGTGGTTCGTCAAGGACGAGACACAGAAGCGCTGGGCCGAGCTCGGCGGTTACACGGCAAGCGCTAAGGTATTGGAGTCCGAAGAGTTCCAAAACGCCACGCCCTACAACAAGGCATTCTACGAGACCATGTTCAGAGTGAAGGACTTCTGGGCAACGCCCGAATATGCCGAGCTGCTGATCCAGATGAACCAACGCATTTATCCCTATGTGACGGCCGGCCAGGGGACAGCGAAGGAGGCGCTCGACGCTCTCGCCAAGGACTGGAACGCGACCTTCAAGAAGTACGGCCGCCAATAACGAACGACACGCGGGTGGGTGCCCGGCTCCCTCCCGCTCTTCAACTTGGCACCGGACAGGGCTCGCGCCGGACGCGGCGCCGCGCTCAGGCAATACGCAACAGATGGCGCAAGTGCGCCCGGCGTCGGCTCTGGGAGGAGGAGCACATTGGCCACCGTGGTTATGACATCGTTGGATTCGAAGTCGCGCGCTGCTTCGCGCGGCTTGAGCGACATCAAAATTCGCAATCTTTTCATTATTCCGACGATCCTGTTCCTGATCGTCTTCAACATCTTCCCGTTGATCTACTCGCTCGGCTATTCGTTCACCGACTTTCGTGCTTCGACGAACGCGCCGGCCACCTTCGTCGGCCTGCAGAACTACCGGGAACTGTTGAACGACCCCTTCATCTGGGCGAACTTCGCAATTACGGCGAAATACGTGATCGTGTCGGTTGCCGGTCAAGTCGCCGTCGGTTTTGGCACGGCGATGCTGCTCAACCGTGAAATCCCCTTCAAGGGTCTCATCACGACACTGCTTCTGCTGCCGATGATGTTGTCGATGGCGGTGGTCGGGCTCTTCTGGAAGCTGCTCTACGATCCTTCCTTCGGCATCATCAACTACGCGCTCGGCCTCGGCTCTTTCGAGTGGCTGGCGAATCCCGAAATGGCACTCTACGCCGTCGCAATCACCGACATCTGGATGTGGTCACCCTTCGTGATGTTGCTCTCGCTCGCAGGCCTCTCGGCCGTACCGAGGCACCTTTACGAGGCGGCTGCCATTGACCGAGCGGGACCGTTCTACACGTTCTTCCGTATCACTCTGCCGCTCGTTGCGCCGATACTCATGATCGCAATCATCTTTCGCACGATGGAGGCTTTCAAGACTTTCGATCTCGCCTACATTCTCACCAGCCAACCGACCACGGAGGTGATCTCGATCCGCCTCTACAAAATGGCGTTTCAGGAATGGCAGACCGGGCGGTCCTGCGCACTCGCCTACATCGTGCTGATCATGGTGCTCGCGATCACCAACATTTACGTCAAATATCTCAACAGGGTGAAGGAGCGCTGAGATGGCGGCTGTCCAAACTCGCTCCGAGCGCGCGCTGAACCGGGTAGCGATCGCCGCCGTGCTCGTAATCACGCTGCTGTTCCTCGCACCGATCTATTGGATCACGTCTACGGCCTTCAAGCCGCGCAACCTCGCGACGACCATCCCTCCGACGGTCATCTTCGAGCCGGAGATCTCGCCGTTCGTCAAGCTCTTCACCAAGCGCTCTCAATTGCGGTCAGCACCAGAGCCCGAAGACTATGCTGCCGCTCCCTGGTGGGAACGGCTGGTCTTCGACGGGGGGGAAAAGGTCGTACGTTCGGGACGCGGTGAGGTGCAGTTATCCGGCTACCCCAACCGCTTCATGAATTCGCTCATCGTGGCGATCACCTCTACGGTGCTCGCCGTCGGAATGGGCACCTTCACGGCCTACGGCTTCTCGCGTTTCAAAGTGAAGGGCGAAGCGGACCTGTTGTTCTTCATTTTATCGACACGCATGCTGCCGCCCGTGGTCGTGGCGATCCCCATGTTCCTGATGTACCGGGCTGTCGGGCTGAACGACACTCACTGGGGTCTTATCATCCTCTACACCGCCTTCAATCTGTCCTTCTCGGTCTGGCTGATGAAGGGCTTCATCGACGAGATTCCGAAGGAATACGAGGAAGCGGCGCTCGTCGACGGCTACACGCGCTTGGAAGCCTTCTTCAAGATTGTGCTGCCAGAGGCCGCCACAGGGATCGCCGCGACCGCCGTCTTTTGCTTCATCACAGCGTGGAATGAATATGCTTTCGCGCTGATCATGACGAACCGGCGCGCTCAAACGGCACCGCCCTTCATCCCAAGCCAGGTCGGCTCTGGCCTTCCGGATTGGACCGTCATCGCCGCAGGTACCTTCCTGTTCCTGCTACCGGTCGCAATCTTCACCTTCCTGCTCAGGAACCATCTCCTGCGCGGCATGAGCTTCGGAGCGATCCGCAAATGACGTTTCGTGCCATAAATCAGAAGTATCTGGCGCCAGGCGCGCAGCTCCTGATGATATTCGGGATCATAGCGCTGTGCCAGCCGTGGAACCTGTTCCTTCATCGCTATGGACTGACGATGACGTTAGTTGGGCTGATTGCCTTCATGATCACGTCGAAGGTCCCGCCGGAACAGAAAGCTGACGAGAGCAGGCCATGACGCAGATTGAATTACGCGGGATTGAGAAGCACTTTGGTGCCGTTCAGGTCATCAAGGACCTCAATCTCACCATCGCCGACAACGAGTTCATTGTTCTGCTTGGCCAGTCCGGCTGCGGCAAGACGACCACTCTACGCGCGATCGCCGGGCTCGAAACGATCGATGAAGGCGACATCCTCATAGACGGTCAGCCGGTGCAGCACATAAAGGCGTCGCACCGAGACATCGCCTTTGTGTTCCAGTCCTTCTCGCTCTACCCGCACATGACGGTCTTCGAGAATATCGCCTTCCCGCTCCGCGCCACGCGCAGCAACCCTACGGATATCGAGCGCGAGGTTCAGGCGGTTGCAAAAACGCTCCAGATCACCCATCTGCTCACCAAAAAGCCCTCCGCTCTTTCCGGCGGCGACATGCAGCGCGTGGCGATCTGTCGGGCACTCGTCCGGCGTCCCAAGGCGATGCTTATGGATGAGCCGATCGGCGCGCTTGACGCGAAGCTCCGCGAAGAGATGCGCGCTGAAATCAAGCGACTTCACATCAAACAGGGCTCGACAACGATCTACGTGACCCACGACCAGGTAGAGGCAATGTCCCTCGCCGATCGCATTGTCGTTATGCACGAAGGTGTGCTGCAGCAAGTCGGCAGCCCTCATGAGGTCTACGCTCGTCCTGCCAACATGTTCGTCGCGCAGTTTGTCGGGAGTCCGGTAATGAACATGTCTGACGTGACGGTTTCCGAGGACGCGGGGCATGCGCGCGTCGTGGTGCGAGGTGCTCCAACGTACTTCGATTTTCCGTCGAGTCTCACGGCCCAGCTCGCTGTCGCTGGGGCTCGAAACGGAAATCTCACCCTCGGCGTACGACCTGAAGGGGTTCTCGTGTCGAGGGAAGCACGTGAGGGCTTCGTGCCCGTCGAGGCCCATATCATCGAACCGCTCGGCTCGCATGACATCATAGACCTGCAGGTTGGCGATCAGATGCTGCGCGCGCGGACAAAAAGTGGTTTCGTACCCCGACCCGGCGAGGCCGTCTGGGCTCGCATAGATCCGGCTCAGGCGCATTTCTTCGACAGCTCGACTGGCACATCTTTCGGGATCAGGCTCTGATGGCGCATATCGAACTCAAAGGCATCACCAAGACCTTCGGTACCCACACCGCCCTGAGGGATCTCAGTTTCGAGATTGCCGACGGAGAGTTTTTCGTGCTGCTCGGCGAGACGGGCGCCGGCAAGACGACGACCCTCAGGCTGATTGCCGGGCTCGAAAAGCCGACGGGCGGACAGATCTTCATCGACGGTGAGGATGTCGCCGACTGGGGCGCCGCCGAGCGCGACGTGGCGCTTGTGCTGCAGCAGTATTCGCTCTATCCGCGCTATACCGTCCGCGAGAATCTCGAATTTCCGCTGAAGTCTCGCATCCGGCGTGTCGAACCGGCCGAGATCAAGGAGCGTGTCGCCCGTGTCGCGAGGACGCTCCGCATCGAGCATCTGCTCGACCGCAAGACTGACCGACTATCGGGTGGCGAGATGCAGCGCGTGTCCATCGGCCGAGCCATCGTGCGTAAGCCGCGCGTCTTTCTGATGGACGAGCCCCTTTCCGCCCTCGACGCCAAACTGCGCGAGGCGCTGCGCACTGAACTCAAGAACCTTCAGATGAATCTCGGCGCAACCTTTCTCTTCGTCACCCACGATCAGATCGAAGCCATGTCGATGGGCGACAAGATCGGCGTGCTCAACAACGGCCAGCTCGTTCAGACAGGCACCCCACAGGAAATCTATCGCAATCCAGTCAACACGTTCGTTGCACGTGCAGTCGGATCGCCGCCGATGAACCTGATCTCCGGCAAGCTCGCGGCCAGCGAGGCTATCGCGGACGAAGGCTACCGCTTGCCTTTTGACGCCGCGCTAGGCGCTGCGCTTGACGGACGGCCCCTGACCTTCGGCATCCGCCCTGAGGATCTTTTCCTCGAAAGCGGCGCACCCGGCGAGGCCCGCGTGCACGACGTCGAGAACCATGGGGTCGAAAAGATCATCACGCTTCGTACAGGCAACCACTTCTTGCAAGCGACGGTGCCAGCTCAGACCGACCTCGAGATCGAGGAGTCTGTTCGCTTCTCCTGGAATCCGGAAAAGGTCGTGCTCTTCGACGGCGGAAGCGGGATGAGCCTGCGCCATGCCGGCCGAGGCGTCATTGACGACAAAAGACCGAGTCCATCCTGGACGTGACTTCCCGCCCGCTTGCCCGTCATTCACATGACCACCAGGGACGCGTCCATCCGGAATGGACGAAGCCCTATGCCGGGAACCGCCGCCTGTAATGTTCCACGACCTCAGGGTTGCGGAGGTTAACGGGCAATCCCCCTTCCATGACGCGGATCGCTTCGGCCGCAGCTCCTATTCCCATGCGCATCATGCTTTGCTCTGTAATACCGGCGAGATGAGGCGTCAGGATCACATTGTCCTGCCGGAAGTAGGGATGCTCGGACGGGAGGGGCTGTGTAGAGAACACGTCAAGGGCAGCGCCGCCGATACGCCCCATCTCTAGCGCCTCGATCAACGCACCATCATCCACGACCGGACCGCGCGACACGTTGACGAGGATCGCGCCCGGCTTCATGCGCGCAATTCGCTCGCGGCTTAGAAGCCCGGTCGTCTCGGGCCTGAGCGGGCAACAGAGAACGACGATATCAGCCGTCGAAACCAGATCGTCGACCGAGAGAAACCGGACACCGTTCGGCAGGCTTTCCGGCGAGCGGCTATTCGCAACGACCTCCAGCTGGAACCCGTACTTCGCGATCCGGAAGACCGCCTTTCCCACATTGCCCATGCCGATGACGCCCATGATGCGGCCGGCGAGATCAAGTGCTCGGTCGCAGTGGGCTCGCCCAGCACTCCAACCCATGTTTCTGAGATCGCGGTCCATAGGACGGAACTGGCGCAGCAACGCAAGCGTCACCATGAAGACGTGCTCCGCAACAGTCGGCGCGTTGACGGCCGGCACGTTGGCGATAAGCACACCGGCGGCCGTGGCCGCGTCATAGGGAATCATGTCGAGCCCCGCACCATGCCGGACTACGGCGCGCAGGGCCGGTACATTTCCGAAGAAGGCCGGCGGTATCGGCGCGCGCACGATGACAATCTCCGCGCCCTCACCTTCACGAAGCAACGTCTCTGGATCGGGGGCGGACGCGACGCGGAGATCACCCGCCGCCTTCAGCATAGCTTCGGCGTCGGGGTGCAGGCGATGGGTCGAGAAAATGAAACTCATCGTCCTCCTCATTGCCGACCGGGGACTACTCCGCGGCTGTCGCAGGCCCGCCGATGAGGCCCTTCCAATAGCTTTCCGCGCCCTGAAGATGCGCGTTCATCAAAGCTTGGGCGAGATTGCCGTCGCGTGCGAGCAGCGCCTCGTAGATACGGATATGTTCTTCATGCGAGCGGCGGCTGCGGGCGATATCAGCAAAGTAGATGGGCAGTCGCTGTTCGCCCATGGTATAATAGACGCTGCAGATCCGGTGGAACACGCTGTTCTTCGTCGCCCGCACGATCTCCAGATGGAAGTCCCTATCTTCGCGCGCGAGGCCCTCGCCTGCAGCGATCTTCGCCTCGGAAGCGGCGAGAATTTCGCGCAGCCGTTCGTAGTTCTCCTCCGTCGCCCGCGCGCAGGCGAGCTCCGCAGCCTTGATTTCGTGGATCTTGCGGAGTTCCACCGTCTCGTAGATCACGATCGGGTCCAGTGGCACGCCAGCGCGCGCGAAGAGTGCTATGGCCTCGACACTCGCCTCCGTCGTCGTCAGATAGATACCCGACTTTGGCCGGCGCTCCACAATGCGCATGGCTTCCAGGATTGCCAGTGCCTCCCGGAGCTGTCCCCGGCTGACGGCGAAGTGCTCGGCGAGCTCCCGCTCCGAAGGTGTTCGTCCACTGCCGCTCGAAGTTGAAAATAGATGGGCCGCCAGGTCCGAAAGCAAATTGTTTTCTTTCATAATTACAGTCTTTGCGCATGAGTCTCCAGGACGCGCTCCTTTATCGTAAATCCCAAGCCGGGTTTATCGGGAATCTCTAGCATCCCGTCTCTCACGGCGACAGTCTCTTCGACGAGGTCGTGGATCATCGGATTCGCGCCGACCGAGTATTCGATGACGAAGCTTGCCGGGGAGGCCGCGCAGACGTGCAGACCAGAGAAGAAGCACGGGGCACCGGCCCACAAATGCGGGGCAAGACGGAGGTTGAAGGCACTGGCGATCGCGCCGATGCGCATGGCCTCCGTAATGCCACCGCAGAACGCCGGATCGGGCTGGAAAATATCGGCTGATCGCAGCACCGCAAGGTCGCGGAAAGCGAAGCGAGTGGCCTCGCTCTCGCCGGCTGCGATCGGAACATTTCCAGCGGCGCGCACTTCCGCCATGCCGGCCTTATCGTCTGCGATCACCGGCTCCTCGAACCAGGCAAGATCGCAATCCCGGACGAGCTGGATGAAACGTTTCGCGTCGGCAACCGTATAGGTGCCATGCGCATCGACCATGATATCCACCGAGGGGCCAAGCGCCTTCCGGGCAGCACGCACGCGGGCCGCCGAGACATGCGGTGCGCGGTCCATCGCGCCGACCCTCATCTTGACCGCCTTGAAACCGCCACTGGCAAGGTAGGACTGAAGTTGGGCGCCGATCTTTTCGGCACTTTCCCACCCGCCGGAAGCATAAGCAGGCAGCCGATCCGCTTTACGCCCGCCGAGCAGCTTCCATACCGGCACGCCCAGCGATTTGCCAAGGATGTCCCACAATGCGATGTCGACGGCACTGATCGCGGCGATCGAGAGGCCCCGGCGTGAGAGCTCCGGCATAGCATGACCTGACACCGCCGCCGTTTCGTGGCGCACGCCATTGTAAAGCATCTCCCAGATGGCGGAGATATCGGCGGCGTCGCGACCGACGAGCCTCGGACCCACCTCATAGTTGAGCATGTGAACGAGGGTGCCGTAAGTACCCGCGCTGCCCGCAGCATTCTTGCCCTCGCCCCACCCCACGATCCCGTCATCTGTTTCTATGCGCAGGATCGCCGCGTCGAAGGTTGTCAGGCGACCAAAATCGCTGCGATGCTGCCGATTGGCTTCGATAGGTATGCGAACCCACCAGGCTTGGACGGTCTTGATACGCATTTCGCCTCCCAACCCCGCAGCACGCCGGCCGCAGGGGCATACTCGGGACCCGTCCCTCACTTGATCAGCGGCAGGATGGTCTCTGCGGTGATCCGCATCTGGTCATCGTAGAACTTCTCAGTTAGCAAGCTCGATCCGTGGTCCTGGATGAATTTGAGCTGCTCCGGGGGGATATCGACCGGATTGCGCTCGACCATATCGCGGTATTTCGCCGCTGGCGTGCGGTCTACCGGAGCCACGAACTCATTGGTGAGCGCGCCGTCGTATCCGATCTCTTTCAAAGTGGCGACGATCTTCGGCCAGTCGAGATGACCGAGGCCCGCCGCAAAGCGGTTGTTGTCCGCCACATGGAAATCGAAAAGCCGGTTTCCCGCAAGCCTGATCGCGTCGTACATGTCCTCCTCCTCGATGTTGAGGTGAAAAGCATCGAGGCAAACGCCGCAATCGGGATCAACTGCGTCGGCTAGCGCGAGCGCTTGGGCAGCGCGGTTGAAGAGATAAGTCTCGAACCGGTTGAGCGGTTCAATCGCCAGCCGGACGCCCTTTCCCCGGGCGTGAGCGAAGCACTCCTTCGTCGCATCCACGACCCACTGCCATTCTTCCTCCTCGGTGCCATCCGGAACAACCTTGCCGACGGTCGCAGGTACAAGGGTGACGATCTCGCCTTCAAGCTCACTCACCATCGTTATAACACTCTTCACGTAATCCACCGACTTTGCTCGCTGGCCCTCATCCTTGGCTGCGAGGTTGCGCTCGCCGAGCGTTAGCGTCACCGCGCCCCAGCAGCGAATGCCGTGTTCTTTGAGCAGTGCGCGCGTGTCCTTGAAGTCATACTGGGCCGGCTCGCCTGAAATCTCGATGCTCTCGTAGCCGTACTTTTTGATGCGTTTCAGCGTGACGGCGAGAGGCTCCGCCCGCATCCAGTTGTGCGTCGAAAGGTGCATAAACGTCCTCCCAAAACCATCGTTACTGCCGCGGCACTCGAGGGTGCCGGGGCATCTCCTCCACTCCGACCGAACCTATTCTGGTTTGGCCAATTATGCTTCGTAGAAGGTCTATCCCAAATTACCTCTGCCGGCAAGCCGCTTGCGTAACCTCGCATTTCTGGACTTTTATACGAGTTCGCGGCGTATCGTAGCGCTTCTGTCCGAAATCATTGACGTTGCTAACTTGACCAGATCGCCGCATTTGGTATTACCAGATCGCGATCAGCGTGGGAGGCGTTACCGCGGCAGTGAGAAACGGGAGGATGGAACCATGAAGATCGGTATGTGCATGTTTCTGTGGACGACGAGCGTCGGCCGGAAACATGAAAGGCTACTCCGGGACATCAGGGCGACCGGCTTCGACGGGGTAGAGATACCGATCTTCGAGGGCGCTCCGGACGAGTACCGCCGCCTTGGCGCATTGCTCGATCGCATAGGTCTGGAGCGCACCGCAGTGTCTGCCATGAGCGACCCTTCCATGAACCTGATTTCGCCTGACAGTGCGACACGCAAGCGCGGCATCGCTTACATGCAATGGGCTATCGACTGCGCGGCCGCCCTCGGCGCGCACACGTTAAGCGGTCCACTGCATTCTACGCTCGGCCAGTTCTCCGGTACCGGGCCCACCGCCGCAGAACTGAGGCGGTCCATCTCCTCGCAGCGCACGATCGGCGATCATGCCGCTCAGCGCGGTGTCACCGTTGCGCTTGAGGCGCTGAACCGCTTCGAGTGTTATCTCGTCAACACAATGGACGACCTTGCTGCCCATATTGATGCGATCGGGCATCCGAATATTCGGGCCATGTACGACACCTTCCACAGCAATATCGAAGAAGCCGACCCCGTAGGGGCCTTCACCCACAATGCGGACCGCATTGTTCATGTCCACATCTCGGAGAACGACCGCGGGGTGCCGGGCCGTGGCAACATTCCATGGCCGGAGACCTTCAAGGAAATCCGTGCGAGCGGCTATGACGGCTGGCTGACAATCGAGGCCTTCGGCCGCGCATTGAAAGACCTTGCGGCCGCAACCAAGGTCTGGCGCGATTTCTCCGAGACCCCCGAAGAGGTCTACCGGGATGGATACCGTCACATTCGGGACGGATGGGAGGCAGCGGCCTGACAGACCCGGCCTTCCAGACTACATCCTAGAAGCTCCAGTTGAAATAGCCTGTGTGGCGCCGCTCACCGACGCCTGGTTTTGCTAAGCTTGAGCCGGAGCTACCGGCATCTAAGCCCCCAACCCCTTCGCAACCATGCCATGGTGTCTTCAGGTGACCTCGAACCGCTCAAGCATTTTCTTGAGCTGCAGGTTCTCTCTCTGAAGTTGTTCGGCCAACAGCCGCTTAAGCCGCTTGTTTTCAGCATCAAGGACGGCCACTTCGTCGAACGAGATCGGATCCGCGGCAGTCTTGGAATCCTCGAGTGCCGCCATTGAGCTATGCGTAGTCGCGTGGGTAGGGCGCCGGCCGACGCGCTTTCGAGGTGTGCGCTTTGAAGTTGTTGTCGGCTGCGATGTCTGCTGACTGTCCTGCACTTGCGCAACAGCTTCGGTAGCCGGGCAATCGGACTCATGCTGCTTCGCGATATCGATTTCCGTACCGTCGGCCGACGCTGGCGCTGCTTGCTCAGAAATGTCATCGCCTGCGGGTTCGTTCGCGAAATTTCCAGTCACGGGAGCAGTTGGAGCCGCGTCATCTGCTTCAGGAGTTCCCGGTGCTTCATCTGACTTGAAAAGATGCGGGACCTTGTCTTCTACTTCGCGGGCCACTGCCTTAAGGTCAGTGTCCCCCCAGATGGAATTCGTCCGAGTTTTTGACTGTCGCCGCCCCGATTTGAATTCGACAACGAAACTCCGCTGTGGCGTTTTCATATACTCTCTAGATCCCTGAGTGCCGTAAAAAGAACAACGCCGATCGGCGCTACTGTTGGCGGACAAATACAGCTCCTTCCGGCACACTTCAACTGCCCGGCACCCGAAGCGGGCGCCGCGTCCTTCGCGTCGCCAACTTCGCAGCTTACATGCGTGCCACTAGCCGTCAAAGGGGGCCATTCGCGGCTATGCCCGGTCTATCGACAAATTATTTCCGGCGTACCGCAGGACCGGATGGCCGCTGAAGAACCAACGCCTGCAATTTTAAGTCAATCCAGCTCAAGTCTTTTGCGCAGTTCGGCGTTTTCCGCCCGCAACTTCTCCGCCAGTAGCTTGCGGAGCCTTTGGTTTTCCTCTTCGAGTTGGACAAGGTCTGCCAACTCATCGCCGGCCGGCACGGGCCTGGTGCCCTTAATACCCTTAGTGTCGTTTTGCTTGACGGCCTTCGCAGCGCCTTTCCAATGATAGTAGGTTTGCTCCGATATGCCGGCGCTCTTGATAGCGTCTTTGAGGGTACTGTTGCCTTGGACTTGCGTCTCAATCAGCCTGAGCTTCTCGCTCTTCTCCTGTTCGCTATACCTCCTGGGTCTCGCGGCCAACGCCTTTGATGAAGCTTGCACTGGTTCGGCAGCCGTCTTTGGACGCCGTGCCGACCTCTGCTTCTTGGTCGTCGGTGCTTTCACTTCTGCGTTCGCCGCTTCAGTTGCAGCAATCTGTCCCGTGTTACTTTCGTCAGCCATCAACAATTTCCTCCTGTGGTCATTGCCTGTTTTCTGCTGAGAGCACCACAGAGTCAACTCAAGCAAAAGAGTTCTGCTTTACGGATGGTTGATATTAGGCTTATGCCTGCAGTGTGCCGATCAACGGCGAGTAAAGGCTACGAGCTGTCGTCTCAATGACGTGACTCGGAGCGTCGTTACGCTCACGAAACATCGAAGCGCTCGAGCATCTTCTTGAGCTGAACGTTCTGCAGACGAAGCTTTTGAGCGAGCTGGCTCCTCAGCATTTTGATTTCTGCATCGAGTGTTGCCACTTCATCAAAGAACAGATCCCGTGAAGACGGGAGTTGCATGCTTCGACGATCCGGTGCGGTGACAGGGGTCTGTGCAGCCACCTGCGCGTTGGCTTTCTCCCCACGTTCTCGTCGTTGAATCCGTGCCTTCGTTTGCGACTTTGTGCTTACCGCGTATTTTCGTACCAACGAAGGCTCTTCGCCAACCGTATTGTCAGCTTCACGACGCGCCGGTGCGTGAGCTTGTGCATCATCGATCGGCGGTCTTATTATCTGCGCAACACTGTCACCACCTTTCCCCTCATCGGATGCACTCGACTCTTGATCAACTAGATTCGAACTGGGTAGAAGTGCGGACACATGTTCCACTTCGCTCTCGAGGGCCTTGGGATCGGTGTCATTGCCAGTCGAACTGTCCTGCGCTTTTGCCGACGCTCGACGCGACGTCAGTTGGACAATGAATTTCCATGGTGATTTCATAGTGATCCAACCTTGAGCACGCCGGACGGTGATCCTGCTGCCGCTGTCCCTTCCTCACGCCTTTCGAGACTGCACCGCCATCGCGGTAACGAGCCTAAGCAAACTGCCTGCCGTGGCATGCTCGTCAATGTCATGCCGATCAGGCCTTGTATCGATCAAACGCCGTCAGCCTTTTTAGGGGTGGGTCGCCTCTTCCCATTGATCTCCGATTGAGGAAGCGAGCTCCGCGGCACGCTGCTCCTCGTCGATTTCAATTCACCACGATTTCGGGCGTCCGTCGCCATCCGACCAGCGATATCCCCAAGCTTTAGATGATTTTTCATGTCGAACCGGCTGTGTTCGGCGAAGATGCGCACGCGCGAGCGCTGACTTGTCTTGAGAAGCACGCGATAGCTGCCGCTCTCCTCCAGCAACTGGGCCATGCTCTCGTCACCGAGCCGACTCCGCTCCCGCAGCTTCAGAGGCGGGGCAGCCTCACAAATCCATCATCGCCTGGCTCACACGGCGTGGGGCCTTGCGGCCACCATACAGGCGAAGGCATTCCTCGCAGTTGCAGCTGATGCCGCATTCCCAATGTGGCGGTCAAGCGACAACGACCTTCGAAGATACCGGCGCCTCTTGGCGGAACGTTTTCGAGCCTAATTTATTGGACAACTGCAGCGGAGTGACGTTGATGCCAGAGGAGGTGCCTTTGAAACGGACCAAACCGGAATCGAAGACAAGCAAGCGGCGATCGCCGCCTAAAAGGCCCATCGAAAACACAGACGGCAAAGACGACAAGGTCGTTAGCGATCCTCATCCAGGCTCCGTATCGGATGGAACCCACCCGGAAGCAAGCGAGGAGAAGGGTTGAACTCCTGGGTTCTGACGCCGCTATCGCCTTGTCGCGTCCCGCTTGCCGGAACGGGCGACGTCGAAAACTGCAGCGAGACGTAGCTGGCCTGGCACCATCGTATGGCCGACGGTAACTCCCTCCACCGGCCGCCCAGATGGGCCGCCCTGGCTGCAGGAGCATTACGTGTCCGGCATGCCAGTGGATGGCCGCACCTCACCATGACCGAGCGACGAAACATCCCGCGAAGCGTCTTGCACGGAATCACCGAGACATGCGCAGAGGCCCGGACATCATCGGTTCCCAGCGGCAACATGGGTGGGGAAGGAGTCCGAACGGCGCTGCGAATACGTTTCGAGCGGCGATTTCCTTTTCGCCTGATCCTGTGCTTGCCGATCAACTAGCCCTTGCAGGGCCAAGCCTCGCGCAACGCCACAGGCACGAGCAAAGCGCCTGCCCTGTGTCTCTCCTCTGGATAGTTGCTGACCCATCTGCAGACGACGTCGCGAACGTCCCCGTATGTCGCGCCTTCTGATAGGCAATAGTCAATCGGAGGACCTACCGTCGCATACGCATCGATAACTCCTTCGATGTAGGCCAGCGCGACGGCAGGATCATTCTCGCACCACCGCTCAATGTCGATGCCATTCGACGCTTGGGCGTCGGATGCAGCAGCCATCAGAATGCCAGCCGATGCAAGAGCGGCGATCTTCATCGTATTCTCGGTTGCACATTGGTTCAGCCGTAGCAAACTCGGAGACTGTTGGTGTCCTCGGCGGTCCATTTAAGTCAGTGTGCGGGTCTCCAGCACCATTCGCATGGTCTATGACGGGCTTAAATTGCAAATCGCTCGTGCCGCCTGCGATCGCAGACTTGATTTAAGATCGTGCTGGATTTCGACGAAGCGGCCGCACATGTTCAGGATCTCGCGCCTGTCTTCTGCCGCCGTCGATTCCTTCGATTTCTCATGGCCCGCAGCTGTTTCCAAAGATGCTCCATTGTTCATTACTCTACAACAAACCAAACTAGGTCGGCATATACATTTCTACATAGGCGGGCGATGCTATCGCGGCGACAAAATACGCGATCATCGGGCTGGCGATCGCCGGGCATGGCGTTCTCATTTATGGTCATAGCTCATGCCTTCCAAGAATTCGCCCGAAAGCAGACCGAGGAACGTGCTTCGCCACGTGTCGACCAGAACGCGTGCAATCGCCCCCCCGATCGTGCGCGCTGGCCTGTCGAATGTGGATCGAGGTTGCCGGCGCATCGATGGGCAATCCCTTCGGCTACGGCCAAAGGTGCCTTAGGCGTGGGTGCTGTTGAATATCCCGCACCGAAGTGAATATTGCCGCGTCCCAGCCGGCACGGTTGGCGAGTTCAACAATTTCCGGCTGATCGTCGAAGAACACCGGGCGCTCTCCCGGCTCAGTTCCAAGAGCGCGGTTGATAGCTTCAAAGAAGCGAAAGTCCTTCTTTGGAACGCCGATTTCGGCGCTATAGAATAGCCGATCGAAATGGCTGGAGAAACCCAGTTCGTTCCACAGGTACGCCGCTCTATAGTGCTCTTGGCCGGTCGCAACGAAGATTTGGGCTCTGCCGCGCTCACGGAGCTCCCGAACTATTCCGAATACATCGGGATCGAGCCTGGAGTCCTTCTCGAACCAGTAGCGCACGAAGTCGTCAACGCTCCCCTTGTAGCCGACATCGGGAAGAATGGCCGCCAAGGCCTGTTTCAGGTCACGACGTCCGGTAACGCATTCGAACATCGGCGAGGCAGATCGGTTGCCTGGCGTGCCAAAGAACAGGAGCTGAAACGCATCGCGGTCGACGCCCAGGTCGGCCTCGACCGTTGCATCCCACGGCTTGCGACGGGCAATATCGGCATGCCAGCCATCAATCAGCACGCCATCGACATCAAAGAAGACCTTCACTTGACCTCCATTCGGCCGCGACTGTTGGAATTCCCGATGCTCGCCTCTGGCAGCGAACTCGTTCTCCAAGCGGAATCATAATCGACCAGCAGGCTGACGTTGCGCTTTAAACCCAGCATCGCGGACGCTTCTCTTCGGGGGAGAAATTGCAGCGCTTTACGATCACTACCCGTTGAAGTACATCAGCCATGAAGTAAGCAGCAACTCACAATTTTATCCGCGCTGGGCCCATTCCAGCAACCGAAGCTCACGAGGACGCATGCCACGATCACAGTCGCGCCCCTACGCAATCTCGGACTTGCGTGATCAGCCGGGCTTCTGCCCCACGATTGCAGATCGTGTCTGGCGGACTTGGTGGCAAGGCGCCGGCCATCCGCTCGAGCATGTAGCCGACCACATGCAGGAAATGCTGGACGAAGGACCCCTGCCTTTCGGGCTCGTTGCGCACGAGGGCGCGACCTATCTCGGATCGGCCCTGATCATCTCCTGCGACCTGGAGGAGCGTCCGCAATACGCTCCATGGGTGGCGGCCGTATGGGTCGATGCCGACCACCGGCGTCGGGGTATTGGCAGGGCCCTTGTCCGCCGTGCAGTAGAAGCGACGTTCGACCTGGGCCATGATGTTGCCTATCTATGCGCCTTGCCGGAAAAGCGCTCATTCTATGAGGCATTCGGCTGGCGTCGCCTGGAAGAAAATGTCGGCCCGCATGGCCTCACCGTCCTCACCTTTTCGCGGCGCCTTTAGCTCGGTCAAAGCCAGCTTCCGCTCCCGGCCCAAAGCGGTCTAAATAGGCGACTTTGTGGATGCAAGGGAAAGCCAGAAGCAAGCGTTCTCGCTTCCGGCAAATCTCCTCGTCATCCAAATTTCACAAGGTTGAGTGCGGGGAGCGGACCGCCTGGAAACTGCACGAGCTTTCCGCCGACCGAGACCGGACCGAGATCGATCCCCGCGAAGCCCAGCTTGGCGATCAGTGCACCAACTTCGGCCTTCGACCTCGCCTCGTCTCCCGAGTAGAAAAGGACGCGGCTTCCACCCTCAGCGCGCGGATCACCAGAGAGCAGATGCGGAGGGAGATGGTTGAACGCCTTTACGACACGAGCGCCCGGCACCAGGTCTGTGAACACTTCGGTCGACAGCCGACCATTGAGTTCCGCTGGCTGGAAGAGAGGACGCTCGATGGGGTTGTTGGCGTCGATCACGACGCGCCCGGCCCAATCCGGAAGACCAGCCAGAGCCTTTGGCAACTTCGACCACGGCACGGCGACCAGGACGAGATCGGCCTTGGCCGCTTCCTCGATAGTGCCTGCCGTGATGTGTGGTGTCAGTTCGCGTACGAAGTCCCGAAGGGTGTCGGGACCCCGACTGTTCGCGATCGTTGCGGCGATACCGTTTCGCGCAAGCGCGCGGACGAATGCGGAGCCGATCTCGCCCGCTCCAATGATGCCGATAGACATTGGTAGTCTCCAAGTTGGATTGCTGATCAGGCGGTGAAGCCGCCATCGGCGACGATATCAGCGCCGGTTACGAAGGCAGCCTCCGGGCTGGCGAGATAAGCCACGACACTGGCGACCTCGTAGGCCTTGCCGTAGCGGCCGATCGCCATACCGGGGCCGACGATCTTCGAGACGGGACCTCCATCCGGGTTCATGTCGGTGTCGGTCGGTCCAGGGTGCACGGTGTTCACGGTAATCCCCTTGGGACCGAGATCGCGCACGAGGCTGCGGTTGAAGCCGGCGACAGCTCCCTTCGTCAGCGTGTAGAGAGAGGCTGTCGGGAAGGCCGCATAACGGATCATCGAAGAGCCGATATGGATAATCCGTCCGCCGGATTTCATGCGACGGGCGGCTTCCTGGGTTCCGACGAAAACACCCGTCACGTTGACCGCAATCATACGTTCGTAGTCTTCGAACTTGATCTCCTCGATCGGACCGCCGAGCGCGATGCCGGCATTGTTGACGAGGATGTCGAGAGAGCCGAACGCTTCCTCCGTCTTGGCCACCGCGGCCCGTACGGATTCAGGGTTCCCGGAGTCGGCATGGATGGCGATGGCACGACCGCCTGCGTTTTCGATTTCCTTCACGACCGCGGCTGCCTTCTCCGGCGAGGCGCTGTAGGTGAGAGCGACTGCGGCTCCATCTGCCGCGAGGCGCTTTGCAATGGCCGCGCCGATAGAGCGCGAACCGCCCGTGACGAGAGCGGTCTTGCCGGACAGTTTCAAAGAGGTGTTGGTCATTGCGTTCACTTCATTGCTTGGTTTCGATGGAGCGAATATCGCCTTCTTATTCCTCTATGATTAGACGGAATTGACTGTTATTAATTTCAAGCAATCGTTGAAAGATGCCTCATGGAAACGCTGGCAAATCTGGAATCCTTCGTTCGCAGCGCGGAACTTGGCAGCTTCTCTTCCGCAGCCCGCAGGATGGGGTTGACCCCAGCTGCAGTCAGTAGAAACGTCGCCGCCCTCGAAGCCAACCTGAAGCTCCGGCTCTTCCAGCGTAGCACGCGGAGTTTGACACTTACGGAGGCAGGCGAGCGCTTCCTCCATTCGGTCCGTGATCACCTGGAGAGCCTTCAAGGCGCGATTGCCGAGGCGTCAAATGAACAGGCCGAACCGGCAGGTGTGCTGAAACTCAGCATGAGTCCCACATTTGGAGTTGAGTATATTCTTCCGACCTTGCCCGAGTTCATGACCCGATATCCGCTGATCAGGCCGGAATGGATGTTCGAGAACAGGCAAGTTGACCTGATCGGCGAGGGATACGACGCGGCAATAGGCGGTGGTTTCGATCTGACGCCAGGCATCATTGCAAGGACACTGGCCTCGGCTCACATTATAGCGGTTGCCTCACCATCCTACATGCAGGACCGCATTCCGCCTCACGACCCATCCGGCCTGACTGAGCTAGGCGGGATCGTCATGCGTTCATTGCGGACAGGTCGAATCCGGCAATGGCAGATGCGAAACGTCGCAGGTGAAGAGCAGTCGGCGTCGCTGAAGGAAAGGATCGTCGTCAACGACCCGGCCGCAATGCGATCGGCTGCGGTTCTGGGGCTCGGCGTCGCCATGATCGCGAAACCGGACGCGTTGCCCTACCTGGAGAACGGGGAACTCGTCCGGTTGATACCTGCATGGTACGCGGATGCCGGTCCGATTTCGATTTACTATGCGAATCGGACCTTGCTGCCCACCAAAACCCGAGTGTTTATCGATTTCATAGGCGAGGTCTTCCAACGCGAGCGGTGGCCAGAACTGTTCGCAGGTACGCTGGGTTAATTTCCGCTTGTGGCGCATAGGTGCCCTTGGGCGCTAGTGACCTGACGTCGTTCCCTTAGACGATCAGAAGTCGGCATCATGTCCCGTCCTCGGATCGAGAATGTCGACCGTCTGGCCGAGGCGATCGCGGCAGTTCTGCCGTAGGAATACCGGGCCACCACGCCGGAACTGTCGTTGACGCAATCGGGGTTCACCGGATGCGTGGGGGGCGGCGATAGCGTGTGTGAGCTGTCAGAATTGAATGCCAGCGTCTGAGCGGTTGCTGACTTAGTAATGCGTACGAACCATCTGCTCCGTCGGCAATGCCGACATGATCATCGAGATCTTCTCCGTGGCGGCGGTCGCATTTCTCCCGCCGACGCTCGTCGCCCCGATTACGGCATGAACTTTGATGTGATGCCGGAACTCCAATGGCAGTTCGGCGATCCGTTCGCGATCGGCTTGATGATTCTTTCGGCCGTTATGCCGTACCTGTTTTTCAAGAGGCGCGGCTGGCTCTGAAGAAGCCGGAGATGAGCGTCGGTCGACTGGCCTTACATGCGAGGGGGCATAGCTCTTAGGCGGAGCTACGCCCACCTTGGCTCACGCCAGATCGAGGCAACCACCGCCTCTCAAAGGTGCTTGGCAACGCTGCAGGGAGTAATCTTGCGATGTTGCAGCCGCCATCGCGGTAGGTCAGGATCGTGAACCACACTAGCAGATGATCTCAGGCGTTCCGGTCATCTTTCGCGGGGAACTGCGGCGCGACCAGGTGCTGCCCCTTCTTCGCTGCGCGGTCTCCATGCCTTGTGGCCGTGGAGGCTGTCCGGGAACGCATTACTGGCGTCGTGAGATAATCCGCGGGGCGCATGGCATCCCTGCCCCTGTTGTGTCGGCGGCTCTGCTGTTCGATTGGAATTTGCACCGCCAGTAAGCCCTCAGAAAAATGTGCACGCGAATTAACCTGAGACTCCCATTGTGCGACGCAGCAATCGTCCCCACATCAACAGTTCAGGCCCAATTGGCGGCCGAGGAGACGGCATTGCTCAACAAGCCCCCACAAAATCACCGCTTGGTCGAAATCGCCGGGTTTGGCTCAAATCCTGGAACATTGAAGGCGTGGCTGTTTCTGCCGTCGATCATGGCCCCCGACGCCCCGCTTGTGGTTGCGCTGCATGGCTGCACACAGACGGCAGAGGGCTATGCAACTGGATCCGGCTGGTCTCAACTCGCAGAGCGACGCGGATTTGCGGTGCTCTATCCCGAGCAGCAGCGATCGAACAATGCCAACCTCTGCTTCAACTGGTTCGAGCCAGGCGACATCAGGCGGGATGCGGGAGAGGCGTTGTCCATCCGGCAGATGATCGGCCATCTCGTCCAGTCGCAAGGCATCGATCCCAAGCGCATCTTTGTCACAGGCCTGTCAGCAGGCGGCGCAATGGCGAACGTCATGCTGTCGACCTATCCCGACATATTTGCGGGCGGCGCAATCATCAGCGGGCTGCCTTATGGTGTGGCAGGCACGGTCGCTGAGGCGTTCGAGCGAATGCAAGGCCGCAATCCGCCGACTGTCTCCAGGCTTCAGTCCGTACTCAAGAGCGCATCGAACCACAAGGGGCTCTGGCCTTCGATTTCGATCTGGCACGGGACGCATGACCAGACGGTCCGACCCGGGAACGCGGACCAGATCGTCAAGCAATGGTCCGGCGTTCACGGCCTCGCCACGGAGCCAACTCGGAGCGAGTTGATACACGGCCATACCCGCAAACTTTGGCTCGACGCGAAAGGCAGGCAGGTCGTCGAGGCCTACTCCGTCAAAGGCATGGCCCACGGCGTTCCTCTGGCGACGAGCAGCGATGTACCGATCGGGAGAGCCGGTCCGCACATGCTTGAGACTGGGATTTCCTCGACTGTGCGTATCGCCCATTCATGGGGTCTGGCCACGGTGGCAGATGTAGAGGAGGCTGAGGCAGCCGGCAGTCTCGTCCGCCGAGAAGAACCCAATTCGGCGTCATCCACGATAAAGAAGGCATTGCACTACGCAAGGTCGCGATCGAACGCCGCTGGGACCGCTTCGGACGGCAGGATCGCCAAGGTCATAAACGATGCGCTTCGGGCCGCGGGTCTGATGCGGTAAGAAGATAGCCGCAAGGAGCATGATGGGCTTGTTGCGAACACAATCTGCCCCTATATGTCTGCCCATCGGCCTTGCTGGCGAGCGTCTGAGGATGTTCCCGGGGCCGCAAGTCGCTTGAGACTTTGACCACGGATGTACTGGCACTGGAATTGAAGCGATGTGAGGAAGGTCGGGTTTGCCCGGCCTTTTTTGTTGTCTGGCGAGCAGGCACAACATCACTTCCGAATTGCGGATCCGCGGCAGGAGGAAATCGGTATTGCGGGAAATTCCTGCTCGGCAGCCCAAAGCGGTGACGTCCGGCGCTGTTTCCTCATGTCCGCGACATGATGCGTGACGACTGTTTCAGGGCCAAAATATTCAAGGGACGCGCGGTACAGCCATTTGAACCATCCCGCCGCCGGCAGCGCCAATATCGGTCGGTCTTCAAGCACTCGGTAAACCTGAAGTCCAAAGAGCTGTGCGTCCATTCCGAGCGAGGTTCTTGTGCCCGTCATTAGGTGAGCGCAAACTGTCTTCCACCCTCCGGTTTCGGGAGATCAGATGATGACCTACAAAACCCTTCTCCTTGTGGTTGGTGTCAACCAGTTCGAAGGTGATCTTCGGGCAGCTGCGGATCTTTGCTCTGCGCACAATGTGCACCTCACAGTTATGCCCGCGGCAATGGCAACGCTGCCTCCGATCAGAGACTTTGCGGCTGTTTCATGGGACTACGACAGGACCAGTCACGTAGAGGAACTCGGGCAGGCGATCGAGCGAGCTCGGGACACTCTTAACAACACCGGCATTTCTTTCGATGTCCTCGGAAGATACGCAGATTCGATGCGGATAGAACACGATCTCGGAGAATGTGCTCGATATTCCGACATCACTTTAATCGGTCCAAGCCTGAGAGCGGATAAACGTCTGCGGCGCCTCATGATAGAAGGTGCCCTCTTCCATTCGGCGCGCCCGATCCTCCTTGCGCCCGATCTCCGATCAGCCAACTTGAAACCGAGGAAGATTCTTCTGGCGTGGAACTCCAGCGTCGAAGCCGTGCGGGCCGCACGAGAAGGGCTGGAGATGATGAGAGGTGCCGACGGCGTGAACGTTGTCCTGGTCGAGTCTCGAGCGGTCACGGCGGCAACCGAAGAATCGGGCGATCACATCGCTTCCTATCTGGCTCGCCAGGGCATCACGGTGACGATCGATCGGCTTCGAGGTGCCGGACGTCGGGTCGAAGACGTCCTCAACCAGCATGCGGTCGAAACGTCGGCCGATCTGATCGTCATGGGCGCGTACGGGCATTCGCGTGTTCGCGAGAAGGTCTTCGGCGGCGTTACTCAAGCGATGATCGACGCACAGGTTGTGCCCGTGATGATGGTTCGATGATTTTGACCCTGCACAGCTCTGGAATTGGTCGGGCTGTCGTCGCGACAAGGTCCAATCCCTCTGCGAGGGGCAAACAGGAAGACCAGCTGACGCCGATACGCGCCCGTACACTTATCGGAGGAATTGACTAGCTTACCGGAAATCCTATCCTATCGGTGCCAGACCGGGCCCCTCTGGCGGTCCTAGAGCGATCGCGATGTCGGACTGGAGGATTGTGGGCGTGAGCGCACATTTTGCCCCCGCTTAGGCGGTGGTGCTTCTCCACCCGCAATCCTTTCATAGCACGCGATTAAATCTCGGCGGTGAAAGGAGCGGCCCTTTGAACTCCCTTTCCATTGAGTTTGCGGGACAGACGGTTTGGCTCTGGCTTGGCTTCCTAAGCCTTATTGGCTGCCTATTGTGGATTGATCTCGGCATCGTCAACCGAAGGGACCAAATCATCTCGCCTAAAAAGAGCGCGCTGATGTGGGCCAGTTTTGCCACATTGGCCGTGCTGTTCGGACTGTATGTCGGTCTCCTCTATGAGCCAGATCCGCAGTATTACGAGATTCCCGCCGATCTAAACCGCCAGGCGGTCATCCAATACTTCACCGGCTATCTCCTCGAAACGGCGCTGGCGTTCGACAACATCTTCGTCATTTCGTTGATCTTCACCCACTTTTGCATCCCTCGCGAATATCAGCACCGTGTGCTGTTCTGGGGGATCATAGGAGCGATCGTGTTTCGCGGGATTTTCATCTCGCTTGGCGCCGCGGTCGTGAATTCGTGGACGTGGGTGCTCTACGTCTTCGGGGTTTTCCTTATCTACACTGGCTGGAAGATGATCACCGGACGCGATGCGGAGTTCACGCTTGAGGACAACAGAATTCTGGCCTTCGCCCGTCAACACCTGCGGGTGACAGACCAACTGTACGGCCACCATTTCTTCCTGCGCCTCCCGCATCCCGCGACCGGACACGCGACGCTCTACGCGACACCGCTCTTTCTAGCGCTGGCGATGGTGGAAACCGCCGATGTCGTGTTCGCCGTCGATTCTGTCCCGGCAATCTTTGCGGTCACGCGTGATCCCTTCATCGTCTACACCTCCAACGTATTCGCCATCCTGGGCTTGCGTTCCATGTACTTCATGCTCGCCGCAGCGGCGGCGCATTTCAAATACCTGAAGTACGGCCTCTCACTCGTGCTCGTTTTGATCGGAGCAAAGATCATCTGGAATTTTGGCCTCTCGAAAGAACTCGGCTGGGTGCCTTACCTCGCGCCACAGTGGGCATTGCTTGTGACCCTGCTCGTGATCGGGGGGGCCATCGCCTATTCCGTGCTCCGAACCCGCAGTTCTCGTATGACGCACAGGGGGTGAAGCGCCGGGCTGCCGGTGATGCTTACTGTGAGCATGTAACACCAGACGATGGAGGGCGCTGCCAAGCCAAGTCCCACAGACTTGTCAGTATTTGGACAGGTCCCAGGAGATATTGCTCCCCCAATCATGAATCCGACGGCAATCACGGATGATAAGAGGCCGACCGGAACTCGCCGTTACGGCGGCAGAAAACGCGCCTGGCGCTCCAGGCGGAAAGCCAGGTGTGCTGACTTCGCCCACTTTCGTGTGCAACAACAGGGTTGAATATGAACAGATTCTTGAAGGCAGTCGCAGGCTCGGCCGGCGCAACCGCGCTGATTTTTGGCGCTTATCTGGGTGTTCTCCAACTCACCGGCAATTTCCACGAGGTGCTGCCGGCGGAGCTCTACCGCTCGGCACAGCCTTCGGCCGCGGACGTCGCGAGCTATGCACGGCAATACGGCATCAAATCCATCGTGAATCTCCGGGGCGAGAGCAGCGAAGACTGGTATCTGCGGGAGGTCGATGCCGCCAACCGAGACGGCATCGCTCATTTTGATTTCCGATTGTCGGCTTCGAAACGGGTGTCGCTGCGGCAGGCGCGGCAGCTGATCGCGTTGCTGCAAACCGCACCTAAGCCGATACTCATCCATTGCCAAGCCGGCGCTGATAGAACGGGGTTGGCCGCGATGCTCTACCTTCAGCAGATCGCCGGCATTGATGAAGAGATCGCGGAGCGGCAGCTGTCGGTCCGCTACGGTCACATCGGCCTTCCTTACATTTCTGCAGCCTTTGCCATGGATGAAAGCTGGGAGTTCTTCGAAAAGGTCCTCTTCGGTCTGACGAGTTGAGTGCTCTGGGTCGCGCCCACTTCGCAGTCGCCCCGCAAGGATTGCCACGAGCTTGCGTCCACCGGCTGACACGATCAGGACTTGCGAGTGTCGTCCAACCGCGCCATGCTAGATTCCGACGAGCTCCGTGATCCGGTGGATATCGGGCACGTCGGAAATCGTACCGGAACCGGGAGGTTAAGCCGTGAGCATAAGAGATCGCCAGGAAGGCTTCGAAAAAAAGTTCGCGATGGACGAGGAAACCAAGTTCAAGGCGATGGCCCGGCGCAACAAATTGTTCGGCCTGTGGGCCGCCGAAAAGCTCGGCAAAACGGGCACGGATGCCGACACCTATGCCAAGGAGGTGGTGCAGGCAGATTTCGAAGAGGTAGGAGACAATGATGTGTTCCGCAAGGTGCGCACCGATTTCGATGTGGCCGGCGTAGTCCTCTCAGATACTCAGATCCGCAGCATCATGGATGAACTGCTGGCGGCTGCAGTCGAGCAAATCAAGAACAACTGAGCAACGCTTAACCCGACAAATTGCCCCGGGGGCACGAACAGCAGCGCCGTTCCTGCAGCGAGGCAGGAGGAGAAAATAATGGCCGAACCAAACCCCTGGCGACACATGGCAAGCGCGCCGAAAGACGGCAGTCGGATTCTGGTCACGATCCGCCCGTCCGAGCAGGGGGCGGCAGAAGTTGACCTCGTATATTGGTCGAATGGCGATCAGTTCGGTGCAGATGGCTGGCGCGCCTCTGATTCCTCGCCCGGCCGCATCATCGAATACGCCGAGCCGGAATTGAAGTGTTGGATGCCGATGCCCTCGGCCAATCTCGATCGCACCTCGATGCCCTCACCCTGGGAAGGCGAAGACGAGAGAGAGCTCGACGGATCAGGGATTTAAGGGTTAGCGCTGCCATGTTGCGGAGACTATACGCAGGGGTGGCGAAATCCGGTTGAGCTGTCCACTCTTAGGGAAAGCAAGGGTGGGCCTCTTGTCCGCACATGGCGCACACGTGCCGTTGGACAGCTAGTGACCTGACGTCGTTCCCTCAGACGATCAGCAGTCGGCATCATGCCCCGTCCGGACGTCGACTCCTATCCCTCGCCTTGAAGTGCGGGCGGCAATGCCGCCGATGAAGAAGGCCCCGGCCGCGCCGTGTCCGGGAGCCCCAATATGTAGCCGCTAATGTCGTGCCTCAACCGCTACCTTTCGTCTCCCGATTCGGCATCAAGTGCGCCACCTGTGCCGCTGACGGCGACACCTGAAGGAACCGGGTTGGGCTCCAAGTCGACCTTCGCCCAGGTAACTGGGCGACTGTCACCACCTCAGCCAGCGGCGTAGAAGCAGTCCGGTGGATTGGGAGCATGCTGAGGCGTCCAGCGGTGGTAGCGCCAAGGACCTGCGGCTGTTTTAGTGAGGCGCATCATCGCGGCCGATTCCAGTTTATTGTCTGCCGTTGAAGGTGAGCGCCAGCAGCGCTGCCGCGATGGCGATCGCTGTGACAAGGGCGGAAACCATTGGCCAGCCGAATGCGCCGGCAATGCCGGCGGCGGTGGCTGGGCCGATGATCAGACCAAGGTTATTGCCCTGCATAGCGAAGCCAATAGTGACCCCGACGAGTTCTGGACGTGGAGCTTTGCGCGGCGCGCTATCAAAGATCACGACGGGAATCAGCCCGCCGACCAAGGAGAAGACGACGCAGAGAGCATAGGCAGCAACGGCCCAAAGAACTTGGCTGAAGACACCGACCCCGCAAAGGGCCATGGTGCAGAAGCTGAAGAGCAGCAGTTGTGCCGCCGGGAAGCCGCGGGCGAGCAACTGCCCGCACACGAGATTACCAACGCCGCCCGCCGCTATTGCCAGCGCGCTGAGCATGCTCGCCGCCTCGTTGCTGATCCCGAGGCGCTGAGAAAGGAGCGACGGCAGAAAGCCGAATACGGCGAAGTAGGCGGCTGAGAACGCCGCAAACAACCCTCCCAATACCCAAGGCCCCTTCGAAACAAGTGCCTCGCCGATATCCTGACGGATATTCCGGTGTGGTCGAGAATGGGTGTCCGGCAGGCGCAGGCTCCACCCGAGAAGCAACGCAAACCCGACGAGGGTTGCAGCGTTCAAGAGCCAGAAACCACGCCAGGTTAGGAGGCTCAGCAGAGGCGCGGCCAGCATGATCACCGTGATGCCGATCGGCATGAAGGTTGCCCAGAGAGCCATGGCCCTGTCGCGGATATGATTTGGTGCTGCTGCGGTGATCAGAGCGGGTGCCGCAACGACTACGCAGAGGAAGCCTAGGCCTTCGACAACCCTTGTCGCGAGCAGCGTGACGGCGCTCGCCGATACTGCTCCGAGCGCCGAACCCGCCGCCTGCAGAAGGAGGCCGGCGACGGCCATTCGTTTGGCGCCGATGCGGTCGACAGCCAGTCCGATCGGTGCACCGACCAAGGCGCCAGTAACAGCGAAGATCGAGATGAGCCACGATGCCGTGGCGAGGCTGAGTGCCAGGTCCGCCTGCACAGCCGCAAGCGCCATCGGTGCCTTGCCGACCTGGAAGGCGGACACCACGCCCGCGCCTACGACAAGGACGATCCTGGGCCAGGCTGATCCGACCGCTGCGAACGGGGGCATGTTCAACGGACCAGCTCCGGCAGGCGCTGTCTGTGACCCAGCGTGATGGCAGCCGCGATCTCGGCCACATGTCTGCCTTGAAACCGGGCGCCGTCCAGTTCGTTGGCGCTGGGGCTTCTATCGCCGTGGTTTTCGTCCTCTGCCAGCGTGGAAGCGCCGTAGGGCGAACCGCCGGTGATCTCGTCCATGCGCATCTGGCCTTTGAAGCTGTACGGCAAGCCCACGATAACCATGCCGAGATGCAGCATGACGATGTGCGTAGACAGGATCGTCGACTCCTGCCCGCCGTGCTGGCTGCCCGTCGAGGTGAAGACGCTGCCCACTTTACCGACGAGCTTGTCCTCGGCCCAAAGGCCGCCGGTCTGGTCGAGAAAGTTCTTCATCTGGCTCGCCATGTTGCCGTAGCGGGTTGGCGTGCCGATGATGATCGCATCGTAATCGGCAAGCTCGGCGACGGTCGCAACAGGGGCGTCCTGGTCGAGCCGGTACCCTGACCTCCTGGCAACCGCCTCCGGCACGAGCTCCGGCACGCGCTTGAGCGCCACGGTGGCGCCCGCCTGTCCGGCGCCTTCCGCGACAGCCTTCGCCATCGCTTCGACGTGGCCGTAAGAGGAATAGTAGAGCACGAGCACCTTGGTCATCTGTCCTGATCCTTGCTTTGCACTGGGTGACACGAACGCGGGGGCGTTGCCGCGGTGCCGGTCAGCGCTGGTTGTTTTTTCAACGAATAGATGACATGGGAAATCGATCAGGATAATTGAGAAAGGATCGTTCAAGTCGATCGATGGAATAGATCATGCTGGATGCTCTTACGCTCGACCAAATGCGTATCTTCGTCGCCATCGCGGAGACGGGCAGTTTCCGCGCGGCCGCTGCGCGCCTTTCCCGCGTCCAGTCGGCGGTAAGCCACGCTATAGCGAATCTGGAGGCGGAGCTCGGGCTCAGTCTCTTCGACCGCTCCGGACATCGCCCGGTGCTGACGCCAGAGGGCCGTTCGTTGCTCAGTGACGCACGCGCGATCCTCCTCAAGGCCGATACGATGCGGGCGCGGGCGCGGGGCCTTGGTGAAGGAGTGGAACTTGGCTTGACAATCGCGCTCGATCCACAGTTCCCGCTCTGGCTCGCTGGTGCGGCGCTGAGGGAACTTCATGAGGCTTATCCCTCCGTTGCGGTGCGGGTGCTTACTGCATCGCTCGGAGAAGCGGTGCATGCGCTCAGGGAACGTCGTTGCGTGTTGGCGATCAGTGGCATCGACATTCCTGATCCACGTATCCAGCGACGGTCACTCGCATTTGTCACGCGCGCGGCAGTCGTCTCCCCGAACCACCCGCTTGGGCTTCGGGCTGCGGCAGGTGATCCGATCACGGCAGCGGACTTGGCCGATCATGTGCAGATCGTCGCAGAAGACCCCTCCCCACTTACGCAGGGCCGTGACTTCAATGTCCTCTCCCCGGGAACCTGGCGGGTCGGTGACAACATGACGAAGCATGCGCTGATCCGCGCCGGCATCGGCTGGGGAAACCTGCCGCTCTGGCTGGCGGAGCGAGACCTGGCGGAAGGTCGGCTCGTGCGGGTACCCGCCGCTGAATTCGGCCTGCAAGGCGAAACGCTGACACCCGCCTTCCTGATGCACAGCACCGATGAGCATCTCGGTCCCGCGGCACGTGCATTTTGCGACGCGCTGTTGCGGATGTCCGACCTGCCACAGGGTGATGTTGCGGCGGCATTGATTCAAAGTGAAACAACCGTAAAGAAAGCCCACGTTTGCAGGAACTCGCCGGAGTTATAATTTGTTCGCATAAACATTATAACAGAGCGCAGTTTTGAGCGACGCTGTGGGTAAATCGCCGGGGAGCGGGAGCTTGCGTTTCCAATGATCCGCCATATCCTACGATCGCGCAATGTGCGCATAAAGCAGTCGCCTGGCGTCATGGAACACAGGCCGGGTAGCTAGACCCAGCATCCGTCGGCGAACCGAAAATGCTTATGACAAGTTCTCGCCAAGTCCTCGAAGGATATTCGACATGGACTCCCATGCCGTCATCGGCGTCCTCGTCGGATCGGTCGCCTATGGCTGCTATTCGGGCGTGCTTGGCGTGCGACTGCCGACGACGGCGATGCAGACTGGTGGTGCCGACCTGGCAATGGATTTCGCCATTTCGCAGGAGGTCGATGACAGCCTGCCGCCAATCTTGGACATCCTGCACGGGGTTGATCCGTCCTTTCGGGCGGTCCCACATCAGGCCGACAAGGCGCGGGTGACTGCGTTCGTCAACCGGAACAACTACCGGGTGGAATTCCTGACGAGCAACCGGGGATCGGATGAATACACGGGCAGGCCCTCGCCCATGCCTGCCCTCGGTGGCGCATCGGTGGAAAACCTCCGGTTCCTCGACTACCTGATCTACGAGCCTGTCAGGACCGTGCTGCTGCATAGGGAAGGCGTGAGCGTGAATGTCCCGGCTCCCGAGAGGTATGCAGTCCACAAGCTTATCGTGGCCTCTAGGCGGCTCCCAGACGCACTCGGGAGGGCGAAGCGGGCAAAGGACCTCTTGCAGGCGGCAACGCTCTTCGAGGCCATGCTGCAAACTCGGCAGGGCGTCGCTCTGGCGGACGCATACCAGGAGGCATGGGATCGCGAGCCGTCGTGGCAGGAAGGGCTTGCGGCTGGCCTCGCCCTGATGCCTGATGATGGGAAGGAAGCTCTTGCAGACGCCCTTGGCGTGAAACCGGAAGAACTCGGCAAGGATTAGGGACATGACAGAGGAAATCGTGCCCACGGACTACCCTGGCGTCGCTAGCTTGTGCTGGAACAGGGATTCTGCTCGGCCCATCGATCGGGAGAACCTCAAGGCTTTCGATCAAGGCCCGCTCGTCATCCGTCAGATCGTCTTGCCAGATGAACGCCAGTTCGCCCGATACAGCGCCCATGCGGCTCGAATTGGGGGATGGAGAACGACTGCTCTGCACGGACGGCCCGCCGCCTGCATTCGCTCGTCGGGAACCCGGGGCAAAAGTTCTGGGTGTCGCGCTTACAGATGATTGGGTTGTCTCCGCTTCCGGACCCGCGTTCGGCATCTGCCCTGATTGCGGGCGGACCCGAAGTCGGCATGGCTGGTCCAATCGAAGCCTTCAAGATCTGCCGGACGCTGGCGGTGTGCGCATCAGAACTGTGAACGACCAACATTCACCGATCGACTGCCGACGATTGCTTCCGCTTATGCGCGCCGGACAAGGAGGCTCTTCGAAATTTGCCGATCTGCTCGGCCACAGCGCCGGCGGCAGTCCCGGCGAGCGCTTGATGCGACGGCTCGGCATGCCGGTCAGCGACGACACGGTCCTGCAGCAGCTTGCGGCGTGAGGGTCCCACGTAGGTCACAATTGCCGCCGCAATGTCGCAATCAGGACCACGATCCCGGTATAACCGAGTCAAGTTGCAAACGGTCATATGTACGATGGCCGAACCGACGCACGGTGAAAGTTTATGGAGGGGAGCATGTCATCTGTTGAAAAGACAGCAACCGAGGAACATGGCCTCGAGGCCGGCCAGGACAACGTCCGGATTCTAGGGTTGGACATTCACAATCCGGTTTTCTTCGTCTCGGCGGCTATCATCGTCGGCTTTGTCATCTTCACGCTGATCTTCAGGGACTCTGTAGGCCCGGCGCTTGGCGAACTGCGCGTGTGGCTCACCTCGACCTTCGATTGGCTGTTCATCATAGCAGGCAATCTGTTCGTCCTGTTTTGCCTCGCCATCGTACTGTCGCCGCTGGGTCGAGTGCGCATCGGCGGGGCCGAAGCCATGCCAGACTTTGGGTATGCCGGCTGGTTCTCGATGCTTTTCGCCGCTGGCATGGGCATCGGACTGATGTTCTTCGGGGTGCTGGAGCCGATGTACCATTTCAACAACCCGCCTCTGGGAATCGCCAGCCCGATGCCCGCGGGCGTGGTGAATGCTGAAACGGTCGAGGCTGCGCGCGAAGCCGCCATGGCAGCCACCATCTATCACTGGGGTTTGCATCCGTGGGCAATCTATGCCGTCGTCGGCCTCTCGCTGGCTTTGGCCGCCTACAACAAGGGCATGCCTATGTCGGTGCGCTCCGCCTTTTACCCGATTTTCGGCGAACGCGTACGTGGTTGGATCGGCCACATCATCGACATCATGGCCGTCTTCGCGACACTTTTCGGGCTCGCGACATCTCTCGGCTTCGGCGCCGAACAGGCGCTGGCCGGCCTCAACTTCCTCTACGGCGTTCCGGTGACAGATATGATGAAGGTTCTCCTCATTACCGGGATTACGGCGATTGCACTTGTCTCGGTCGTCGCGGGGCTCGACGCAGGCGTCAAACGCCTGTCCGAGATCAACATGGTTCTCGCCGTGCTGCTGGTTTCTTTCGTCTTCGCCCTGGGACCGACCATGGAAATCGCCGCCGGCTTCTTCACCAACACCTGGTCCTACGTGACTCATCTGCCGGCGCTGTCCAATCCCTTCGGGCGCACAGATGACGAGTTCGTGCATGGCTGGACCGCTTTTTATTGGGCTTGGTGGATTTCCTGGTCGCCCTTTGTCGGAATGTTTATCGCCCGCATATCGAGAGGCCGCACCGTACGCGAATTCATCGTCTGCGTGCTGCTCATCCCGACGATCGCGTCGATCTTCTGGATGTCAGCCTTCGGGGGCACCGCGCTTTCGCAGTTCCTGAACGATGGTTATCAAGGTGTACAGGAGACTGTCGCGGCCTACACGCCTGAACTGTCACTGTTCCGGATGCTGGAGCCAATGCCGCTGGCGGGACTGACCTCCCTAATCGGTATCGTACTGGTGATCGTGTTCTTCGTCACATCGTCCGATTCGGGCTCGCTGGTCATCGACACCATCACCGCCGGCGGCAAGGTTGACGCTCCCGTGGCGCAACGCGTCTTCTGGGCCACTTTCGAGGGCCTCGTCGCCATAGCGCTGCTGCTCGGTGGCGGGCTTGCCGCACTTCAGGCGAGCGCCATCGCCACCGGCTTCCCCTTCGCCCTTCTTCTCCTGCTTATGATGGTGGCGGCTTGGAAGACGCTTCTGTCCGAATCGCGGTGAAAAATGCCCAAAGCAAGAGGTCGGAGCGGTAGAGCGTAACCGCAATCTGCGGCCATCGTGAAGTCGAGGTAATCTGGACTGATGAGAGGCGGTCGCCGTTCCTGTTGATGTATTAATGCGATCTTTTTGGACCAGAACGTGGACCATCCTCTCAAAAAGCTATGCACTGGGCTCGTGGTTCGCTCCGACCCTAAAGCGACGTCCGCGGTTAAGAACTGTGAACGGCAGCACTGCGCCTCCATATCAAGATTCTGAAAGCGGCGTCACGCCGCCTGTGCGCCATGAGCGGCCCCGTCCTAGGGGTTGTCATCCATGGGGCTTTACGTAAGCTCCAATTTTCCTGGATATCCTTCAGAACGACAGCGAAGCCATATGGACATTCAACCAGCAGCCCCCGAAGACGAGGAGGCGATAATTCGCCTTTGGCATCAGGGATGGCATGACGCTCATGCCGAACTGGTTCCTCCAGAGGCTCTAGTTTACCGGACGAAGAGTCACTTCCGTATCTGGTTGAAGGAAGCGCCAGATACTTTCTACGTTGCTCGATCAGGCGACAACCTGATTGGTTTCGTTTCCTTGATGGGGATCGAAGTCGTCAAACTCTACGTTGGTGTAGGCGCTCGGGGCACCGGCGTGGCGTCCGCCTTGTTGGGTTTCGCAGAACACGCTTTGCGGCAAGACGGGGTATCTCAGGCGGAGCTTTTTTGCACAGCGGGCAACATCCGAGCCGAACGTTTTTACATCCGACAGGGTTGGTGCTTCATCGACACATTCGACGGTGCTCTCTGGGTTCCGCCTGGCATCAGTCAGAAGTTCGTCGTCTCCACTCACCGATATCGGAAAAGGTTGGTCGACTAGCAATGACGGCCAAGGACCGACAGCGGCCATGTCGCTGAGTGCCGATAGAAGACTTGCACTGGCCGGATCGGCTAACATCGGTTGTTCGCCATATCTGACGGATGCGCACATGCCGAGCTTAGTCGAACTCGTCCCTTACGATGCGAATTGGTTGAAAGATTTTTCAGCGGCTGAAGCTTTGCTAAGAACAACGCTTGGCAAATGCGTCTTGGCTGTCGACCACATAGGCAGCACGGCTGTACCGGGTTTGGCCGCAAAGCCGAAGCTCGACATTGATGTAACCCTATCCGGGTTGGCCGACATTCCCGACGCAAGCGCGAACCTCATCAACGCTGGATTCGAGCCGCGTGGCAATCGCTACGATGACAATGTTTGGGCTTTCCTTTTGGAACGCCCTGCGCCTCAGATCAGGGCCTACCTCTGCCCGCCCTCAAACCAGACCCACGAACAGCGGATGCTTTTCCGAAATCATCTTCGTCAACATGACGACGTGGCTGCTGCATACCTGGCCCCGAAAAGCCAACTTGCGGCGCAGTTTCCGTATGATGGGGATCGTTATACGTCGGGAACGAGTGCCTTCATCTCCGAAATAGTCCGCGCGGCCCAAAGAGAGACGCGGTGACCAGGGCCGACTACCGCCTTGGCCGGAGCGCGCCAGAAGCGTTCTTCGCGAGTGATCAATGCTGATTGACGAATCAGTGCGGGGCGGCGCATCATTCGCTCGGCGTGGCCTACGCCTAACCTCCTAGACCTCCCCCAGCATGGTCTTGAACAGAGGCAAAGGGACTGTCGTCTCGGGTCGATTGTCTTGGTCCGAACGTTTCGGCGGGTTGCTGGGGAACTACGTCCGGAACGTGAAAGGCCTCACAATGACCCTAAACGGAAATTTCAAACGTCGTGTACGCGCTCGCGCGGCAAAGACAGGCGAATCTTACACCGCAGCTTTTCACCACATCCGCCAGCCGTCGGCCAAGCTTGCCGGGGATTGTCGTCATCGTCAAGCAAGCCCCTTCCTGCGTCTCCGCCAATCGATTATCACGGGGCAGGCCACGCCTCGGCCGTGCCGCCAAGCGAGGCGGTCGCGCTCGCCTGCAAGGTCAGCAATCCGGGCGCGCGAGGCAATCTTTGCGTAGGCAAGATCATCGTGACGGCGATAGACGAAATCGCCGGATTCCCCGCTTCTGATGGGAACCCATGCACGAGAGTCTTCAAGTAATCCGTATACGAAATTCAAATACACTCCTTCGTCGCAAAAATCCCGAAACCTGTAACGTAGCGAGCTTTAGGATTTCTGCGACACCGGCAGATGGCAGAGCTATCCCGTTGAGGAAAGCTCGCTGGCCAACCAGTCCAGATAGTCCCTGATCGCAGCCTCATCCCGCCTGCAATACGACCATTTCAGGTGCTTCCGCACCGTGATAAATCCCGCTTGCTTGAGAATTTCCAGATGCCGACTTGCCGTAGGCTGCGCAACGGCTAGGGCCTCGGCAATCAATGTCATGCAGACGCCGAACTCGACCGGATCGGCGGACCATTGGTGGCCGAAATGCTTTTGCGGTTCCGCCAACAGTCGCAGGACCGTTAGGCGCTGCTCGCTCGCCATGGCTTTGATTTGGGTTGATCTGTCCATGGCCCTTATCATATTGTCATTTAGCTAAGTTGCAATGTGAGTCGTCACCATGCTGGACCTGCGCCATACCACGATCATTGAAGGAAACGCCGTTCGTTGGGGTAAGATCGGGAACGGGCCGCCGCTGGTGGCGCTTCATGGGACGCCCTTTTCCTCGCAGGTCTGGCGTAGAATCGTGCCGCAGCTCGCCGACCGCAGGACCATCTACTATTTCGATCTGGTCGGCTACGGGCTATCGGAGATGCGCGAGGGGCAAGACGTGTCTCTGGCTGTCCAGAACAAGACCCTCGCCGCTCTGTTCGCAGAATGGAACCTCGACCGTCCCGATGTGCTGGCACATGACTTTGGTGGGGCCACGGCGCTGCGCGCCTATTACCTGAACGGTTTGCGTTATCGTTCCCTGACGATCTTCGACGCCGTTGCCCTTGCTCCTTGGGGGTCCGCTTTGGTCCAGCATGTGCGCAAGCATGAAGCTGCCTTCTCGGGGATGCCGGACTATATGCACCGGGCGATTCTACGAGCCTACTTGCAGACCGCCGCCTATAATCCGCTGTCAGAACAGGCATTGGAAATCTACAGCGCACCGTGGCTCGGGGCAGTAGGCCAGCCCGCGTTCTATCGCCAAATCGCGCAGATGGATCAGAAATACACCGATGAGGTCGAAGGACGTTACGAGCGGATGGAATGCCCGGTGACAGTCCTTTGGGGCCAGAATGACGAATGGATACCCTTCGAGAAAGGTGTGGCCCTAGCGACGGCGATCTCCGATGCCAAGTGCATCGCCATACCGGATTCCGGGCATCTTGTTCAGGAAGATCGGCCCGAGGTTATCGTAGCGGCTGTCCTGAAACGGCTCGCCCAAGGGTAGCACGGAATTATCCGCAGAGCTTGCCGACATGTCGCAAAATTCCCGAAACCTGCGACACGGTTTGTTCAGTGCAGAATATCCGGTTTGTAGTTGCGCGATCAAGTCCAATGAATGTCTTGGAAGGGGTCGCTTGCCGAACGGCAGCTACCGGCTGGGCATATTCCAGGACCGGACAGTCCGCAGTCGGCCCCATGGACGAAGCCGCTCGCGCGGCACTGGTGCCCGTGGTGAGGGTGCAGCAATGATCTGAACGTGCATTTGCGGGTTTGCCGTTCTGGCTGACGATTGGGGTGTTCTCAATCTTCAGACAGGAGGTTGCCATGACGGAGGAGAGGACCACCCTGCTGCGCGAGCGGATGCTCGAAGACATGCGCATCCGTGGGCTGGGCGACAAAGCCCAGCAGGCGCATATTCGGGCGATCAAGGATTTCGCAGGGTTTCTGAAGCGATCACCCGATACGGCGACACCCGACGACCTGCGCGCCTACCAACTGCACATGACCAATGCCGGCGTCACGCCGACGACCTTCAACGCCCGCATCGTGGCGCTGCGGTTCTTTTTCGCCACTACCTGCGGCCGTGAGGAGATGAAGCGGCATATGCAGTTCCGGCGGCAGCCGGGACGTTGCCCGTGGGCTTGAGCGTCGAAAAGGTTTCCGAGAACCCCGCTCACCCTGAGAGAGCCATGCCCCGACTGCGGCGGCCCGATGCGCATCATCGAGATCTTCCGACGCGGCCAGACCCCCAGATCCCGTGCGCCACCCGAAAGGACGCCGCATGACGAAACGCATGTCACATCAGCAAAGGCCGGCCGGGATCTCCAATGCGTTCCGGGGTGGCGCCGGTCTGCGTCAGGCAAGCCGGCCCCCCGCAAAACCGCCGAGGCCAGCCTACGAAAGACCTGCGATCCCGATCCCGACCGTCTTATTGTAAGCCTTCGCGGTTATCCTTCTGTGCCTGACGCTCCCACCGATGGCCACCTTGAGCAACCGCCGGCGCACGCTTTCCCCATAGTCGCTCCACCCAGCCCCCGCGGCCTCTTCTTGGGAGGTTTTTCAACGCGGGCCACACAGGCCCAGCCGCCACCGTTGCGCCGCGGCCCGCATCGAAAAACCTTGTGTGGATGCCAGCCGTGTTGCAAGGAAGATTTTGAACTTTTGAGCATGTGATCGAGTTGCGGTCTTGTGTCAGGCCTCTCCGTTGCGGCCATTCACATGCCGCGGGCCGGTATGGTGATGCGCGGATCAGGTCCAAATCTTCACGGCGAGCTTGAAGCTCTGTGGTTTTTACTGGTTCTCCTGACCCCGATCTGATCGATCATTTGCCCATGCGGTTCATGCCTTCCTCACATCCCCGACGGACCGGCTTCAGGTGCGCTGCTGCTGATCATGCAGCCACCATCGCCGGACCCCGGTAACCCTCCTGTTTCGTCAGCATCGCCCAGATGCCCCGTACCATCTTGTTGGCCAGCGCGATCGCGACCAGCATGCGCGGCTTCTTCGCCATCATGCGGGCAAGCCAGGAGCCTTCGGGTGCACCCTTGCGGCATGCCCATCGTATCACCGCCATGGCCCCGATGATGAGCAGACGTCGAATATCGCATTGGCCCATCTTCGACGTTTTCCCTAACCGTTTCTTGCCGCCGGTCGACTTCTGCAGCGGCACCAATCCGAGCCAGGCGGCAAAATCCCGGCCGCATTTGAACGTTTCCATGGGGGGCGCGAAGGTTTCCACAGCGAGGGCGCCGATGGGCCCCACACCGGGCAATGGTCCGTAAGCGCCTGGTCATCGTGCCATGCTTCGACAATGCAGCGATCTTCCTCTCCAGCATGTCAATCCGACCGGTCAGCTGGACGATCAGGTTCAGCAGATCGCAGCAGGTATCGCGGACCAGACCCGGTAGCTCGGTGTCTTCATCCTCAACGATCTCTGACAGATGGTTCAGATAGCCAACGCCTTGCGGGGCAACATAGCCGAACTCATACAGGTGCGCGCGCAGCGCATTGACCAATTCGGTGCGCTGATTGACCAACTGCTCACGGATACGAAACAGATTGCCCGGGCCTGCTGCCTTTCGGTCTTCGGTTCGACGAAGCGCATTGTCGGCCGCTGCGCCGCCTCGACAATCGCCTCCGCATCCGCTGCATCATTCTTCTGCCGCTTGATGAACGGCTTCACGTAGCGAGGGGCAATCAGTCTCGGCTCATGACCAAGCCGGGCAATCTCGCGGGCCCAGTAGTGAGCACTCCCGCACGCCTCCATCGCCACGATACAGGCCGGCTGGGCCGCCATGAACTTCCGGACCTGCGGGCGCGACAGCTTCTTGCGAAATACGACTGATCCGTCAGCCGCCGCCCCGTGCAGCTGAAAGACGTTCTTTGCTAAATCGACCCCGATGATGGTAACCTTTTTCATGGATGCCTGCCTCTCCTTTACGTGGCGCTAACACCACAAACTTGGCACATTGCGATGCCGTCGGGGAGGCTGGCATCCACCCCATCTTCACCATTCCAGTCGTCAAACCTCACTCCGTCGAACGTCTCAGATGGGTCGGAACTCGTCCCTCCCAACCACCAGAATCCACTTTGGATTTTGTCACTTAATGTGAGAACTAGGCGACGTAATCGACCGTGTTCTGCAATGCGTGACCCATTTCCGGACGAGGTCGACGAAGCGCTTTGGGATGAAGCTCGCCGGCGCGCAGAATGCCCCTATCGAGAGCAACCGGTTATCAGCCCTCGGGCGCCGCCATGACGCCGCGCAGCTCGGCCAACCCCCTGAGGCGTCCGATCAACGGATAGCCCGGCATCACCGGGCGGTCGAGGTCAGAAAGCGGCGATGGCCCATGGTCGGGCCGCATCGGGATCTGCCAGTCGGCACGCCCCTCGGCTTTGCGCAGTGCCTCTTCGGTCAGCAGTGCGCGGATCGTCGCCACCATGTCAGTATCGCTGTCCAGATGCTCGGATTCGTAGAAACGGTGCCGCCCACCAAGCCAAGCGAACACGCTCCTGAGGAGCATTTTTGACTACGTGAGACGAGGGGTCTGGCGCGGAGCCGTGGCTCGCTTTACCTTTATCGTCTCAATAGATGCATCCGGGGAGTGCCGTGAACCTTCGCCATCAGATCGTCGCTCTTGCGGTCGTGCCGCTCGTCATTGCGATCCTCACCATTACCACCTTTATCACGTGGCAGGCTACGAGCCTCGCGCAGAGCAGCATCGACACGTTCGAACGCAATATGCTAAAAGCGAAGGAGACTGAGCTGCTCAACCTCACCAACCTCGCCCGGTCGGCGATCGAGGACGTTTATGCCGCGGCGGATGCGAACGATGAAGCGGCCAAGGATCGCGTGCGCAGCATTCTTACGTCTCTCGACTACGGCCGGGACGGCTATTTCTTCGTCTATGACTACGGTGGCAACAATGTCGTGCACCCGCGGCAGACCTTCCGGCCGGGCCACAACTGGTTGGATCTGACCGACCCTGACGGCAACCAAGTGATCGCCAACCTAATCCAGAAGGCCAAGGAAGGCGGCGGTCTGTATCAGTACAAGTGGGAGAAACCCTCATCCGGCACGATGGCCGACAAGCTCTCCTTCGCCATGGGACTGGACAAGTGGCAGTGGATGCTGGGAACCGGGGTTTATCTTGATGACGTCTTCGCCCAGACGGCGGCAGCGAAAGCGGACCTGCGCGAAAAGATCGGCCATACCTTCCTCGTGGTGGCGTTGATAGCTGTGCCCGCCGTTATGATCGTCTTTGCCACCTGCATGCTCGTCACGCTGCGTGAACGGCGCATGGCAGATAACAAGCTCAAGGCCCTCACACAGCGCATCATCGACACCCAGGAGGAAGAGCGCGCACGCCTTGCCCGCGAATTGCACGACGGCATATCGCAAAACCTTGTCGGCGTGCGCTATGCAATCGACCTTGCCGGCCGAAAGGTCCGGAACCACACCGATGACGCCTCCGGCGCCATCGATAAGGCCGTCGAGGCGCTCAACGTCGCCATCAAGGAGGTCCGCCGACTGTCGCACGATCTGAGGCCGCCCGCGCTCGACGACCTCGGTCTGACCGCTGCGCTGACAGCACTGAGCAACCATTTCTCCGAACGGACCGGCATCCGCACGGTACTGGAGGCCGACGCCGGCAAGGACAGGCTGAAGACCGAAGCGAGCACGGCGCTCTACAGGGTTGCCCAGGAGGCGTTAAACAACATCGAGCGCCATTCGGGCGCCAGCGAGGTGCGGATCAAGCTCTGGAGTAATCGTGGCCGGATGCGTATGACGGTTTCGGATAATGGCAACGGTTTCGAAGAGAGCGCTCGCCTTGGCCGGACCGGGCAGCAGAGCGGCCTTGGCCTTCGCAACATGCAGGAGCGCATGGCGCATTTCGGCGGTGTTCTCCTCGTCCGGAGCAAGCCGGAAGGAACTGTGCTAACCGCGATTCTTCCTCTTTCGGCCAATGTCAGCCTGGAGAACCGGACGGAAGCTGCATGAGTGTTGTCAAGCCAATCAAGGTCGTCCTCATCGACAATCACCCGCTGGTTCTCGACGGCCTTCGGGCCGTGCTGGAGACGTTTTCGCATGTAGAGGTGGTCGGCACGGCGGGCCTGGCGCTGACCGGCTTGGAAGTCGCGATTCAGACGAACCCAGCGGTCGTGCTAATCGACATTAACATGCCGAAGCTCAGCGGAATCGAGGCAATCGAGCTGTTCAAGGCAAAGTTGCCCGACTGTCGCATCGTGATGCTGTCCATGCATGACAGCCGAGAATACATCTCCGCATCTGTCCTGCATGGCGCGTCCGGTTATGTCCTCAAGGATGTTTCGACTGACGAGATCGTCACGGCGATCGAGACCGTTGCTGCGGGGCGGACCTATTTCTCCACCGGCGTCTCCGAAGTTCTTCTCGATCGCCGGCCGAGTGAGCCCGCAAATCCGCTGACCACCCGCGAGCAGGACGTGCTGATGCTGCTGGCATCCGGCAAGAGCAACCGCGCCATTGCCCAGTCGCTGGCCCTTTCTGAGGCGACGGTCGAAACACATCGCAAGAACATCAAAAAGAAGCTTGGAATTTCGAGCACCGCTGGCCTTATTCGCTACGCGATCGACAGCGGTTTTAGCCTCACGGACGGCTGACCGGTAGGCCTACCCACTACTGGGTAGGAGGTTTTAATTGGTGATCCCAGCTGTCTTGTTCACACAATAAGGACGCCATACGAGTTCCGATGACGGCCGGCGGAGGGTGCCGGCCCGGGGAGGAATTCATCATGTCCGGCCTTTTGTCGCTGTCGCGCGCCATCGACGCGCTCAACACGTTTATTGGAAAATCGGTATCGTGGCTGCTGCTTGCCGCGGTGCTGATTAGTGCCGTCAACGCCGTCACGCGCAAGCTCTTCAACCTGAGCTCCAACGCGTGGCTCGAAGCGCAGTGGTACCTGTTTTCCGCGGTCTTCCTAGTCGCGGCTGCCTATACCCTACTTGGCAGCGAACATGTGAAGGTCGACCTTGTCTACGCCCACATGCCGCGCAAGGCCCAGCTCTTGGTCGAGATTCTCGGCACGATCTTCTTCCTGTTCCCTTTCTGCCTCATCACCATCTATCTCTCCTGGCCGATAGTCGTGTCGAAGTTCCTAAGCGGCGAGGTGTCGAACAACACCGGCGGCCTGCTTCTCTGGCCGGTCTGGGCGCTGATTCCCATCGGCTTCGGCCTGCTGGCCCTGCAAGGTGTCTCCGAGCTCATCAAGCGCATAGCGATTTTGCGAGGCGAAATGCCCGACGCAACGGCACTCGCCGACGCCGAAGCCCAGACGCTCTAACGCCGGGAACCGACCCCATGTTTGCTTTCTTCGCAGAAAATCTCGCGCCCATCATGTTCCTGTCGCTGGTCGTCGTGCTGCTGATGGGCTATCCCGTCGCCTTCGCACTCGCCTTCGTCGGCTTTGTCTTCGGCTTCATCGGCATCGAAATGGGCCTGCTGCCGATCAACCTGTTCGGCGCCGTGCCCGACCGCATCTTCGGGCAAATGTCGAACGAAACCCTGCTTGCCATTCCGTTCTTCACCTTCATGGGGCTGATCCTGGAACGAAGTGGCATGGCGGAGGACCTGCTCGATACGATCGGCCAGCTGTTCGGTTCGGTCCGCGGCGGGCTTGCCTTCGCGGTCATCTTCGTCGGCGCGATCCTTGCGGCGACCACTGGCGTCGTCGCGGCCTCGGTCATCTCGATGGGCCTGATTTCGCTGCCGATTATGCTGCGTTACGGCTACGACCGGCGCGTGGCGGCCGGCACGATCGCCGCGTCGGGAACGCTCGCGCAGATCATTCCACCGTCGCTCGTGCTGATCATCCTCGCTGACCAGCTCGGCCGCTCGGTCGGCGACATGTACAAGGGCGCGCTGGTGCCGGGCCTGCTGCTCGTTGCCATCTATGCCGGTTACATCATTCTCATGTCCTGCCTACAGCCTGCCAGCGTTCCGGCGTTGCCGCCGGGGGCCCGAACACTGCGTGGATGGAAGCTTGGCCGCAAGGTGGTGACCTCGCTAGTGCCGCCGCTCGTTCTGATCTTCCTGGTGCTCGGCACGATCTTCATCGGCCTTGCGACGCCCACCGAGGGCGGCGCGATGGGAGCCGTCGGCGCGCTCGTTTTGGCCGCATCCAACCGCCGCCTGGATCTCTCGATGATGAGGTCGGCGCTCTATGCCACGGCAAAACTGTCGTCCTTCGTGATTTTTATCCTGCTCGGCGCGCGCGTCTTCTCACTGACCTTCTACGGCGTCGACGGCCATATCTGGGTCGAGCACCTGATGACCTCGATCCCCGGCGGGGAAATCGGCTTCCTCATCGTTGCGAACCTGCTGGTGTTCTTCCTGGCCTTCTTCCTCGACTATTTCGAGCTGGCCTTCATCATCATCCCGCTACTAGCGCCGGTGGCCGATGCGCTCGGCATCGACCTGATCTGGTTCGGCGTGATGCTGGCGATCAACATGCAGACTTCGTTCATGCACCCGCCCTTCGGCTTCTCGCTGTTCTACCTGCGTTCTGTTGCACCCAACCGGGCCTATAAGGACAGGATGACTGGCGCGACGATCCAGCCAGTGACCTCGGCCCAGATCTACATGGGCGCCCTGCCGTTCCTCGGGATCCAACTATTTATGGTCGCCATGGTGGTGGCATTCCCGGGTCTCGTCACTCACTACAAGTCCGGTCAGGCGGCGGTCGATCCGGCAACGATCCAGCTGAATGTGCCGATGCCTGGTGTCGAGGGAGAAAACCCGTTCGGCACGCCGACGCAGCCCTTCGGCGCCCCGGAATCGTCTAATGACAGGTCGATGCCGTCCTTCGGAGCGCAAACACCGCAATTCGGTTCGCCGCAGCCACGCTTCGGCCAGCCCGCCCAGTCCAACTAACCACAACCAACGGTCCCGGTTGGACATCCGCGCCGGCCGGACACGCAGCCACCTGAGGAGGATACGATGACTGACATTTTGAACCGCCGCAACTTTCTGGCCAAGGGCGCGCTCGGCGGCGCGGCAGCGGTCGCCGGGGCATCGCTCGCGGCACCTGCAATCGCCCAGGAACTCCCGACCCTGAAATGGCGCCTGACGTCCGGCTTCCCGAACAATCTCGACACCATCTATGGCGGCGCCGTCGTCATGGCGGACGCGCTGTCGAAGATGACCGAGGGCAAGTTCCAGATCCAGGTCTTCCAGGCCGGCGAACTGGTGCCGGGGCCCCAGGCAATCGACGCGGTACAGAGCAACACCGTGGAAATCGCCCATACCTGCGGCTACTACTTCACCGGAAAAAACCCGACCTTCGCGATCGGCTCGACCATTCCCTTCGGCCTCAACGCCCGCCAGCAGAATGCCTGGCTCTACCACGGCGGCGGCAACGAGCTTTACGACGAGTTCCTGAAGGACTACGGCATCGTAGGCAAGCCTGGCGGCGGCACCGGCGCCCAGATGGGCGGCTGGTTCCGCAACGAGATCAAGACGCTGGACGACCTCAAGGGCATCAAGATGCGCATTGCCGGCGTCGCCGGCGAGGTCATGTCGCGCCTTGGCGTCGTGCCGCAGCAGCTTCCGGGCGGCGATATCTATCCGGCGCTGGAACGCGGCACGATCGATGCCGCCGAATGGGTCGGCCCCTATGACGACGAGCGCCTCGGCTTCTACCAGATCGCTCCGTACTACTACTACCCGGCCTACTGGGAGGGCGGGCTCACCATCCACTTCTTCATCAACAAGACGCAGTACGAAATGCTGCCCGCGGCCTACAAGGTCGCGCTCGACACGGCCTGCAAGGCCGCCAACATCAACATGCAGGCACTCTATGATGTCAAGAACACGACGGCGATCCGCTCGCTGGTTGGCAACGGCGTCAACCTTCGCCCGATGCCGCGCGACGTGATGGACGCCGCCTATAAGGCGACCTTCGAGCTCTATGCCGAATACAGCGACAAGCACCCTGCTTGGGCGAAGATCTATCCGGCCTGGAAGAAGTTCCGCGACGAGTCCTTCGAGTGGTTCCGCGTCGCCGAATACAGCTATGACAGTTACGTGTATGCTGCACAAGCGGCTGGAAAGTAACGCGGTATCGTCCTGTGTGGCGCAGCGTGGCGCCACACAGGTCAGACAGATTGCCGCGCATGCCGGCTGGCGCGTGGCGGGTAACCTAAAGCTTCTCTCTACAAGCCGCCGCTGCTTTGCTTAAAGCGTTACGACGCAGCCTGCAGCGCGACAAACAGGCTGAGACGGCCGCATAAGCGAGGATCGCGAACATGGTAGCGACACCGTAAAAGACGGTGATTTCGCGGTAGGGACGCCCATTACTGGACGCCCCCCGCACAGATCCACGCGGGCGGCTTTCCCGCACGTGGCTCCTACCTTGGGTGGCTGACAGCGAAGCGGACGCTCGGCCATGGATGAAGGTTGCAAGGCTTGGGAAGGTAGTCGTTGGCTAGCTCTGCGATCCGTTCCCACGTTGCATCGTCCTTCTGGCTACGCCGCCGTAGCGATCGTCGCCAGAGGTCGATCACGCGATACCTGAACGCCGTGAGCGCCCGGATATTCGTTGGAACCGCAAAGTAGCCGAAGTGTCCTTTTACGAGTTGCTCCAGCCATTTCCCCTGTTTGGGGATCGGCCAATGCATGCGCCGCCGTAGCTCCACCTTGATGTCCTTGAGCTTCGCCCGCATGCGGTCGCCTCGGGTCTTCCGTCTAAGCTGAAAGCGCCCCTTGCGCGATTTCCCGCAGATAAAGGTAAAGCCCAGGAATGCAAAGGTTTCCGGTTTGCCGAGCCCGCGTCGCTTTGCGGTCGACCGCCGCAAAGCGGCCGAACTCAATCAGGCGGGTCTTGTCCGGATGAAGCGACAGCGCAAACTCCTCAAGCCTCACTCGCATCGCATCGAGGAAGCGACAGACGTCGTCCTCGTGCTCGAAACCAACGATCACATCATCGGCATAACGCACGATGATCATATCGCCGGTGGCCCCACGCTGTCGCCAGCGCTCCGCCCACAGGTCGAAGACGTAGTGCAGGTAGATATTGGCCAGAAGCGGCGAAATCACCGACCCTTGACCCGTTCCCCTGCCATCCACCGTCACGATCCCGTCTTCGAGGATGCCCGCCTTCAGCCATTTCCGGATCAGGCGGATGATGCGCTTGTCGCCGATCCTGTGTTCCAGGAAGCGTACGAGCCAATCCTGGCTGACGCTCCCGAAAAGTTCTGGATGTCGGCGTCCAAAATCCAGTTCACCTTCCGCTTATCGATCGCCACGCACAGGGCGTCCAACGCATCATGCGGTCCTCGTCCGGGCCGAAACCCGTAGGAGAAACCACAGAAGTCACCTTCATAGATGGCGTTGAGTACCATGACCGTTGCACCCTGGACGACCTTGTCTTCCAGAGCGGCAATCGCCAGCGGCCGCTGCTTTCCATCTGCCTTCGGTATGTACGTCCGGCGAGACGGTTGCGGTCGGTACGCCCCATTGTGGACCCGTTTGTGCAAGTCCCTGAGCCGAGGCTCAAGGTCTGCCTCGTAGTCCTGCCACGTCATGCCATCCACCCCGGGAGCGGCCTTGCGCTTGAGCGCGTAGAACGCCGTCCGAAGCGTATCGACATTGATATGGTGGAAGAGCGCGGTGAACCGTTCCTTCTTCCTCAGCCTTGCGGCTTTCCGTACGCGGTCCAGCGCCTGGGTCACGCGAGCCCGGTCCTGTGCCCGGTGCGTGCTTTGCTGGCCCACGTTCCCCTTGGTCGCCGGCCTTGGCTCCACCGGCTCCGCCACCGGTTGCCCGGTTTTGTTCGTCGGCTTCACAGCTACTATGCCGGAGTCAGACTTCTCCTGTCCGTTCATCATCGGCTACGGCTCCTCGCCTTCCCGATGCGGACCGGCATGGCGAACGCCACCCGGCCAGACAAGAGATCTCCCAGGTTCCGACGCGTTCCTTTCATGCGTGATGTGGCCCTAGACCCCGGCAGGGCGACGGTGCCTCGCTTTTCGGCTCCGCACATGTTGCCTTCGACGGATGAGAACGTCTCGGCCCCTGCAATCTTATCACTATCGTGGCTCACTCCCACACCCCGCATGATTGCTGCGTACGCTTCGCCGTGGTCGTCACCTCCCACGCCGCAACACTTGCTACCGGGCGGTCGCTACCCCTTACCCGGACCGGACTCGCACCGGCCGGAACGCGCCAGCTTGGCCTGGCGCACCTCATCCAGATTGTCCCTAGCTTCGACCTAGCGATGGCATAGCCATCTTCTATCGAGATATTCAGCGGCCTTCGCCTGAGCAGAATTTCCTCGTCGGGTTGCTTCTTGCACATTCTTTCGCGTCTGGGCGGCGGTATTCCGCTGGTTTTGGATGTGTGCCCTTCAGTAGAAATGGCGTCTTTGCCTTGACCTCTCTTCTTTTGATCATCTGCCATGCCTTTTCTCCCTCAGCCTCGATGAAGGACAGGAGTCGAGCGGCCGCCGGCAAGAGGCGGGACTTCGCGCCGGCGAAGTCTTCCGGGCGACTATCGGTGTTTGCTGCCGCGAGCCACGCGAGAGTTCGGCGAACGTGCCGACCGGCCGCAGCCTCGTTCGGTGAACCGAGCCAGTCTTTTCGGAGGGTCGATAAATATCACGAGCAAAAACTGGGCAGCCATGAGCACATAGGCCGGGATACCCGTTTTGGCGCTCACAAGAAACGAGATCCATGTCGCAATTGCGATGTAGACGCCAATTGAGAAGGGGCTTGTGACCGTGCGCCAAACGAACGCGGCTGCTCGACCTCTCCATCCTTTGCTAGCTGACATAATGGAAGACTCCGAAAGATCTGTGGAAATGGAATCGCCGTTCCCTCGGACAGTGAGTATGTGCTTCGGCCGTGCGCTCCCGCAATGGACTAAGGTCCTATGAGAGCATCACCTCGGGAACCTCGATTCATCTGGCCGGGGCGGTGATGGCGCTTGGCGTGATGGCCGGGTGACGGTTTGAAGCTGATCCGATATTAGGCAAGGGCCGGCCCCTGGAGGCAACATGTTGACTGAAGAACAGAAATTGACGCTTGAGCAGAGCGTTCGCGATGTCCTGCAGGACTTTGATCAGAGCGGTACCGCCTTTACGGCGTCGACGCGTCTCAGCCCTTATGGAGCGGCATGGGCGCAGACGAACGTCTGCTTGATGAGCCCGGTATAGAAGCGTTTGTTGCCGACGTTGTCACCCGCCGACGCGACGAACTGGACGGAGGTCCGCGGCAAATCGTTGGTCTGGAGATCGAACCGGAGCAGACATGGGGGTTCAATGGCTGGTTCCGGGCCGACCTCCTCCTTGTGGAATGAAGCGGAAGTCCCTATTGCGCCACGATGATTTCCCGCTTGGGATTGAAGACTGCCGGCCGAGGGAAGAGACGTGCGTCATGGGTCGTCCCATAGAGATCCAGCAGCAGCCAATCGTCTTTGCCGAGTGGATGGCCCTCCCGAAAAAGATCCTTTCCTAGCCTCGCACCGACAAGAGGAAAGAATGGATACGGGACCCTCGATGTACGACGGTCAGAATACTCGCCAGCTTTGCCCTTTGGTGGGCTCCAGCATTCGTTGTTAGAATTACAGCAATCGTGATGGCCGCAGCTGCAGAAAGAGATTCCAGGACAGGTTCGACGGGATGTCAGGATTCGAGTCGGAGCAGTACGCGCTGCTTTGGGCCGTCGAAGCTATGGGGGCCGTCTACATGGTATCGAACTCCCTCGCTGCATGTACTTTTCGCATCTTTCCGCCTGCCCTGCTTCTTTCTCGCAAACTCCGCATTAACCCTACTTCTCACATAAACGCCTGTGCCCGTAGTACGGCTGAAACGTACAGTCATCCGGCCGGAAGGACCGATAGGCCCGCGCGCAGGCCCTGAAGTTGCAGGCGGGGGCAGAGCCTGGCGCTTGCACGTCGCCCCGCGGAGTGCCTTCGGCGACCGCAGCGGTCATGAAGTTCCGCCATATCTGCGCCGGCAGCTTGCCGCCGGTCACCTCTTTCATCGGCGTCTCATCGTCGTTGCCGACCCAGACGCCGACGACCAGCGCTTCGGTGAAGCCGACGAACCAGGCGTCGCGGTGGTTCTGGCTGGTGCCGGTCTTGCCCGCGGCAAGCTTGCCGATATCGGCTTCACGGCCGGTTCCGCGTTCGACGACGAGCCGCAGCAACGCCACGAGGTCCCGCTGGTACCGGCTGATATCGGTTGTCGCCTGCTTGGAGGGGCCGACGCGGAAGGCCCGCGGCTGGCCCTCCGCATGCAGTGACTCGATGCCCCAGGGTTCAATTGGTGCCCGGCCCGCCCGGACCGAGGCATACGCTCCGGTCAGATCGAGCAGGTTCACCTCCGACGAGCCGAGCGCAAGGCTTGGTGTCTCGGCAAGACTGGTGTCGATACCGAGTTCGCGCGCCGCGGCAATAACCTCCTTGATACCGACCTCCATTGCCAGCGCAACGGTGGCCGTGTTCAGCGAGCGCGCGAAGGCTTCCGCTATGCTGACCATGCCGCTATAGCCGCCGCCGAAATTTTCCGGCGTCCAGCCGTTGATCTCGATCGGTGCATCCTCTATCGGATCGAACGGCGTCAGGCCCCGCTTCAGGGCGGCGTAGTAGACGAACAGTTTGAATGCGGAGCCGGGCTGGCGCATGGCCGAGACGGCGCGGTTGAAGGTGCTCTTCGAATAGTCGCGACCACCGACCATCGCGACGACGGCGCCCTCCGGGGTCATCGCCACCAGGGCGGCCTGCGAAGCGCCAGCCTTGCCGCCTTCTCGCTTCAGCGCGTCGGAGACAACCTTTTCGGCAATGGCCTGCAGCCGCGGCACCATGGTCGTTCTGACCTTGATCGTCCCGCGATACGGGCCAGCCAACTCGCGCGCATCCTGTATGATCCAGTCGGCGAACCAGCTTCCCGACCTCGTCGCCGGTTGGGTCGGCTGGAGTTTGACGAAGTCCGCTTTCGCGACCTTGGCCTGTTCGGGGGTGATCTTCTCGCCCGAGAGCATCGCATCGATGACCACCTCCGCCTGCTGGCGCGCGCTTTCCGGATTGGTCAGCGGATTGAGTTGCGAGGGGGCGCGAATAATGCCGGCGAGCATCGCCGACTCACCGATGTCGAGCTCCTTGACGTCCTTGTCGAAATAGATCCGGGCGGCGGCCGGCACGCCCGTGGCGCCCGCTCCGAGATAGATGTTGTTCAGATAACGGGTGAGGATCTCGTCCTTGCCGAGCTTCCGCTCCAGCCAAAAGGCGATCACCGCTTCCTGTATCTTCCGCTTCCAGGTGCGCTCGCGCTCGAGGTAGAGGATCTTGATCAGTTGCTGCGTGATCGTGCTACCTCCCTGCACGACTTCACCCGCCCCGAAATTCCTGTACGTCGCACGGGCAATGCCCCTCAAATCGATGCCGAGGTGCTCGTAGAAGCGGCGATCCTCTCGGGCGAGCACAGCCTCAATAAGATGCTGCGGAAAGTCCGTCCGTGCCGCATAGGAACCCTGAAACGGCCCCTGGTTCAAGAGAGGCTTACCGGCGCCCGTTTCTAGCAGGACAACTGGCTTCAGCGAGCCGTCGGCGATTTCGTCCCAGGGAACATCGCGCAGGGCCCAGGCAAAGACGACGGCCAGCAGCACGGAGCCAGCCAAGACCGTCGCCGCTGCACTCCGCAGCAGGATCGAGCGCCTGTCGCTCGGGCCACTTCGTTCGACCTGGTGGTCTGCGGCCCTTGCGCGTCGGCGCGGAAACGACCAGTGGATTGGCAAGCCCTCCATCAAAGCGGAGAACGCGGCCTTGCCGCTCGAGGCCCGTCTCAGCCGCTCCAACCCGCCAAGCGCTGCCGTGCGCAGTTTTTCCCAGGCCTGACGTGCTGCAACGGGCACTTCTGCGCGCAACGCCCGGCCAAGCCTCACCAGCGCTCGGCCCACGCCGGCAAGTGCCCTTCGAGTTTTTACGAATGCGGCGCCGTCCGCGCGACCCGGGTGATCTCGGCTCGGCTCAGCTTTTTCTGCCTGACGGCTCTCCGAGCCAATCTTCGACGCGGCATCGCTTTGCGCCATCCGTGCTCTCGATCAAAATCTCGCCCGTGCGTTCGCGCAAAACGCATTGCCCGGCGAACGGTTGCCAGAAACGTGTCCGAAGCATGGTGGTGCTGCATCATGTCGGCACGCCGAACGCGATTTACGCTAATCCAATCTTTACTGCTAGCCCGGGCTTTTCATACTACCATCGATCCCATTCGCACGACATTACCCGGCGACGGCAGCGTCGTACCCCTCCCGGCGCCCGAAACCCTTCACGCAGGCGGACTGGCAGCTTCGGTGTGAGATCTAAGTGAGCGGAGCTAGCATCACAGGCAGGCCGAGGTCGTGACGACCGGCAAGAGGGTCCAGAGCGTGGCGACCAGGGCAGCGGTGGCCAGCATCAGGCTCAGAGCCCGCACGAAGGCCGAACGCGCGACGAAGTGAGGCGAGCGCAAGGCGAGCAGGAAAGCAAGCTGAAGCGTTACCGCAACGGCCCAGACCCCTGTCATGGCTGCTCGGCCCATGGCGAGGTCGAGACCCGCTTCCGTCCAACGTTCCGAGCAGACGAGACCCTGCAAGCCATAGAGGGCGCTGAAGGCGGCGAGCCAGGCCGTGAGCGGGACCGAGATGCGGAGGATATCTATCACACTAATGCTCCCGGCAACCAGGCAGCCCCGAGACCGAGCAGCGCCGTGATGGCCGCGTAGTCTGACCAGAGCTGCACGACCCGCGCCTCGCCGACGCGCCGAGCCGAGAGGTAGCCGGCGGCCGCCCGCAGCCCGAGGAACGCCGTCATGAGCCCCGCGACGGCCGCGTGGAACAGGACGTAGCCGGCTACGACCCAGAGCGTGGCGTCGTAAGCGTGGGCGTTGTGTCGCATTCCCGTTAGCACCGTGACCGCGGCGGCCCCGAGCGCGGCTGTGCCTGCGAAGCACGGGAAAAGGCCAAGCCAGGGCCCTGCACTGCGGCGGAGCGCGCGGATGGCCATGCGGATGCCAGCCAGGGCCAAGACCGCGCCGCCCAGCGCCAGTGCCGGGCCCAGACGGCCAGGCTCGAGATACGCCGGCGGCGGCCAGTTCGGGGCCACGGTCCAGAGAAAGGCATAGCCGAAGAGGAGCGAGCCGAAGAACACCCCGTTGGCGAGGAGCAGGAACAGCGATCCCCACCAGCCGGGCGGGTCGTCGACCTCGGAGGCGGGCGGTAAGGCAACCCCCTTTCCGACATTCTGCGGGACCTGGTCCTCGAGGCTCCCCAGGCCCCAGGCCCACCAGACCGCAAGCGCCGTCACGCCCAGCCCCGAGAGCGGTAGGAGCCAGTAGGCCTTGAGGAGCATCCCGACGAAGAAACCTCCCGTGACGAGGGCCATGATGATGGGCAGCGCCGAGTTGGACGGGAAGATTACGAGGTAGTTCGGCCGTCCGCTGGTAATTTCCACCGTTAGGATCTCACGCAGACCGCTGCTCGGGGGAGTGCCGAGGTATCCCTCGCCACGCGCGATCCGCAGGGGCAGATCGGGGTCATCATGGAGGGGATAGCGACTGCGAACCTCGGGAATCGAGGCGAGGTTGTAGGAGGGCGACGGCGCGGGCATGGTCCATTCCAGCGTTCCGGCCCGCCAGGGATTGCGCCGCCCACGAGCTGCGACGGCCACGTTGACCCCCACGTCGATCAGCACGAGCGCAAAGCCGATCGCCATGACGAAGCCGCCGATTGACGCGAGAAGGTTGATGAGCTCCCACCCCTGCCCGGCGTCGACATGATCGATCCGCCGCCGCATCCCGAGAAGTCCGGCCCAGTGCAGGAGCAGGAAGGTTCCGTGGAAGCCCAGGACGATGAGCCAGAACGCCGTCTCGCCCAGCTTAAAATAGCGCTTGCGCCCTGTGAAATGCGGCAGCCAGTAATAGAGCCCTGCGAGCATGGGAAACACGAAGCCGCCGACCAGCACATAGTGGAAATGCGCCACGACGAAGTAGGTGTCGTGCGACTGCCAGTCGAACGGCACCATCGCCACCATGACGCCGGTGAGCCCACCCATGACGAAGGTCGCGAAGAAAGCGAGAATCCAGAGCATCGGCAGGTGCATCTCGGGCCGGCCTTTCCAGATCGTCCCGATCCAGGCGAAGATCTGCACCCCCGTGGGCACCGCCACCAGCGTCGAAGCCGCCGAAAAGAAGGCCAGCCCCATATGGGGGATGCCGGTCGCATACATGTGATGCACCCAGAGCCCGAAGCTCAGCACGCCGAGCGATGCCGCCGCCGCCACCACCCAGCCGTAGCCTAGGAGCGTCGTGCGCGCCATCACCGGCAGGACCGTGGAGACCACCCCCGCGGCCGGCAGGAAGATGATGTAGACCTCTGGGTGGCCAAAGAGCCAGAAGAGGTGCTGCCAAAGCAAGCTGTCCCCCCCAGCTTCGACCTGGAAAAAGGGCATCCCGAAGGCGCGCTCGAGCTCGAGCAAGATCGAGCCCAGGATCAGCGGCGGAAACCCGGTCAGGATCATCACCGCCACCACCAGCATGTACCAGGCGAAGATCGGCAACTTGTCGAGCGACATGCCCGGCGCGCGGTAGAGGAGAACTGTTACGATGATCTCGACAGCCGCCGAGATGGCGGAGATCTCCACGAAGGTTATGCCGAGGAGCCAGAAGTCGGGATTGATGCCCGGCGACCCGAGGGTCGAGGAGAGCGGCGGATACATGAACCAGCCGCTCTTCGGCGCTATCCCTGCGATGAGAGAGAAGATCAGGAGAGAGCCGCCGAAGGCGTAGCACCAGAAGCCGAAGGCGCTGAGCCGGGGAAAGGCCAGGTCACGCGTGCCGAGCATCTTGGGCAGGAGATAGATTGTCAGCCCCTCGAAGAGCGGGATTGCGAACAGGAACATCATGATGGTCCCGTGCATCGTGAAGACCTGGTTGTAGATCTCAGGTCCCATGAAGACCGAGCCCGGGGTGGCGAGTTGTGCCCGGATCATCATCGCGAGGATGCCCGCGATGACGAAGAACGTCACCGCAAGGCCCAGAAACATCAGCCCGATATCGTTGTTGTTCACGGTCGTGAGCTTGCCGCGCCAGCCCGGACGGGACGCCCAGATCCGCTCGAGTTCGCGGTGGCGGCGCAGGGCATTCATTCAGTCTCTCCGCGGAGGAAGGTGTCCCAGGCGGCCTCGTCATGCGCCCGCACGGTGAAGCGGTGCGCGGTGTACCCAGGGCCGCTGAATTCGGCACTGACGCCGGCATAGTCGCCGGGGGTATCGGCCTCGATCCGCAAGACGTTCACATGGCCGGGAATTGCGTCGAGCTTGCCCGCAAGACGCGGCGCCCAGAAGCTGTGGATCACGTCGGTCGTCGTGATCTGCACGTCCACGGGGCGGCCGGCGGGAATGTGGAGGACGCCCTCCGTCACGCGGCCGGGCACGTCGGCATAGGAGAAGCGCCACATCCATTGCGCCCCCTCGGCGCGGACGGTCACGAGGCCGGGCTCGGGCCTCGGCAACAGCCGCTCGCCGATCACGAGCCCATAGACGGTGAGTGCAGCGAGAATGGTGAGCGAGAAGCCGAGGCCAAGTCCGTGGATAAAGACCCGTTCGCGCCGGGATTCCGCCTCGGGTGTGTCCGGGGCTTCGCGGCGGCGTAGCCCCAGTATGAGAAGCGCCATGACGAGCACGAAGATTGCGGTCGCCCCGATCAGCATGACCCACCACAGCGTAGCGATCGCTGCCGCAGCCGGGCCCGCCGGATGCACGGTCGATAGCCTCTGCTCGCAACCAGTCAGGACGATGAGCGTTAGGGTCCCGACCACACCCCACAGGAGACAGCACCGATGACCGAGGCCCAGAGGCAACCGAACGACGAGACGCCGATCGATCCGATCGCCCAAACTCCCGGCTTCGAAGAGACCGCGTCGAAGATCGCGGTCGCGGGCCATCCGATCCATGCCATGGCCGTAGCCTTCCCTATTGCGCTGACCTTCTGCAACTTCGGGGCGGACGCGCTCTACTGGTGGACCGGCGACGTGTTCTGGGCGCGGGCCGGCGCATGGGCCGCCGGCACGGCCTTCCTCTTCGGCCTCGGCGCAGCCGCCACGGGTTTGCCAGAGCTTTTGTTGGTCCCAGGCATCCGTGCGAGGGCCTCCGCCTGGACCCACGCCGCCGTGGCGACGGTGCTCCTGTCGCTTCTGGGTGCGAACTGGGGCTTCCGGCTTCACGGCTACGAGACGGCCGTTCTGCCCTACGGCATCCTGCTGTCGGGCCTCTGCGTCCTCATGGTAGGGGTGACCGGGTGGCATGGCGGCAAGCTCGTCTTCGATTACAACTTAGGAGGCACGTCGAACGGAAGCTGACCGCCCCTCGGCGTCGTCAGCCAGTCTGGCAGCGGAATTGCCTCAAGCGGGGGCTTGGACAACACCAGGACCAGGATCGCGACGACCGGGATCAGCAGGATCAGCATCGGGACCAGCGGCTCGGACGTCTGGTGCTCGCCCTCGGAGTCCGCGACGGCGACAATCGTGCCGCCCACCCAGGCATGAAAGCCAATGAGAATCGCCACGAAGACAAGCTTCGCGAACATCCAGACGACGAAAACGTCGCGTAGGAAAATCAGGAGAGTTCCCGCGGCGATGGCGAGCAGGGCGGCGGGGGTGACCACGGCCGTGTAGGCATAATGGGTCGCCAGCCTGATCTTGCTGTAGTCCGCCTGCCCGATCGCCGGGTCGTGACGGGCCAGCATCAAGGGCAGCGCGAACAGCCCTGCGCACCAGATCACCAGGGCGGCGATATGGAGTGCCTTCAGATAGGGAATCGCGCCCTCGAGCCAAGGGATCATGCGAGCCCTTTCGTCACCGCCTGCCATCCCCGGCGCGCGACAAAGCCTCCCCAGACGGCAAAGGGCAGGCCTGCCGGAACCCACATGATAAGCCCGCCCAGTTGCTGGTCGCCGAGCGGCGTGAAGTTCCAGTCCAGCGGCGCGACCGCATGGATCGCGTAGAGAGCCTCGGGCGCGAAGGTGAGCAGTGCCCCGAGGAGGGCCATCTGCAGGTAGCCCACCAGCACCCAGAGGAGGCCCGTGCCCGCCGCCTGCCCGCGGTGGAGGACCGCCCGCCAAAAGGCGAAGGCCGAACCGAGGAGCGTAACTTGCATTGCCCAGTAGGCCGCTTTGTTCGACAGCGCCAAGTCGTACGCCGGAGGCCAATGCCAGGCCCAGAGCACCGCCGTAGAGACGAGAAACGACACGGACGGGGACCCCGGCCTGCGTCCGGGCCAGGCGAGCGCGAGGAGTGGAGCGGCCACCGCCACCATCAGGACATGATGAATCACCCGCGCCGAGAACAGCGCCGCCGAGAGCGCGCAGAGCGGCGAAACGAAGGCTGTTGCCAGCACCGCCACGGCGAGTGCCCCCGCTCTGCTCCTCCCAACCGCGAGGGCCAGGAGACCTAGCGCGAGAAGCAACGACGGGTCGAGATTCCAGCGCAGCCAGATGTCCGCCGGCACCGGCGCGGGGCCGCAGAAGGTTCCCTGCAGGGCCTCCATCACACACTTGCCTCGTTGGCATGGGAGCGAACGGACGCGCCCTTGCAGGCGGCGGTTTTGGACAGTTCGCAACGATCGCCGATGAGAGTCAGACTGGTCCTGCCGGGCATCTCGGGACGCTGACCAGCTTCTTCTGGCTTCCTCATATACCCTCCCTAGGCAGCGGCTGTGTCAACGGGCGTGACTCAGAAAACAAGCTTGGAGGCTGGAAGTTCCACCCGGCCTGAGCCGGTGGTTGCAAGAAGCCGGAATGCTTGTGACGCTGATGCTGCTTTGCACCACCACCTTGCGGCATCGTCAGCGCTGGTGGGATGATGCACCTTGCCCTGTCGACCGGGCAATGGGGTGGCAGAGCGATGTGCAGACGGGAGCACACAAGCCCTATGCGACCGGTCTTCGCAATCCGACCGCGCTCGCCATCCAGCCGGGAACGGGCCAGCTCTGGGCCGTGGTGAACGAGCGGGACGAGATCGGGACCAACCTTGTCCCGGACTATCTAACTTTGGTTCAGGAGGGCGGCTTCTACGGGTGGCCCTACAGTTACTGGGGCCAGAACGTTGACCCCCGCGTGCAGCCGCAGGACCCCGACGAGGTGGCCTCCGCGATCCGCCCCGACTAGAGCCTCGGCTCGCATGTGGCAGCGCTTGGCGCGTCATTCTCGACGCCGGCGATGGGCGCAAAATTCGCGGATGGCGTGTTCGTGGGCGAGCATGGAAGCTGGAATCGCAGCCCGCCCGTGGGCGTGACGATGGACCCGCGCGGCGCGCTGATCGTCGCAGACGATCTGGCGAATACGGTATGGCGGATCACTGCCAGCCAACCGCCAGCGTCCGCCTCAGGGGAAGGCGCTCCCGCGCAGGCACGATGAGGGCGACGCGAGGATGGAGCCTGTCCCAAGCGATGTCCGGGCAGCGCCCCAACCCTTGATTTCGCTTCAATGATAATCAATAATAATCTTTGTGATTGAAAATGAATCGGCGGGAGCTAAACATGGAAACGAAGGTGCTGACGGCGCACGTACCACTGCCGCTCGCCGAGAAAGTCGATCAGATCGCGGCCCGGCTTGAGCGCTCGCGCGGGTGGATCGTCAAGCAGGCGCTGACCGCCTGGGTCGACCAGGAAGAGGAGCGCCGACGCTTGACGCTCGAAGCGCTTGCCGACGTCGACGCTGGCCGCGTTATCGATCACCAGGCCGTCCAGGCCTGGGCCGACAGTCTTGATAGTGACAAGCCGCTATCCTTGCCGCTGTGATGAAGCTTGGGTGGACGAGTAAGGCAGTCGCCGATCTTGGGCGCCTCTATGATTTCCTGGCATCGGTAAATCGGCAAGCTGCGGCTCGTTCTGTGCAATCGTTGACGAGCGCTCCAGCACGCCTGCTCGAACAACCGCGTATCGGCGAACGGCTGGAGGAATTCGACTCGCGAGAGGTTCGGCGAATTCTCGTTGGCCATTACGAAATACGGTATGAGATCCGGCAGTCGACGATCTACGTGCTGCGGCTCTGGCATACGCGTGAAGACCGTTAGGAGGTGCAAACGGAAAGGCGTTCTTGTGGCAAAGGGAAACTGTCCTGTGACAATCGGCGCGGATGCAATCCTGCGCCGCGCCGAAGGGCTCGACGCGCTCGACGCCATCCTGCCGTTCGACGGACGCGACCATCTCGCCGCGCTGCTGACCGACGACGACGTCGCGACCCTGAAACATCTCGCAAGCGAAGGCATGGGCGAGAATACGCTACGCGCGCTGGCCTCCGACCTCGGCTACCTCGAGGCTTGGTGCCGGCTGGCGAGCGGTTCCCCCCTCCCGTGGCCGGCGCCAGAGTCGTTGCTGCTGAAATTTGTCGCGCATCACCTCTGGGATCCGGTGAAGCGCGCTGACGATCCGGCCCACGGCATGCCGACGGACATTGAGGCCGGATTGCGCGACGAGCGCCTGCTCAGAGCCCCCGGCCCGCACACGCCAGGCACGGTGCGGCGGCGGCTGACCTCCTGGTCGATCCTGACCCGTTGGCGCGGTCTCACCGGCGCCTTCGGTGCGCCGTCGCTGAAGAGCGCGCTGAGGCTGGCGGTGAAGGCGATTAACCGGCCGCGCCAGCGCAAGAGCAAGAGGGCAGTGACCGACGACGTCCTGGCGAAGGTGCTTCAGGCTTGTGCAGGCGATCGGCTGGTCGATGTGCGCGACCGCGCACTGCTCTTGGCCACCTTTGCCTCCGGCGGCCGCCGCCGCTCGGAGGTAGCGGCGTTGCGCGTCGAGGATCTCGCCGACGAGGAGCCGGTCCGCGCCGATCCGTCGGACAAGAATTCCCTCCCCTGCCCTGTCTGTCGATCCGCCTCGGCCGCACCAAGACCACCGCCGCCGACGATAACGCGCATGTGCTATTGATCGGTCGGCCGGTGACCGCGTTGAAGCGATGGCTGTCCGACGCGCAAATCACGGACGGGCCCCTTTTCCGGCGCATCGATCAATGGGGTAATGTCGACCGGCGGGCGCTGACGCCGCAGTCGGTCAATCTGATCCCGAAAGGTCGTTGCAAACAGGCGGGGCTTGATCCGGCGCTGTTTTCGGCACATGGGTTGAGATCCGGCTATCTGACCGAGGCGGCGAACCGTAGCATTCCGCTGGCCGAAGCGATGCAGCAGTCGCTGCACAAATCGGTGACGCAGGCAGCAAGCTATTACAACAACGCGGAACGAAAGAATGGACGAGCGGCCCGGCTGATCGTCTAAGCGACGCTATGCGCCGAAGAGTGAATCGGCTCGCTTCTCAAACGAGTGCCATTCTTCCGGTTCCGCTTCCGATCCATCGTTCTGGTCAACGGCCAATGCTGACCTGCCCCATGCTTCAGCACGCTGCATTAGCGCCACCATTTCTCCCTTGAGGCGATGCGAGCGCTCCAGGTCGGAGGCGTGCTCAGCGTTTTGGCGGGGATCGTAGAATACGCCGATCGCCTCGCCCGCTGCCTGTCGTGCCGCCTCCAGTTGTGCTTTCAAGCTCTCCAGCTCGGCTTTGGCCGCAAAATAATGTCTCATCACCGCGATGAGCTCGCGGTCACTGGCGCTAACTTCCACGATCCCTCCTCCTCGGAATTCCTCATTAGGAATTGACCGATAAGAATGGCAGAATCGCGATAGAGTTCCTGCGGAAACGACAAAAGCAAAGTCGGTCACGCAGGCGGCAAGCTATTACAGTAACGCTGCACGTAAACGGCCGAGCGGCGAAGTTGATTATCCGAACCGAGCAGGCAAGACGCACTGCGCAGTTTACGGTCCGAAGAGCCGTCGATCCCAGTAAACCGGCTGATGAGGGCTGAACTGAATTTCAGGGAACTCGGGATGAGTTGGATTTATCAAGACATTGCGGTCGAGCCGGGCGACAACACTGGGGACCAGCAAGATTGCGCTCCTCCTTTCGAGACACCATTGCTCGCCAAATCCCTTGCTCACTGTTGGCGGCATCGTATCCCAGCCTGGCAGGCCCGGCGGCGAAAAGACCTCGTAAGTCAAGCCGCGCGGTATTGTGATTTCCACGTAGTGCTGGTTTGGTGGCAATCGACCGCTGCCATGCACCAGCTTTTCGAGTACCGCCGTTGAATAGTGCTCACTGCTGTAGATGATCGGGCTTGCCGGCGTGTTCCAGCGCCCCGGGGCTATGGTTGAGCCGGTTGCGTGGAATATGGGATAGGTCCCTTTCGGGTCGCCTATTCGAAATGCCAACAGCGTGCGATCAAGAATCTGGGCGCTCACGCAGCACTGCCGTATTTCAGGCTTGCGAGGGTTTCCAGCACGAGTTCGGCGCCGATCTCACTCTGAATGACCACATCAATCGGACGTTTGTCCTCGAGCATGGGGTGGGGCCGAAACAGGAAGTCACGGGCCTCCTCCTCGCTTTGCCAAACATCCAGGGCCAGATTCCAGACCCTGGCGACACGCGCGACGCGCATCCCCTCGTCTGGTGAGAGCCGAAGCGTCGTCTTTCGGCGTTCATAGGTCGCCTTCGGCACCAAGCGATACTTGAACTGGCTGTCATTTGGAGCCAGAAGGTGGACCACGCGCTCCAATGCCGCAACGGGCAAGCCTCCCTCTATGCGCGTAATCAGCCCGAGCGGAGAACGCGCTGCTGCTTCCTTCGCCGGCAAACCCAAGACATCGGCAACATTTTCAAAAGCTAGCATTGCTCATCTCCGTTCACTTGAGGCGAAATATAGTCGCACATGAGGCATCCTGCAAGACTGACACCATTGGCGCGCTTTCCTTTCCTCGACGCAGCGAAGCTTAACAGCCACTTTGCGATCGCACTATCCGGCTTTCCGGCCCGCGTCCTGGTTCGCCCGCATCAGTGCCATCAGCATTGGCCCGAGCGAAAACTCGCCGCGCGCCGCCCTTCGCGTGAGATCACGCAGGTAGCCGTTGGGGTTTTTTATGTGCACTGCCCTTTCGAGGATGCAAGCGCCACGATCGTCGCCAGCTCCAATCATCTATGCCAACGACCCGGATCGTGGCATCGCAGGAAACGAGCGCGGCATCCCGCTTCAGCTGCAGCAGGATCGTGTCGTCGCTGACCGGCACGCCGAGCCGTCGCATCAGGCGCTCGCCCGGTCGGCCCCCCGGCGCTATGGCCGAGCAGACCGACAATCTCGCTCCGAATGGCTGGAATGGGATCGAATGCCCATCGTCCGTCAACCAAGCTGCGTTATGACGCGGAACGCGTGCCACTGGAATGGGAAGCGGAACGGCGGCTTTTGCGCCGACTTTAGTCAAAGCAGACGATTTTGGAATGCGGAGTTCCCGCTTATCGGGTTCCAACAGAATCGGGCGCGTTCCGACGTCTTGCTTCTCTGATGGTCAGAGCAACCACGCGGGCTAAGCTTGGGAACTCTTTGCCAGCCGAACACACATTCCGCCGTCTTCAATCGGGCTGCCAATCATGAAGCTTGAACTGCCAGACGCCTGCCAGAGAGCTCGCCCGCTTCGGGGCTTTCCGTGATGAGAGGCTCCCCTCAGAGCATTTCCCGGATCTGATCGGTTTCGCGCTGCAGCCGCTTGTCCGATTCGTTCAAGACGCGGCGCGAGCGTCGGCATATGGTGCCGTTAACAGCAACGGAGCTCCTCATGAATATCTCGGGCTATTCTATGACTTTCATCACCAGCGAAGTGGAGGCGGTGCGCAGCTTCTATGACCGCTTCTTCGATACCTGGTATCCATTCGACTGCGGATGGTACGTTCTTATGCGGCTGGGAAAAACTCCCGATGCGCCGGAACTCGGCTTCATGGAGCCGCGGGATGGAGCGCAGAGCTTCAGCACAGGCGGTATGCTCAATCTGATCGTCGCGGACGTCGACGAGATCACAGGCGGATGTCCGCGGCCGGCGAGACAGTGGTCATTCCGCTAGCCGACAACCCTTGGGGAGATCGAGGCTTCGGCGTGCTCGACCCGGCCGGAGTGATCGTCTACTGCCACAAGGAAATACCGCCGTCCGACGAATTCCGGCAGTTCATCCAGCGAAGCCCGACCGACCGGCGAGGGGCATAAGGAGAGGATTTCGCCGGAACTTTGCGGGCGAACAGCCAAAGCGTGCACCGAACGCTCTGGTGAAGTGCGCCTGATCCGCATAGCCCGCGTCGAATGCGACTTCCGCGAGAGGCAATCCGACGCGAAGAGCGCGAAGAGCACGCCGTGCGCGTGCGAGCTCTATCCAGAACGAAGGTGCTTCCCCGGTTCGCTTGCGCACATGCCGGTGAAGCGTTCGCTCGGACACTCCCAGCTGTCGTGCTGCGATCATCACCGTCGAGGTCGATGCTAGGGCACCAACCAAAACGTCATTTAGGACCCCGTATGCCTCGTAAGCGGTGACGTGAGGCCGTTACTTCTTGAAGTTCCAGGGCATCAGAGCGTCGAGATCGCTCGATGGCCAACCTGCGGCGATACGCTGAAGCGTCTGCGTCAGCCAGGCCAGCGGATCGACTTCGTTCATCTTGGCGGACTGGATGAGCGTAGAGAGCGTGGCCCAAGTTCTTCCGCCGCCGGCATTTCCGGCAAATAGGCTATTCTCCCGAGCAATTGCTTGAGGCCCGATTGCACGCTCAACAATGTTGGAGTCTATCTCGATGCGCCGTCATGGAGGAACTGTTCGAAGGCTTCCCGCCGATTAAGGGCATAGCGAATGGCCTCGGCGAGCTTTGATTTTCCAGAGATGCGGGGCAGCGTGTCCTGCCAGAGTGTGTAGAGATCGGCAACGACTGCAACGGAGGCCTCCTGACGGGCGGCAACGCGAACATCGGGCCTTTGTCCGCGCACCTTTTCCTCAATCGACCAAAGTGCGCCCATCTTTTCGATTGTCGCCGTTGCGACCTTTGAGCTGTCGTTTGCGTGCAGCTCGTCAAACCGACGTCGACTATGCGCCCAGCACCCCGCCAAAAGAGCGCCGTCGTTTCCGCGGTCAGGTCGGGCAACACGGTTATAGGCAGTGTATCCGTCAATCTGCAGGATGCCGCGATAGCTTTCGAGATGCCGAGCAACACAATCACCGGATCGACTGTCTTCAAAGCGATAGGCAACCATAGGCGGTCCACTGCCACCGAACGGTCGGTCGTCCCGCGCGTACGCCCACAAATACGCTGTCTCTGCCGACCCCGATCCGGGAACAAGTGAGCAATGTCGTCTCGTCAGCGAATATTCGTTCGCCTCTCTGGCTGAGATGTAGTCCGCGAGGATCTCGAGTTCGCACCCGAGCTTGCCCATCCACCGCGCCATAATCCCGCGGTCGACTTCGACATGTTCGCGCAGGAAGATCGCCTCCTGTCGATAAAGCGGCAACCCGTCGCCATATTTGGAAACCGCGATATAGGCGAGCAGCGCTTCTGTCGGAATGTCGCTTTCGACGATATGCGCCGGGGCCGATGCCTGGATGACCGACTGCGATGTCCCCATCTCCCCGCTTGTATCTCGGCGGGCTCTTGAGAACATTAAGCCCTATCTCTCCAGCTTAATCCTTCATCGAAAACATCCGCTGACGCGGATGGGCCGTATAGACTGGCGATCCGTTTACGACGCCTGCGGGCTGGAAGACGAAATGACGCCCGCGCTCAAGAGAGGCCTGCGATCCAGCCTCGAGGCGGTCATCCGCTGGGTCGACCAGGAACGACCGATCGAGCATGATCACCCCGCGCCCACACCACTGATCCAAAGGGCCCCGCAGCACGATACGCGAACCCACAACAAAGGCGCGCAACCCTTCGGGTATCCTCAAGCCGACCGGATCCTATGAGCAGGCGAGCTACGCAATCCAGGACACACCGGAGACGGTCGCCAATCACTACGGTCGGTTCCTGCCCCAAGATAAGGCGGCGCTTGCCGCCCGGATTTTGAATCAGGTATGGGAAGCGGCGTAGTCTCTACGATTCTTCCCGACAACTTGATAGGCGTAGCACTAAGTGCTATATAAAGCGATGTCAGAACGGACTTTTAAAACGGTTTTCCAAAGCAGCGAAAAAAGCCGCGGATCTCCGACAATGCCCTTTGCAAGGCGATTGCGCAAGTCGCACGCGGAGAGGCTGATGATCTCGGTTGGCGGCGTGTTCAAGAAGCGGCCCAACGACAACATGCATCGTTCGGTCGTTCTGGCGAAAGCCGGTGAGTACTGGGTGTTCACATATCTGTTTGCAAAAAAGGATGGCGCAAACATCGATGACGACGAGCTCCTGGCTTTTCGGAAGCTCGCCGATCTTTATCGGCGCAAGACGCAGGCCGAGCTTGATGTCGAAATCAAGACCGGCGCCCTATTGGAGATTTGCAATGGCAACTAAGCGCAAGTTCAAGAGCGATGCCTTTGAGGCGATCCATAGCGCCGTCGAAGACATGTATAGGGCAGGCAGGATCGACAAGGCGACCATGAAAACCTTCGATGACACTTGCCTGTCCATCCCGCAGGAGCTGATGCCAAGCGAGATCAAGGCGCTGCGCGAGAACAATCATGTCAGCCAGCCAGTGTTCGCGCGCTATCTAAATACCAGTGAATCGACGGTGCAAAAGTGGGAAACCGGCGCCAAGCGGCCAAGCGGCCCAGCATTGAAGCTACTTTCAATCGTCCAGAAGCACGGTCTCGAAATGCTGTCTTAGGATACAGCCGCGAACACCAGCACTCGCGATCGCAGTCGATACATTATGCGATCTTCTTGGCCTAGAACGTGAACATCCTCGCAGCGAGCCGTGCATAGAGCTCGTGAGGAGCGGCTCCGGACACGTTGCAGTCGCTCGTGGAGACAGACCGGAAATTCTGGTGTCGGCTCTAAGCGGCCATCAGAGGGTGTCTATGCCCTGGCGTTTTCTGGGGGCACGTCAAAGTGCCCGCCGACGACGATCACGTAAGAATCCATTGGCGGGTTCGTCCCTAAGACATCATCTCAAGGCCTGGGATCGGCTTGCCAATCAGATAGCACCCACTTTGACTTTCGAACCGTCGACAAGGCGCGACAGGCGGAAGGGCGTAGGATCGACGCAAGGCGTATCGTTGGCAACCAAGTCCGCGGCCAACCGGCCGATGCCGGGCCCAAGTCCGAAGCCATGACCAGAGCAGCCCGCAGCCAAATAGAGACCAGTGACGCCGTCGGCCTGCGAGATGACCGGCACCGCATCGGGCGTGAAATCCACATAGGCTCCCCAGCTGTCGGCGATTTCCACTCCAGCCAAAGCCGGAAATTGCTCCCTTACCCGCTTCAGGATGGCGGCGGCCGTTCGACGGTTCGGGGACGGATCAAGTACGCGCGTCTTTTCGAACGGCGACGTTCCGTTCCCCTTCCAGCTTCCGAGCGCTTCCGGACCCTTGAAAAAGGATTCGCCGATCCCGAACTGGACCGCCTTCAGACGCTTCACGAACATAGGCATGAACCAGCGCGCATAGCGAAGACCTTGTGGCGTTATGTCGAGCATCGCTCGGCCGCTGATCGCCAGCGTGTAGCTACCGTCCAACCTGCGGGTGAGCGCAACTTCCGGCGTATAGATTGCCTCACCGAGATCGGAGGTGGGCCGGGTACGAAGCGCCGTCTGACGCACGCTCGCTTGTGGAAAGAGCACGCCGTGTTGGCGGCAAAACATCGACGTCCAGGCACCGCCCGCGCAGAGAACCGCCTCTGTTCGGATCACGCCCTTTTCGGTTATCACCCCGGACACCGCGCCGTTTGTCAGATCAAGGCCTCGCGCAGCGCATTCCTGGTGGATCGTCGCGCCGAGTTTGCGCGCACCTTCAGCGATCGTCGGCGCGGCGATTGCGGGCTCAGCTTTCCCATCATCGATAGAATGGACTCCACCGAGCCATCGCCGGCCGTTTGCCGGGATCGCCGCAGCGGCCTGTTGGGCGCTGAGCATCCTGGTGTTGACGTTGAAGCGCCGGGCCAAGTCACGCCAGCTTTCCCATTCCGCCAGTTGCTTGGGGTTGTCTGTGGCGTAGAGCAAACCACATCGGCGAAACCCAACGTCCTCGCCGATCTTGGACTGAAACTCGCTCCACAGCTGCAAGGCGACACCTGATAGCGGCAGCTCCCGCTCATCCCGATTTTGTTGGCGGCACCAGCCCCAATTGCGGCTCGACTGCTCGCAGCCGACCTGACCCTTTTCTACCAAAGCAACCGATAAGCCCCGCTCTGCGAGAAAGAATGCCGCCGTTGCCCCGATAATGCCGCCGCCGATGACGACGACGTCCGCCTTGGCGGGGAGCCCTTGATCGCTGTGGATTCGTTTGAGAAGTGGAGACATCGCTGACCTGAAGTGACCTTGGCATGAGGCTAAAAGTTATCTGAGGTCAGAGCGCAGAATGCATCGAGTGGGGATGCACAGACAGCGGGAAATTCCGTTTCCGGTGGCGGCGACGGCAAAAACTACTGCACTGAGCACGATAGGCTACGGAACATCGTCGACAGCGTCCCTCGAGCCCATTCCGGGCCAACCAGGGCAGGTTCGATCAGTCTCATTCACTCCCGTCTGCATGAATTCAGATTGAAGAGCAGCACGAACAGAAGCAGAGTCTAAACGCCATGACCACTGACTATGATGAGCTCCCCAAGCTCGCGATGATCCATACGGTCCCCGGTATTATTCCCGTGTTCAATGAACTCGTAGGTCTGCATCTGCGGGACTGGCGCTCGTTCAACATGGTGGATGAGAGCTTGCTGGCAAACACGATCCGCGAAGGCGCGCTATCACATCAGGCGATCCGGCGACTTTCGACTCAGATTTGGTCTGCGGTGGATGCAGGGGCTTCGGCAGTGCTCGTCACGTGTTCCTCGCTCGGACCCGCCGTCGACGTCGCGTTGCCCCTGTGTCCGGTACCGCTCTTCCGCGTTGATGATGGGATGGCAATCGAGGCGCTGCAGCTCGGCAACCGAATTGGCGTCTTGGCGACCCTGGCAACCACGCTGCGCCCCACGACCGGCTTGATTGAACGCCATGCCGAGAGGATGGGCCTCCATGTCTCGCTGACCAACCGTCTTTGCGAGGGGGCCTTTGATAAATTGCGAAGCGGGGACAGGGCGGCACATGATGCAATGATCCGCGAAGGCCTTGCTTCTCTGGTCGACAGCGTTGATGTGGTTGTTCTTGCTCAGGCATCGATGGCAAATGCCCTGAATGAGATGAGCGAGACCAGGGTGCCGATACTGACCAGCCCCGAACTCGGTGTGCTTCGCGTCGCTTCTGCCTTGAATGCCCGCTCCGGTGCCGAGGAAATGTTAACGGTTAAAGAGACGGCTGGCCGGTAGGCGGCCACCCTAACACGCGTTGAAAGCAGGATGGCGGCGGAGCGAGGGTAGCAGGCTCCTGGCTCGGCGAGGGAAAGAAGGGAGTAGCAAGTGCTTTTGGGAGTGATCGCCGACGACTTTACTGGCGCAAGCGATATCGCGAACACGATCGCGAAAGGCATGGTCCCCAAAGGCGGTTTGCGTACCGCGCAGTTTCTGGGCGTCCCCAGAACAGTGGCCTCGGCAGATATTGAAGCGGGCGTGGTCGCTCTGAAGAGCCGGACGAGAGGCCGTGGCGCAGTCCCTCGAAGGCCTACAGAAATATCCCTGCTTGTGAGTCTGACGAATCATCACCGGACAAGATCGAGGTGCTGGATCCGAGCCATCCGTTATTTGGACGCTCCTTTAATGTGATCCGTAAGGTAGGACGC
>NZ_NWVE01000014.1:0-127481 GCF_002885915.1 Sinorhizobium sp. M4_45
GGCGAAATCAATCACCCATGAAGACAACCAGGCACCCGAGGGCCACCGCCGCCAAACTGTCCGCGACTTAGTGAAACAAGTGTCCGCGACTAAGCGGAATCCCTGTCCGGCTTTTGCGAAATGCGCAAACAGGCGGTAGTCATGTTCTCCCAGGTCCATTTCATCGTACTTGTAGAGCCACTCCAGTGAGCCGTCACCTGAGACGATCCTCCCGTCGAGACTTGCCGCTATATACCCCAGAATTCTGGACATGATTGATATCCTTGAAATATAACCGAATTTACGTTTATATTGCAGAATGCCAAGACACAAGATTATTTCGGATCAGCAGGTGCTCGATGCGCTGTTCGATCTCATCCTGAAGACTGGGCCAGACGGCTTGACGTTCGCGCTGGCCGCAAAAGCATGCGGCCTCTCTCCGGCGACGCTCGTTCAGCGTTACGGCAATCGCCTTAGCCTGGTTGAGGCCGTCCTGCTTCGCGCTTGGGATCGCCTTCAGACAGAAACGGAAACAGCAGATGTCGAGGAAGCGTTGACGCCGCACGGGGCTATAAACCTTCTCATCCGCCTGATGCCGCCCGAAAATGCGGAGCTGAGCGCGACCGATGGTCTGCTCCTGCTGAGGGAAGACATCCGCAACCCGAAACTTCGTGCCCGGGGCGCGCAATGGGGCCATACCCTTGCCAGAGCATTAGGCCGTCGGCTTTCCAACGATCGGCATCACGTGGAGCGGCTTGGCTGGCAGATGGCGGCAGTCTGGCAGGGTGCCCATACATGGTGGGCATTTACCCGGATGGACAAGCCAGAAGAGGCCATCAGGCGCATGCTGGAGGAATGGTTGGCTTTGACACATTCTGATTGTCGATGACCGGTTTGGGTGAACGGCCGACGGATGATGGCCAGTCCGCGCCCTCACCTCGGTCGTTGACCACGCCGCCTCCAAAGCCGACTTCCTCCATCGACGCTGGCAAGGGATGAATTTAGGAGTGCTCCAAGTCGGCTATGAAGAAGTAACAACAATAGCGGTTGAAATTTCCCCGCCTTCACGGCGGTAACTATGCGGAACGCTAGAGTCGAAATACACAGCGTCCCCGGTATCCAGCGCTGCCTCCTTGCCATCCACATTGACTATAAGCCGACCGCTGAGCACGTAGATGAACTCGGCGCTGCCATGTTGATGCGGCTCTGACGGCGGCGCATCGACCGGAAACTCGGCGTAGAACGACTCCATGCGGCGGTCGGAAGCGGGATAGTCCAGGCTTTCGAATAGAAAGGCGGGGGTCTTTTCGCCCGGCGGGCTTGGAAGTTTGAGACGCTGCCGCTTTCGGACGACCGCGATGAGCGGCTCCTCCTTGTCGGCATTGAAAAAGTGGTCGAGGCCGACGCCGAAAACCATAGCAATCCGAAGCAGCGTGGGCAGCGTTGGAAACATCTGCCCGCGCTCGATCTTCGAGAGCATCGCAGGCGAGAGCCCCGTGTGCCCGGCCAACTGCACCAGCCCCAGCTTCTTCCTCAGACGCAGTGCCTTGATACGAGGGCCGATCGCGTAGCGCTGGAGCTCATTGGACAGCGTGTCAGAGAGCACGTCTCAAACTCCTTTTCATGTCGTGAAACTACCACAACGAGAATTATCTTCACAAGAGAATTGGCGTTCTTCTCACGAAAATTTGAGTAGAAAGCAAAACCGTTTGCTCCACATGAAAAGGTGCGGTGCATTTCGCACCCCTGATCGAGAGGAGATTGCCATGAAGTTGAGAAGCCTTTTGTTCGCGGCAGCGATCACGCTCGGAAGCGGCGTCAGCGCGTTCGCCGCGGAGAAGGACGTCGTCGACACGGCCATTGCGGCGGGTCAATTCGAGACGCTGGCCGCAGCACTCGAGGCGGCAGGTCTGGTCGCCACTCTCAAAGGGACTGGTCCGTTCACGGTCTTTGCTCCCACCGATGAAGCTTTCGCCAAGTTGCCGGCCGGTACCGTCGAAAGCCTGCTGAAGCCGGAGAACAAGCAAAAGCTTACTGCCATCCTCACCTACCATGTGGTCGCGGGGAAGGTGATGGCCGCGGACGTGGCCGGTCTCGACCAAGCGAAGTCGGTAAATGGCAAAATGATCGACATCGAAGTCGAGGGCTCCACCGTAAAGGTCAACGACGCCGCCGTCACTGCTGCCGACATTGCTGCCTCGAACGGGGTCATCCACGTCATCGACGAGGTGATCATGCCGCCGGAGGGCTGACCTTTCATCCCTCGACCTGGAGAAGAACCATGAAGTTAATCAACGTTTTCACTCTCATCCTCCTAATCGTAGGTGGCCTGAACTGGGGGCTGGTCGGATTATTCAGCTTCGACCTCGTGGCCGCGATCTTTGGGGCTGGCTCGGGGCTCGCCCGGATCGTTTACATTCTGGTGGGGCTGTCGGCCGCCTGGCAGATCATCCCTCTCTTTTCTACGATGGGCTCCGGCAATTTCGCTGCCGGGCAGAACCGATAGGACTTGGGAGGGACCCGCTTTCCTCGTCGGCGGCTCCCTTCATCTTTTGCCGATGGACATGTCCTCCCTCCTTCTGCTGGCCGTCTTCGAGGTTGCGAGCTTTGCCGCGGCGGCTCCCGGCGTGATCTTCAGGCCGGGCGCCTGGTACCAGCAGCTCGACAAGCCAAGATGGCGCCCGCCCGATTGGCTGTTCGCTCCGGTCTGGACCGTTCTCTATGCATCGATCGGACTGTCGGGCTGGCTCGTACTGATTGAGGCAGGCATTGCCGGCGCAGCACTGCCTCTAGGTGTCTATGCAGTGCAACTTCTGCTCAATGCTGCGTGGACGCCGATCTTTTTTGGACTTCACCGACCCGGGCTGGCCGTGGTGGCGATCATCTTGCTTTGGGCCGCGATCCTCGCGACAATTATAGTGTTTTACCCCGTGAATGCGGTGGCTGCCTTGCTGCTTGCTCCTTACCTCGCCTGGGTGAGTTTTGCGGCGGCACTTAACATGTCGATCTGGCGGCGCAACCGCTCGAAGCCAATATTGCTGGGCGCCCGATGAGAACCCGATGGATCCTCGTGAATGATCGGATGCAGCAAGGCTACCGGTACGCTCTCGTTGCGCCCGTTGGCCGTGACTTTCATCCCGATTTCCAACCAGACTTGACACCCGCCGAGATGCTTGGGCTCGGCGTGTTCGGTGGCAAGTACATGACCGACTGCCGTGACGAATTCCCCAACAGCTGGTTTGCAGAGGCCCGGCTGTCGCCGCTTCGCAAAGATCCATCACTCAACTGGTTCGGTGTCGACGCCAGCCAACCGCTGAGCGTCTGGCGAGCCAAGGGATGGATACATTCCGACGATCCGCTTGGCTGGTTCCAGTGGTACTGTCGGTATCACCAAGAGCGTCTTCAGGACGGCTCCTGTTCAGGCGTTATCCTGAGTTCGGCCTTCAGGAACGCGATGCGCCCCTCAATGTATTCGGGCGCGATCATCAGAGCCATCGCACCCATGCCGGTCTGCCCCGTTTGGCCTTGCCCGGCAGCCATCATGCCACCGGCCATCATCTGCATCATGTCACGGCATGTCAGGCCGCCTGGCATCGGGGCGACCGCATTCGCGGCGGGAGCGGCCGGCTCCACAGCTTCCGCGCCGGGCTGCCCGCCTGTGGCCTCAGGATGGTGTGCGTCTTCTGCAAAGCCCGGCGTTGCAAGCGTAAGGATCGTACTCGCCAGCAGGATTGTCCGCAGTGTCGCCATTTCGCTTCTCCTAGCTCCGGTGAACGATTACCTTTCAAGGTACGACGGCTGGGACGATCTACATTGACGCGATCAAGTTCACCAAGCATCCATCACTGTGCGTCAACGGCGGATGCCAACCATCGCCAGTTCCGTATCTCCGGCAAGTCCTCGCCATTCTCGCGGATGTAGGCATCATGCTCCGCCAGCTTGCTTTCGACGAAGCGCGCGAATTCTTCCTTCGTCGCGGCGAGAGAGGGAACACGTTCGACCACCGCCTCGGCAAGATGGAAACGGTCAAGCTTGTTGAGGACGGCCATGTCGAAGGGCGTTGTGGTCGTGCCTTCCTCTTGGTAGCCATGGACATGGAAGTTGGCATGGTTGGTGCGTCGATAGGTCAGCCGATGAATGAGCGCGGGATAGCCGTGATAGGCGAAGATGACCGGCTTATCCGTCGTGAACATCCGATCGAATGCGTCATCTGCAATTCCGTGAGGATGCTGACTTGGTGCTTGCAGCGCCATGAGGTCAACGACGTTGACGACGCGCAGCCGGAGCAACGGAAACGCTTCGCGGACGATCATCACGGCGGCAAGTGCTTCCATGGTCGGCACGTCGCCGGCGCAGGCGACGATCGCATCGGGATCGCCTTCATCTTTGGAGGCCCACTCCCAGACACCGAGCCCGGCCCGACAGTGCGCAACCGCCGCTTCCATGTCCAACCACTGCAACTGCGGCTGTTTGCCTGCGACGATCACGTTGATGTAGTCACGGCTCCGCACGCAATGATCGACGACCGAGAGAAGCGTATTCGCATCCGGCGGAAGGTAGACGCGGACAATGTCGGCCTTTTTGTTGGCCACGTGGTCGATGAAGCCTGGATCCTGATGCGAGAAGCCGTTGTGGTCCTGACGCCACACATGGGAGGTCAGTAGGTAGGTGAGAGACGCGATGGGTTTGCGCCAAGGAATCTCCCGGCAGACTTTCAACCATTTTGCATGTTGGTTGAACATAGAATCGACGATGTGGATGAAGGCCTCATAGCAAGAGAAGAATCCATGCCGCCCTGTCAGCAGGTAACCCTCGAGCCAACCCTGGCAGAGTTGCTCGCTGAGCACTTCCATGACCCGGCCGTCGGGGGATAGCTGCATGTCGCCAGCGAAAATCTCGCCGGTGAAGACGCGGTCTGTTTCTTCGAAGACGGGTGACAGCCGGTTTGATTCTGTCTCATCGGGTCCGAAGATCCGGAAGTTGCGCTCTTGCGCATTCAGTTTCATGACATCGCGTAGAAGCAGACCCGCGATGCGCGTCGATTCTACCGTCACGGTTCCCGGAGTACCGATCTCCACAGCGTATCGACGGAAATCCGGCAGGTTGAGGTCTTTCAGGAGAAGTCCGCCGTTAGCATGCGGATTTGCTCCCATGCGGCGTTCGCCCTTCGGCGAAAGCTCGCTAAGCTCAGGACGAAGGCTGCCACTCTCGTCGAACAGCTCCCAAGGGCGATAACTCTTGAGCCACTTTTCGAGAATTTCGAGGTGTTCCGGCACTTCCGCAAGCTTTGCAAGCGGCACTTGGTGCGAGCGCCAGGTACCCTCTGTCTTCTTGCCGTCGACCTCGCGCGGTCCCGTCCAGCCTTTTGGTGAGCGGAAGATGATCATCGGCCAGGCAGGGCGGCCGGAAAATCCTTTACTGCGCGCGTGCCGCTGGATCTCGGCAATCCTGCCGTGGGCCGTGTCGAGCGCCGACGCCATAAGCTGGTGCATTTTTCGCGGATCCGCGCCCTCGACGAATAGCGGTTCGTAGCCGTAGCCCCTGAACAACGCCTCCAGCTCGTTGTGGCTGATGCGGGCAAGCACGGTCGGATTGGCGATCTTGTAGCCGTTGAGATGCAGGATCGGCAGGACCGCTCCGTCTCGTGCCGGATTGAGAAACTTGTTGGAGTGCCAGCTCGTCGCGAGTGCTCCCGTCTCGGCCTCTCCGTCTCCCACGACGCAGGCCGCGATCAGGTCAGGGTTGTCAAAGACTGCGCCATACGCATGCATCAGGCAATAGCCAAGCTCGCCGCCTTCGTTTATCGAACCCGGCACCTCTGCCGCGACGTGGCTCGGTATTCCGCCGGGATAGGAGAACTGTGTGAAGAGTCTCTTGATCCCGGCCTCATTCTGGCTGACTGCCGGGTAGAGTTCTGAATAAGTTCCTTCTAGATACGTATTCGCGACAAGACCGGGGCCGCCGTGACCCGGACCTGTGACATAGATCATGTTTAGGTCATGTGCCTGGATGAGCCGGTTCAGGTGGACATAGAGAAAATTCAATCCCGGCGTGGTGCCCCAGTGGCCGAGCAGGCGCGGCTTTACATGTTCCAGCGTGAGCCTTTGCTTCAGGAGCGGATTGTCGCGGAGATAGATTTGCCCCACGGAAAGGTAGTTGGCGGCTCGCCAATAGGCATCCATCCGCGCCAAAAGTTCGGGCGACAGCGTATCGGTCATCGGGAGGACCCTTTCATTGAGAAGATAGTTGACTATTCTGCGACGATGGCTTGTCCGTCGACGCAATGACGCGAACCTCTGCGCCGGCTTCCGCGGCTGAATTTCGAGGTCAGCCAAGGGAGTGCGCGCGGAGACTTTGCAACCGCAGACTTGCTGATCATCCGGAAACCGCCGCAGGTGAAACGAGAACATTTGGTTCCCCCATCAGCAGGCTCAGTTCGCAACAACACGCAGTCTGTTCCTGACGCCCGCGGCGCCGCTGATCGTCTCCGCGGCGACGCGAGCCGCCTCCCGCAGAGCCTCGCTTTCGACCTGGCCTGACAGGCTGACAGTTCCATTCTCAATAGTCACTTCGATGCCCCCTTTCTCGAGCCCGAGATCGGAACAAAGCCGCGCCAATATGGCTCGCCGCAATGCCTCGTCACCTTTGGCAACGATATCAGGCACAGAGGCAGCAATTGCGCAAAGGATGTCGCTGCGGCTGATGATGCCTACCATCTCTTCCGCTCGCATGACCGGAATGCGCTTGATACCTTTGGCAGCCATAAGTTCGGCGACGCGGCCAACGGGCATGTCTTCATCAACCGTGACAACAGGCTGCGCCATCACGTCGCCGACGCGCCAGCTATGCCCCTTGATGAATGCCTCCGATTTCGTTCGGACGCCTGCGATGTCGCGCCACGACACCGATCTGAGCTCCGCACGCCGCAACAAGTCGCCCTCCGATAACATGCCGACGAGCCTGCCGCGGTCGTCGCATACAGGCAGGCCGCTTATTTGGTTCTCAAGCATCGTGCGCGCGGCATGACGCACACTGTGATCGGGGCTTATCGACAGCACCTTTTTCTTCATAATGTCTCTGGCAAGCATCCTGCAGCCCTCCGATTAGAGCCCGCAGCATACGCCGCACCGTCAAGCAGGAGATTGATGTTAATCAAAGAATCGACTGCTGAAATGCATAAGATGCCGGGATGGGAACTGATCCGAGCCATCACCATAGTCGAACAAATGTGCACGCCCCGCCCGCTCAAGCGGAGGGTTCGCGAGTGACGATGACGAAAGGCGCGGTCTACACCTGCCCGATGCATCCCCAGGTGCGGCAGAACGGCCCGGGCAACTGCCCGATCTGCGGTATGGCCCTCGAACCCGAAATCATAACAGCCGAAAGCGGTCGCAGTCCGGAGCTCGTCGAAATGCGGCGGAGGTTCTGGATCGGGCTCGTCCTGACGCTGCCTGTGCTGGCGCTCGAAATGGGCGGTCACCTCACCAACCTGCATATGCGACTCGACCCCCAGACATCGAACTGGCTGCAGCTCGTCTTCGCGACCCCCGTTGTTCTGTGGGCCGGCGCGCCGTTCTTCGAACGGGCTTGGCGGTCGATCATCACCAGACATCTCAACATGTTCACCCTAATCGCGATGGGCACCGGTGTGGCCTGGATTTACAGCGTGGTGGCGACCGTTGCGCCCGGACTGTTCCCGGCCACGTTCCGATCCGCCGACGGAGCGGTCCCAATCTATTTCGAGGCCGCAGCGGTCATCGCCGTGCTCGTCCTGCTCGGGCAGGTTCTGGAACTGCGTGCTCGCGAGCAGACGGGCGGAGCGATCCGCGCGCTTTTGGATCTCGCCCCGAAGACGGCCCGCCGTATCCGCAATGACGAAACCGACGAAGACGTGCCGCTCGAAGCCGTTGCCGTCGGCGATCGGCTGCGCGTGCGGCCGGGCGAAAAGGTCCCGGTCGACGGGACGCTCGTTGAAGGCCGAAGCTCGGTGGATGAGTCGATGATTACCGGAGAGTCGATGCCCGTCACCAAGGAGGTCGGAGCGAAGCTGATCGGCGGTACGATGAACAAGACGGGCGGCTTCGTCATGGAGGCCGGGAAGGTCGGCCGTGACACCATGCTGTCGCAGATCGTACGGATGGTAGCGGAAGCCCAGCGCTCGCGCGCGCCGATCCAGCGGCTGGCCGATGAGGTCTCGGGCTGGTTCGTGCCCGCTGTCATCCTCATCGCCATCGTCGCTTTCGCCACTTGGATGTGGATCGGTCCGGAACCGCGGTTCACCCACGGCCTTGTGGCCGCGGTCGCCGTGCTGATCATCGCCTGCCCGTGCGCGCTCGGCCTCGCCACGCCAATGTCGATCATGGTCGGCGTCGGACAGGGAAGGACGGTGCTCGCGTGGTAATGCTTACTGGTGACAACAGGACCACGGCCAATGCGGTTGCTCGCAAGCTCGGCATCACCGAGGTCGAGGCGGAAATCCTGCCGGAGCACAAGAGCGAAATCGTCCGACGTCTGAGAAACGAGGGTCGCATCGTCGCCATGGCAGGAGACGGCGTGAACGATGCCCCGGCCCTCGCCGCCGCCGACGTTGGCATCGCCATGGGAACCGGGACGGATGTGGCAATCGAGAGCGCCGGCGTCACCCTTCTCAAGGGCGACCTTCAAGGCATCGTGCGGGCACGGCAGCTCAGTCACGCCACGATGAGGAACATCCGGCAGAACCTTTTCTTCGCCTTCATCTACAACGCCGCTGGCGTCCCTGTTGCGGCAGGCGTGCTCTACCCCGCATTCGGACTCTTGCTGTCGCCGATCATCGCTGCGGCGGCCATGGCGCTCTCGTCCGTCAGCGTGATCGGCAATTCGCTCAGATTGAGGAGTACACGGATATGATTTGGGCTCGCAAATGGACGCTCTTCGCCGCCTCGCTCGCGGTGATCTTTGCGTTCTTCATTCTCCGTGAGCACTGGCAGCATGCACTTGGGCTCGCTCCGTACCTACTGCTGCTCGCCTGTCCGTTGATGCACCTCTTCCATGGTCATGGCGGTCATCGCCACAGGGATCACCGTATTAAAACCGACAATATCGCATGACCTACCCTTACATGGCACAAGCCATTGCCGATATCGCGACCTCCGCAGAGGTGCTTTTTGACTATCTGGATGACCCGGCGAGCCTCGGCTCGCACATGCAGAAGCCTTCGATGATGATGCTCGGCGGGCGGATGTCGTACGAATTCGACGAAGCCAAAGGCCGCACCGTCGGTTCGGTTATCAAGATGCGTGGCAACATACTTGGTCTGGTGCTTTCCGCCGAAGAAGTGATCATCGAGCGGCAGCCACCTCGACGCAACGTATGGGAGACGCGAGGCCGCCCGAACCTCCTTGTCGTTGGTGCTTACCGGATGGGGTTCGAGATCAGCGCCCCGGGCCGGGCCTCGCGGCTGTGCGGTTTCATCGACTACAATTATCCGGCGACGATCGCGGCAAAGTTTCTCGGTCCGATGTTTGAACCGGTCTACGCACGCTGGTGCGTGAACCGGATGGCCAACGATGCCACGAACGCGTTCGAAGGCAGCGTGAGGCCATAGATCGACGGCGGATGCCAGAACATGCCTGCTACAATCACGGCTCAGTCTGGTTGGACTGCGCGGTAGTCAGCAGAGCGTCGATTCGGATTGGCGGCACCCGGCGGTTCACGTTTTAAGGAACTAGTCCGGCAAATCACCGGGCCGTATGGGCGCCCGGCCGCCGCATTCGAGTGCTGTGCTGATTGGGAAGAGTGAGGCGGGGCCGAACACGGTAGTTGTGGCTTCTACAGACCACCCGGTCTTTGACGCCGATCAATGAGGCTGCCGCAGCACGGCTTTTTAATGATCTCATCTGGCGTCAGCTACCGGCGGAGAAGCGCCGATAGAAATCGGCCAGACTGGCTTGCGGCCGCGCCCTTAAGCAACCCGCGGCGAGACTGGCCTGGAACCACCGCTTTGAAGGAGGACACCAGCTATGGCTGAACCTGCAACCAAACTGCCCATCAAGTCGGAAGAAAAAAAAGGCGTCGAACGTCGTGCGGAGTCCTGGCTCCCCTTTGAGAGCCTCAGATCCGAGATCGACCGGCTATTCGATGACTTCGCTCCAAACCTTTGGCATCGCCCCTTGGCTTCCGCCCTCATGCGTCGGGTGCCACGGCTTTCAGAACTGGACATGGCGCCGGCCGTTGATTTGGCGGAAACAGAAAAGAACTACGAGATCACGTGTGAACTGCCGGGGATGGAAGAACAGGATATAGAGGTAGCCATCTCCAACGGGATCCTGACGATCCGAGGCGAAAAACAGGAGGAGAAAGAGGAGAAGAAGAAGGAGTATGTCATCTCCGAGTGCCGCTACGGCTCGTTCCAGCGCACTTTCCGGATGCCAGATGGAGTCGATGCAGAAAAGATAGCTGCAAATTTCTCGAAGGGCGTTCTGGCGATAACCCTGCCGAAGACCAAGGAAGCACAGCAGAACGAGCGCAAGATCCAGATCAAGGCCGATTGACTGTCGCCCGCCTTTCCCGTCCGCAATAATGCAACACCTTTGCGGACGGGAGGCGTGCAACAGCGATTTGACGCTACTGAGGTGCACACCAAACTGGCGCTGCTGCCTTGCGTTCTCGGCCGCAGCGCGCGAGCCCCCGCCGAACTCCAAACTGATCGGCTAAAGTCACGCCCAAGATCGCGCGGTGCATTTTGGAATTTACCTGAACAACGCGCGTCAACGACACATCGGCATTCCGAGGAGTGTGTAGTGGAGAACGAGGCATCAGCCATTGCTCTTGAAGCACGCGAACTCACCAAGATCTATCGGATGGGCGCGGTGGAAGTTTACGCGCTGCGCGGGGTGGACGCGGACTTTCGTGAGGGCGAACTGATCGTTCTGTTGGGGCCATCGGGGAGCGGTAAATCGACATTGCTCAATATCCTTGGAGGGCTCGATACACCCACTCGGGGGAAGGTCATGTTTCGTGGCCAACCCCTCACGCTGGATAGCGAACGCGCCCTCAACCTCTACCGTCGCAATCACGTCGGCTTCGTTTTCCAGTTCTACAACCTCATTCCGAGCCAGACGGCGCGCGAAAACGTCTCCCTCGTGACGGAGATCGCCAGAAATCCGATGTCGCCGGTTGAAGCGCTTTCGATTGTTGGCCTTGGCGAGAGGCTCGATCACTTCCCGGCGCAACTTTCCGGCGGCGAACAGCAGCGCGTCGCTATTGCCCGCGCGATCGCTAAGCGCCCCGATCTGCTCCTCTGCGACGAGCCAACGGGCGCACTCGACAGCAAGACGGGAATCCTCGTGCTCGAGGCGATCCTCAAGATCAATCGCGAGCTTGGGACCACCACTGCGCTCATCACGCACAATGCCGTCATTGCCGAGATTGCCAATCGCGTCCTCTACTTTGCCGATGGGCGCATCGTCGAAACTCGGCAAAACGCCGTTCAGCGCGCCCCCGGCGAACTCGCCTGGTGAGCATGATGAGCAGTCTCGATCGAAAGCTCGTTCGTGAACTCTGGAGGCTGAAGGCCCAGGTTCTTGCCATCGCGGTGGTGATCGCGTCCGGTACCGCCCTGCTCATCATGGCACTGACGACGATCGAGGCGCTCGAGGAGACAACCGCCGCCTATTACGATCGGACGCGCTTTGCCGATGTGTTTGCCCAGGCAAAGCGTGCGCCAGAACATCTTGGTCGCGACATCGCCGATATCCCGGGAGTGCGCCTCGCCGAAACACGCATCGTCGAAGGCGCCATTCTCGACATGCCCGGTTTTGCCGAGCCGGTCGTTGCCCAATTGCTGTCGCTGCCCGAGCGGGGCCCTGAGCTTCTGAACACATTGGTGATCAGATCCGGACGCTTGACCGACCCGACCCGGCCCAATGAGGTGGTCGTCAGTGAGCCTTTCGCCGAGGCTCACGAATTGAAGCCCGGCGACAGTTTCAGTGCCGTCTTAAGGGGGCGCAAACGCACGCTCCAGGTCGTAGGCACGGCGCTCAGTCCCGAGATCGCCCAGCAGAAGAACATGTCGCGGATCATGCCGACCATCTTTCTGGCGGTCGCCGCCTTTCTGACCAACATGGTAATCGCACGGCTGATCGAAACCGAGCGCCACGAGATTGGCCTTCTGAAGGCCTTCGGTTACAGCAACCTGGCGATCGGCTGGCACTATGCCAAGATGGTCTTTGTCATCGGCACGATCGGCATCCTCATCGGCTCGCTGCTCGGCGCCTGGCTCGGTCACTGGAACACGGAACTCTATACGAAATTCTACCGCTTTCCTTTCCTGCTCTATCGCCCCGGCCCTGCCGGCTTCGTCATTGCCGGCGCGATCAGTCTCGGCGCGGCGCTCGCTGGCAGCCTCGCCGCGGTGCGCCGCGCAGTCCGGCTTCCGCCGGCGGAGGCGATGCTCCCACCTTCCCCACCAATCTATCGGCGTAGCTGGGCTTCTCGAACGGCGCTTGCCCGCGCGCTGGACGAACCGTCGCGCATGATCGTAAGACGCATCGTCCGATGGCCGGTTAGGGCTTTCCTGGCCAGTCTCGGTCTCGCGATGTCGATCGCCGTGCTGATCATGGCGCTGCAGTGGGTCAACGCGATCGACGCGCTGGCCGAGACCGCTTTCGAGCGCGGGCAGCATCAGGACGCGACTGTTGCATTCAACGACCTGCAGCCCATTCACACGGTCGGGGATTTTGAGCGTCTACCCCGGCGTGCTGGCGGCGGAACCTTATCGCCACGCGTCGGCGCGCATCACGCACGGACACCTTGTCGAGAGACAAGGCATAATCGGCGTACTGCCCGGCGCAATCCTCAGTCCCGTGTTCGATGTCGAGCGCGGACGTATGAACGTTCCCCCAGGCGGGCTTCTGCTTTCACGCAAGCTCGCGGAGCTGCTTGAGGTGAGCGCAGGCGACACCGTGGGCGTCGAACTCCTGGAAGGGCGCCAGGCCCGATTGAGCCTTCCCATAGCTCAGGTCTTCGAAACCTATCTCGGCACGCCCGCCTACATGGACATGGGCGCGCTGAACCGGATAGCCGGTGACGGTCGCGTCGTGAGCGGACTGAATATCCTTGTCGATTCTCCGAGCCGCGCGAGCTTATTGGCAAGACTCAAGGACATTCCCAACGTTGCCGCCGTACTCTTCCGGCAGGCCGCGATCGACACCTTCTACAAGACCAATCTTCGTCGGCTTCTTCGTCGCCTTCTCTATGACGCTTTCAGTCGGCGTCACCTACAATTCGATCCGCATCGCGCTTTCCGAGCGGGCGCGCGAACTAGCGACGCTGCGCGTCCTCGGCTTCAGCCGCTCGGAGATTTCCTACATCCTGCTCGGTGAGGTCGGCATTCTGACATGGATCGCCATCCCGCTCGGCGCGACCATCGGTTATGCCCTTGCATGGTACATGACGAGCGCCTTCGAAACAGAGCTCTACCGCGTGCCGCTCGTTCTGCGGGACGCAACCTATGGCAAGGCGGCTCTGATCGCGCTTACGGCGACGCTCGTTTGCGCCGCGCTCGCGCGCCGGCGGCTTGATCGTCTGGACCTGATCGCAGTGCTGAAGACAAGGGAGTAGCATGTGAGTCTCGTAAAGCGCAGGTTGGCGATCTGGGGCAGTCTGCTCGCCCTGTTCGCGGCGGGCATCGCCTATGCATTGCGGCCGCAGCCGATTCAGGTCGATTTGGCCGTCGCCGAGACCAGGTTGCTGCGCGTCACCCTGGACGAGGAGGGGGAAACGCGGGTGCGTGAGGTCTACACGCTTCATGCGCCGTTGCGCGGCCAGTTGCAGCGTATCACAGCCGAGGTGGGCGACGTCGTCAAGGCGGGGGAGACCCAGCTGGCGCAAATCGAACCCGCGCCGCCGGCCTTCCTGGACGTCAGGACCGAGGCGGAGCTGCAGGCCGCCGTCGAGGCGGCGCGCGCGGCCCACAACCTCGCCGCTGCCGAACTCAATAAGGCCAAAGCCGACTTGACCTTTGCAGAGGGAGAGTGCGCCCGCGCCCGGCAATTGATCGAGCGCCGGACAATCTCGCAGCGCACTCTGGAAGACGCCGAGCGTTCCTACAACGTCGCACAAGCCAATCTAGCTACAGCCGAGGCTGCCCTAAAGGTACGGGAACACGAGCTTCACCAAGCCCGGTCAAGGCTCCTGTCGCGGCAGGAGATCCGGAGCCTGCGTGAAGACTGCGAATGCATGCAGATGACCTCCCCGGTGAGCGGCGTCGTGCTGCAGGTCATGCGCTCGCAGCGAAGGCGTGGTCGAAGCTGGAACGCCGCTGCTCGACATCGGTGATCCTGCGGATCTGGAGATCGTCGTCAACTTCCTCTCGGAGGACGCCGTGCGCATAACCCCAGGTCAGCGAGCGATCATCACCGGCTGGGGCGGCGGAGACCTCAACGCCGTCGTTCGTCGAATCGAGCCGTTCGGGCAAACCGAGGTGTCGGCGCTCGGTATCGAGGAGCAGCGGGTCGACGTTATCCTGGACTTTGCCGATCCACCGCAACGTTGGCGTACGCTCGGACATGGTTATCGAGTCGACGTGCAAGTCATCCTGTTCGAGGGTGAAGTCCTCAGGCTGCCGCTTGGCGCCTTGTTTCGACAAGGCGAAGAATGGGCCGTCTTTGTCGCCACGGAGGGACGGGCGCAATTGCGCACTGTCGCCGTCGGTCAGCGGAACAGCCTCGCAGTCGAAATCCGAGAGGGCCTTGTACCCGGAGATCGAGTCATTCTCTACCCGAGCGACCGGATCAGGGACGGGGTCGCTATTGTTGAGCGTTAGACGCCTACTCTCGAACGCCGCAGCATGCCGAAACGGAAGTCATGAACGGCGGCGCGCAGCATCAGCATCTCGCCGATCGTTTCATAGTTCATGATACCGACCGGATGCTGGCTACGGCTGACCACTGCTGCGGCCGGTGCGCCTGTTATCTGATTCAGCAGCCAGATAGACAAAGATCGCGATGAGGATGAGCAGAGGACTATAGAACAAACCCGCCACACCATGGCGAAGGCCGTGCCCTGCCCTATCGTCGCGGCGACGCGCGTGGCGCGTTCCCAGGACCACCGCCACGCCAAGATCGCCCGCAAGACCCGACCGCAATCCATCGGAAAGGCCGGTATCATATTGAACAGAACGCGGACGATGTTGACGCCGGCAAGGCGGACAAAAAAGTCGATTTGCGGATCCTGCGGTCTGACGAGTTGCTTGAGGCCGGCTGCACCGCCGATAACGGCGAGAAGCAGGGCGGCAATGACGACGTTGACCAGAGGTCCCGCGACCGCAATCAGCAGTTCTTCCCTTGGCTCGCTCGGATTTCGCTCGAGCCGGGCGACGCCGCCAATCGGCAGAAGCGTGATGTCGGGTGTCTTGATCCCAAAACGGAGCGCTGCGGCAATGAGCCCAAATTCATGCAGGGCCACGCAAACGAACACGCTGAGGATAAAGGCGACCCCTTCCCAAGCGGCAGGTGCTCCGCCGAGCTGGTAGTGCGATGAACCAGATCCAGACGAGCAGCAAGACAAACGTCATGTGTATGCGGATTTCGGTCCCGGCAATTGTTCCAAGTTTCAGCGACCATCGCATGGCATTCCACTCCTAGCCAAGGCAACTTGCCGGACGTGAACGTCCGAATGCCCCTATTGAACGTCAATGCGGTATGCCGTTCCTGCGCGCAGGATATCGACAGAAGCGCTGCCTTCCACGCTCTCCAGGACGCTTCCAATTTCATCGGCAGAGACTGGCGGTTTGCCGTTGATGGCCGTCAGGTAGTCGCCCGTTCTCAGTCCGATCGAATAGGCGGCGCTACCCGGCGTAACATCGACGAGGACCGCTCCCGCCGGCACGCATGCCGGTGAGCCGCTCGCCGATGGAAACTTGACGATGACTGAGCCCTGGTCCGAGACGTCGGGACGATCGGCCGAATCGGAAAGCGTCACGTCCAGCTTCTGCGACGTTTCTCCCCTGCGAACATCGAGCGTGATCCGGGCGTTGGCCGGAAGCAGGCTGATCGCATTCCTGAACGCCGGCTCCGTCGAGAAGGCGCGGTCGTTCAGGCCGGTGATCACATCTCCAAGGCGTAGGCCTTGCCGTTCCGCCGGCGAGTTGCACGCGAGTTCGTTCACGATAAGCCCTGACGGTTGAGTGGCACTACCGTCTTGCGCATCGACTGCAACCGTCACCGAGAGGCCGAGCCAGCCCCGCTTGTATTCTCCGTGGGATATCAATTCCCGCACGATCTTCGCCGCGATATTCGAGGGAATCGCAAAGCCGATGCCGGGACTCGCTTGATCCGGCGCAGCGATCCCGCGCGCAATGCCGATCAACTTACCAGAAATGTTGACGAGCGCCCCTCCGGAATTCCCTGGGTTGAGGGCCGCGTCGGTCTGGATGTAATCCTGGTATTCATCGGCACCTAGGCCCGCGCGGCCCAAGCCGCTGACGATGCCGAACGTCGCCGTCTGCGCCAAACCGAAAGGGCTGCCGATCGCGGCCACAAACTCGCCAACCTTGAGTTCGGATGAATTTCCCCACTGGAGCGAAACAAGTTCTGAGGCATCGATCTTGATAACCGCGAGGTCTGTCGGTGCATCCTCCCCTACCCTGTCGGCGTTGAAAACCCTTCCATCCGCAAGTGTTACGGAAACATCATCGGCATCGGCGACCAGATGACGGCTGGTGATGATGTAGCCTCCGCCCCGATCGATGATCACTCCAGACCCTGTCGCGGTCGCCCCCGTCTGGACGATGAATACCTCATCGGGAAGACCGAGAACTTTACGTACATTCGGATCCTCGAGCATTTCGCTTCTAAAGATCCCGCTGCTGACGGTGCGGATACTGACGACCGCCGGCTGCACCCGCTCCAGCATTGCGGACACGCCTGCGTCGATGCCGGTCGCTTCGGCGGCCCCTCCGAAGGGGTCGACTAATAGAGCAGCTAAGACCAGCAGCTTCGATATCTTGAGCATCGTCGCACTCCTTGGATTAATGCTGGATTTCAGCCGGATTTGCCCGCCGACGCATTGACGCGCATCAATTCCTGACATTCTCGCCGGCGTGCATCGTAGTCGATGCGGATCAGGAGCATGGCGCACCGGCCGGGCGCCGGCATGACGTCCAACTCGTTTGCTCTCATGCTCGCTGACGGTCGCTTCGGCATCTCATGCTTCGTCCTGCAGAGCACGGCGCAGCCGACGGATCACGACGCCACGGGCCTTATCGTCCGCGGCTTTGGCTAGCTCGTCCTGAAGATCGAGGACGAGCTTCTGGAAATCGTTGTGCCAATCCGTCCTTCCTACCCGTACGGGATCGATGCGCGGCGGGGCGACCGCTTCGGAAATCTGAACTGCACCATGCGAGCCGAGGCGGAATGCGCTGTCCAGTCTCGGCCGGATGAGGTGATCCTGCGGCAGGAACGTGGAGAGACGCTCTCTGATCCCTTCAAGTGCCTCTTCCTCTCCATGCACGAGGAAGACGCCAGCGCTGATCGGCTGCCGGGCCCGCACCCAATTGGCAAGCTCGCTGCTATCGGCATGGCCGCTATAGATGTCCAGCTTCCTGATGCGGGCTCGGACACGGATATCGTCGCCCTGAATGCGCACGACGGTGGCTCCTTCTTCAAGAAGCCGTCCCAGGGTGCCGTTCGCCTGGTAGCCAACCAGCAGCACTGTCGCCTCGTCTCGCCAGAGCCAGTTTTTCAAGCGATGCCGAATGCGCCCGGCCTCACACATTCCGCTCGCAGCGATGACAATATGGAAACCCCTGATGAGATCGACCGCCTTGGATTGCTCCGTCGTTTCGGTAAAGCGAACATTCTTCGACTCGATCCCCCGAACGAGAGCATCGCTGTTCTCGAGCTCGCGGGCATGCCGGCGGAAAATCTCGCTCGCCCGAGTCGCAAGCGGTGAATCGATGATGATCGGGCATTTCGGGACGGCACCCGTCTCCATTAAGTAGACGAGATCCGTGAGCAGTTCCTGCGCGCGTTCCACGGCGAAAGAGGGGATGAGAAGAGCGCCATTTGGATGCGCTGCGGTCAGCACCTCGGATCGCAGAATGTGACGACGGGCGCCATCGTCCGCTTCCTCCCGCTCGACATCGCCATAGGTGCTCTCGCAGATGACGTAGTCCCAGCCGCTCGGTGCTTTCGCATCGAACTGCAGGAGCTTGTGCCGCGGCCCGATGTCGCCGGAAAACAGCAAGCGCAATGGCGACGGCCCGGTACCGATCTCCATCTCGACGGAAGCGGATCCGAGCAGGTGTCCGGCATTCCAGAAACGGAAGCGAATTCCCTCCCCCACTGTCTCCCACGAGCCGAGACGCACCTGCCGAAACAGTGTGATCGCGACAGCGGCATCGCGCGCGGTATAAATCGGCGTCACGGTCTGGCGACCCCGGCGGAGGTTGCGGCGATTGAGCTGGTCGACTTCGCTCTCCTGGATGTGAGCAGAATCCGGCAGCATGACGGAGCAGAGATCGCTCGTCGCAGGTGTCGCGAAAATCGGGCCATCATAGCCAAGTCTGGCAAGCTTCGGCAGTAGGCCGGAATGGTCGATATGCGCGTGCGTCAGGATGACGGCGTCGATCGTCTTCGGGTCGAAGGGGAAGTCGCGGTAATTCAACTCCTTTTCGGTCTTTGACCCCTGGAACATACCGCAATCGACCAGAATCTTCGTGGCACCGAATTCGACGAGTTGGCAGGAGCCCGTAACGGTCCCCGCTGCCCCATGAAAGCGGATGGTCGGTTGAATCTCCATGGTCACGCCCCTGATCTAAAACGACATACCGAAGCATGCACATTTGCGCGGGCGGGCGACTTGATGCGGATCAAAGCGCGTCGGCCCAGTCGCCCTGCATCAAAGCTGTGATGCGCGACTTCTTTCAGGAAGATTTCTCAATTCGAGCAGGGCCCAGGCGCAAGATCTCGTCCGCACCCATGCAGTGCCTACTGTCGAGCCGCCGCGACCCCGACTCCACCATTAGCGTGGGCATTCAGAACATCAAATGCCGAGCGGAACCTCACTCCGCTCACGCGCGATCCGATGAGATCCATAAACTAGACCAACCCGATTTCATGATCTGGCTCAATGTAGGTGACCCCAAAGTGGGTGATGCTGAGGTGATTTCGCATTGGAGATGCACATCATGCCATTCACTGAGGAGCAGTTCTTCCAAGTCTTCGCCGCCTATAATGCGGCCATCTCACCGCTGCCTTCCGTCGCTTACATCCTCGGCTTTACACGCTCGGTCTACTATTCTGGCGGTCTCGGATCTCCACGTTGCTTTTATGGCGATACTCGCGCTGATGTGGTTCGTCAACGGTGTGGGCTACCATTGGTCATTCTTCACCAGCGTCGATCCCGCTGCTCGAACCTTCGGCGCTGTGTTCGTAGTCCAAGCGTTGCTACTCGCTGCGGCTCCACTTGTCGCACCCACCTTCCGATTGGCGCCCAAGGAAGATGTTCGCACGGTCGCCGGTCTCGCACTCGCCGCTTACGCGATCTTGCTCCATCAGGTGCTCGGGTGGCTTTTCGGTCACGTCTACCCGGCGGTGCCTGTGTTCGGCATCGCACCCTGCCCGGCCGCGATCTTCACGATCGGAATCCTGCTACTGGCGCCTTGGCGCGTTGCGCTCCTCTTTATTCCTGCGCTTTGGGCGATCATCGGCGGCAGTGCGGCGCTTCCGCTGAACGTCCCGCAAGATTTCGGTCTAGTCGCCGCATTTCTGGTGGCCCTCGGCTTCGCGGCGGCAAACTGGTTTCGCGCCGGTGTCGCGCGCCATTTGGCCAACGCAAAACTGCCCCAATAGCCGCAAACTCAAGCGGTCGTGGCTAGTTATTGCGGGGTCTCTATTCGCGCATCGGTCTCCCGGTCACCAAGGGTCGCGATGTAAATGGCCTTGATTGTGTGCAGCCGATTTTCCGCCTGATCGAACACTACGGAAGCTTCCGATTCAAAGATCGCGTCCGAAACCTCCATGCAGTCGAGACCGAACTCCTTTGCGATGCGGGCTGCGGCCTTCGAGCGGCTATCCTGGATGGCAGGCAAGCAATGCATGAACTTGCAATGTGGATTGTCGGTCGCGTCCATGACATTGGCCCTAACGCCGAAAGGCGCCAGCAGCCTGATGCACTCGGCCCAACCCGCCTCCTGCTCTCCCAGCCACGGAGCGGTGTAGACGAAGTCGGCGCCTAATACGCCGGCGCCGACATGTTCCAGGACCGTGAACTTCCCACCATTCTTGTGCGCTTCCGAGGCCACGTCGTCGATGAATGGCGAAGCGGGCCAGAAGATCGGCGGCGAGACGATGCGGAAGTCCATGCCGAGCTTGGCCGCTCCTATGGCGAGCGACCTGGCGATAGCACTGCGCCCGTCACCCACGAATGCCACCGCCAGCTCCGGCAACGACTTGTCTACGACTTCCCGCATCGTGAGGAAATCTGCCAGCGCCCCGATTGGATTGGATTCATCGGTGAAGCCATTGTAGACGGGCACGTTGGCGTATTTCGCCAACTCCTCCAAAGTGCTTTGGGCATGACCGCAATATTCGATGGCGTCGTAGATCCTGCCGAGCACACGGGCCGTGTCCTTGATCGATCTGTAACGTCCCCGATGGTTCTCGGGAAGCATCAGGCTGACAACGCGCGCCCCTTGATCATAGGCCGCAACTTCAGATCCGAGGAGTGTACCGATCGAATTTTCTTCGCTCACGAGCGCTATGTTCTTGCCGCTGAGCCGGGGGGATTCATTGCCGTTACGCCTCTCAGCCTTCATCCGGGCCGCGAGTTGCAACAGAACCCCGATCTCGTCTGAAGTGAAGTCGTCAAGCGTCAGGACGTTGCGGCCCCGAAGGCTGTCGGACATGGCATGCTCCTGTTGCTTTGATTATCGCGCCGTGATGTAGTTTTTGCGGAGCAGAGCTCCGATTGTGGATTGAATAAGAGATACGGCTCGCAGGCTTTGATTCTCGTCAAACTCAGGGCGGTTCCACGGCTTTGATGAACATCAATGACGGGTCATCTCCCTTTCTGGAAAAACTCTCTCAAGCACGATCGCCGGTCGGCGGCCTGATCTGGCGACCGGCTGAAGGGTTTCGTCGGCGGGCGACGTTGGCAGGGATGCGTTCGATGGAGAGAAAAATGGCTATTGGCTACAGCGTGGGTCCGATCAAGCGCCATCAAGTCGACAAAGCGTACAGGCTGATTGACGCCGCCGACTGCCATTTCGACTTGCAGGCCTGGCGCGAATTATGCGCAGCGACAGTCGCCAGAGAACACCCAAATATCGCAGAAATAGTGACTGCAGAGAACCCGCTCGGTTATATCGCCGGCGTCTGCATCATGCATCCAGTGCCGAACGAAACCTACGGCAGAATGCTCGACGTGCCGGTCTTCATCGTTACAAGCGCGGGCGACACGCGTGGAGTGGTCAATTCGCTTCTCGCGTATTTCATGGTGATCGCTCGCGAAAACAGTTGCGGGTTCATTCGCGTCGCCGCACTCAATCCACACGACTGGCCAGGATCCGTGGCCCCCTTGCCGCGAGATGGCCGCGGAATCCTCATTCTTGTTCAGTAATCCCGACTTAAGACTGAGAACCGAGTCTGGCCCCTGAACATCAAGGGGGCACAGATATAGGCGGATCAAAGGGCGAACGAGAGGGAGCGGAAGCCGTTTTCATCGACGGCAGGTTTGTCTTCCCAAAGATAGTCGACTGTCAGATTCACGTGATCCCATGCGAGTTGGGAGTCCGACCGGCGGGGGTGGTCAACTGCTCCACCCCGGCGAGAAAGCCCGCCGATGCCGCCGATCTCTGTTCCCGGTTCGGTCGCGACGGGCTGCGCGCGGTGCCTTGGGTGACCAGCGTTCAAGACCAAAGCATTGAGCGCCAGTCGCCGAGGGCGGCGTCCGCGGCGACCGGATCCGTGTCCTTCTCGACCGGAACAGATGCGCCCGTCAGGATCGCCTCCTGTGCGGCAAGCCCTCGCGCGTCCACGACACGCCAATCGGCGGGCACCTTGTCACCCGCCTCGAGCAGCAGGACGTCGCCTGGCACGGATCTCTGCCCCGTCCACCGTCAGCCGCTGCCCATGGCGCAGCACTGCGGCGTGCGGGCCAGTATCTGGCGGATCGCCGCCATCGCCGCCTCAGCCATGCCCTCCTGGGCAAGGCCGATCACCGCATTAGCCATTCCGACGCGCCAGGATCACGCCGGGATAGACCCAGTGCTGTAGGGGGTCGCCGTCACCGCCGCCGCGCCCGCGCCGACGTTCACGATCTCGGCCCCGCGATGTTGGCTGTCCTATCGTCCTGCTTACGCTGAGACGTCTCCCGGGCTTTCAGGAAGCGCTCCAGCTTTGGATTGATTTGGATCAAACTTGGTCCAGTAGGCTTTCGCTAAAGTCTCACAGAGGCCGTCCTTTCCCAAGTGCCACGGTCTTATGGAGAAGCCGAACATGACACACATCCGCATCGCCTATATGCCCTTAGCCACTTATCCAGAAGCGATTTTGAACGAAGCGATCGGGGCAGCCGCCGCCTTGGCAGGCCCCATTGGATGCGCGCTCGGGGTTACAACGTTTGAGGTCCACCTTCCGCGAACATCCTCGGGACTGGGCGATTTGCTAATAGACATCCCTGGCCTCGTCCAAGCTAACGAGGAAAGGAGCAGGGCCGAATGCCATCGCTTGCAAGCGCTAGTACGCGAGGTCGCGGCATCGCACACTTTGAATGTACAGTGCGCGGCCCGAAAGGTTGCGTGGGGCCTTGAGCTAGACGACGCGGCTGCGGAGGCCCGATATTTCGATCTCTCCCTGCTACCCTGGTCCGCCGAGACGACCGCGGCACAAGACATGGCGCAGGCTGTCGTCTTCGGATCGGGTCGCCCGGCTATCCTGGTGCCACCTACGGCCCGTCCTGCTTCCCTCGAACACATCGCCATCGCTTGGGATGGAAGCCGGGTCGCCTCGCGCGCACTTGGCGATGCCCTGCCACTTCTGGCCGAAGGCGGGCGCATCTCGGTACTGACGGTACGGGACGAAAAGCCTTTGAGTGGACCAGATCTTGCTGGGACGCTTGCGTCCTCGCTGCAGAAGCGGGGCTTCAACGCCGCGCCTGCCGAATCCGAGCTCGGTAACAGAACTATCGCCGAGGCGTTGCAGGATACCGCCCTGTCGAGCGGCGCGCAGCTTCTGGCAATGGGGGGATTTGGTCATTCCCGCATCCGCGACGTTGTGCTTGGCGGGGCGACGAAGGGGATCCTAACTCAACTGCGGATTCCAGTGCTGCTATCGCACTGAGTTTAAACATGGGGGGCGACAAGCCGCAGCGCGAGGGAAACTATGACCCCCAGACCGCACGGGGACCGGCGTGCTTCATCGGAAGCATCCCTGCGGCGGGAAGTAGGTAAAAATCGAGAAGGTGACCAACTGGCTGACGAGTGTGAGAATGCCGATACGCCGAAGCGTATTGTTGAGCATTTGGAAGAAAGCCGCGGTCGGCGCGGCCAGCCGCCATCGCGGCGCCTCCGTGGCAATCGGCAGGCGTTCCCGCCTCGGTCCACCTACCATGTTTCTGTGCCCCTTTAATGTTCAGGGCCAATCTGTCGCGTGTCAGACCTATGCGGCGACGTCTAGGCGTGCTGGCGTGTCGCCCTTGCGCTAAAGACATATCCTACACCTCTAACCGACTTGATCAGAGCGGGACGGCTGGGGTCACGCTCAATTTTGCGCCTCAGCCGAGCGATCTGCGCGTCGATCGTGCGGTCAAAAGCATCCAGGTTCCGACCTCGAGTCAAATCCATAAGCAATTCGCGTTGAAGGACGCGGCCTGCGTGCTTGACCAGCACGCACAGCATGTCGAACTCGCCAGTCGTCAATGGAATCTCGCTTTCATCATCCGACAACAATTGACGACGGCCTACGTCGAGACGCAGCCCCTCGAAACAGTAGATTTCTATCTGCTGGTCGCTGACCTCTGGCGACTGTCGCGGTTGACGGCGGCGAAGAACACCTCTGACGCGCGCCAACACCTCCCGAAGGTGGAAGGGTTTAGCAATGTAGTCGTCGGCCCCTACCTCCAGCCCGACGACCCGATCGACAACGTCATTACGACCCGTCAACATGATAATCGGTACATCCGAGCGCGCGCGTAAGTCGCGCGCAAGTGTAAGCCCGTCCTCACCGGGCAGCATGAGGTCGAGCAAAATGACGTCGACTGGTTGTTTGTCGAGGCACTCGCGCATTTCCTGCCCGTCGCCGGCGAGGCTGACGCGGTATCCCTCCTCTTCGAAGTACCGCGACAGCATCTGCCGAATTCTCGAGTCGTCGTCAACCACGAGAATGTGCTCTGGCAAGGTCGGTGCATTCGGCATGAGTCAACCCTGAATGGCGCTGGTCCCCCTCCTAGCGCCGTTACACTCTGTTACAATATCGTACCGATTTTTGCACTCGTGTCGTCATGAGATTACGGCTTGGCGTTCAACTCTTTCCATCAGCAAAGATGGAGGGGAAGCTCATGAATGCGCAGGTCGTTAGTATGCAGGATCGCGGTACAGGAGCGGTGTGCTTGCAAGCGTTGCCTGTAGCGGATCTGTCCTCGGTGTTTGCCCGGCAACCAGTCGAGAGGTTCGCACCGGGTCAAGCCGTCTTTTGGCAGGGTGACGAGGCCACCCATGTTTTCGAGGTCGCCGCTGGTATGCTGCGTGCGTTACGGCTGCTTGGCGACGGTCGGAGAATCATCGTCGGCTTCTTGCGTCCCGGAGACCTGCTCGGTGTGTCGCTCAAGGAGCGCTATCTTTACACGGTCGAGGCTGTGTCCTCTGTCGAGCTTCGCCGCTTTCCTCGCCGTCGTTTCGAAGACGAAGTGGCGCGGCATTCAAACTTGCAGCAGCAACTCTTCTCAAGGCTGCGTGACGAGATGACGGCCGCACAGGATCAGGCCGTCCTTCTTTCCCGTCGGAGCGCCGAGGAAAAACTGGCAAATTTCTTCCTTCTGATGGGACGGACCGAGAGCTGCAAACGCACGCCGATTGTCGACCTTCCGATGACGCGGCTAGACATCGCCGACTATCTCGGCATGACAATCGAAACGGTATCCCGCACTATAACAAAGCTCGCAAACAGCGGCGTCATCGCGACACCGGGGCGGCGCTCGGTCAAGGTCCTGAAGATGGAAACGCTTCGATCGCTAGCAGACGGTGGCGAAAGCGAGTATTGGGCGCCCTCGCCCATACCACGCGCGCAGTATGGGTCTGCCAGTGCGTGAAAGCGGCGGGCCTAATGGAGAAGAGAAGCGAAATGGTCGAGCAGACCGACAGCGACATTGCGGATCTTAGACGCGCTCAGGCCAATCTGGCAGCGCGAGAGGCACATCTTCGCTCAATTCTCGACACGGTTCCCGAAGCGATGGTGGTAATCGATGAAAGGGGCGCGATTTCCTCTTTCAGCGCAGCCGCAGAACGCCTGTTCGGCTATGCCGAAAGCGAGGTCCTTGGACTAAATGTCAAGATCCTGATGCCCTCTCCCCATCGCGAGGCACATGACCATTATCTCAACAACTATCTGCGCACCGGCGAACGCCGCATCATCGGAATTGGCCGGGTCGTGACGGGACTGCGAAAGGACGGCACAACTTTTCCAATGGAACTGTCGGTCGGAGAAGCGACGTCTGATGGTCAACGCATATTCACCGGGTTCATTCGGGATCTGACCAGTCGCCAGCGCATTGAGGAAGAGCTCAGGCAAGCGCAGAAGATGGAAGCGGTAGGGCAACTCACCGGCGGCCTAGCGCATGATTTCAACAATCTGCTGACTGTGATTACCGGCAATCTGGAAATGATCGAAGCCAGGCTGCAAGACGAGAAGTTGAGGGTCCTCTTACGAGAAGCTCAGGCGGCGGCCGACGATGGGGCGAAGCTGACTGCACAATTGCTGGCATTCGGACGACGGCAGCCGCTCAATCCGCAGCTCGTGGATGTAGGCGAACTCGTCTCGAACTTTTCGAAACTGCTGACCAGAACCCTCGGCGAGACGATTGAATTGTCCACGGTCGTAAACGGCAGCAGCAACCTCGCCCTGATCGACGTCTCCCAGCTTCAGAACACCCTCCTGAACTTGGGGCTGAACGCGCGCGACGCGATGCCGAACGGAGGCCGCCTTACAGTCGAGATTTCGACGACGGTTCTCGACCGTGATTACGCTCTGATGTACCCCGAAGTCCGAATGGGACACTATGTTCTGATCGCCGTCACGGATACTGGTGTCGGAATGACCGAAGAGGTCAAGCGTCATGCGTTTGAGCCGTTCTACACAACGAAGGGCACTGGTGCGGGGACAGGTCTCGGTCTCAGCATGGTCTATGGCTTTGTCAAGCAGTCCGGCGGACAGATTCGGCTCTATAGTGAACCCGATCGGGGAACGAGCGTACGTCTCTTCCTGCCGGCGGCGCAAGGTGAAAACCAGTCCGCCCAGGCTGGCGCATCAGAAGAAGAGGCCCTCGAGCCTATGCCGAGAGGTCATGAAACGATCCTCGTAGTGGAAGACGACGCTCGGGTGCGCCGCGTCGTGGTTGCGCGACTGCGCGACGCTGGATATTCAGTTATCGAAGCGGAAGCGGGCACGCAGGCCCTTCAAATGCTTGCAAAGCATCCGGAAGTCTCCCTCGTCTTCACGGACATGATAATGCCGGGCGGAATGGATGGCGGTGAATTGGCCGAGCATGTTCGCGCAATGAGACCCGATGCGAAGATGCTGTTCACGTCGGGCTATGCCGAGCCGAGTGCAGCCGGCAGGGCTGCAGGAAGCTGGCTGCAAAAGCCCTACACCGCCAAAGACTTGGCATTGCGGCTCCGAGAACTGCTGGATTGATGTGCCAGATGTCATGGCGACATAGCTGCACGGAATAGCTCCTTGCCCGAACGGGGTTTCGTTTGAGCGCGATCAACGTGCGGCCGGAATGCGGCGATATCTTCGATCAACGAAGATTGGAGATCGAGGTCATGAGCATTCGCAACCTTCATCACGCCATCGATCCGAAGTCGGTTGTTATTATCGGTGCCTCAAATCGCGGCGGATCGCTTGGCCGGGTGGTTATCGAGAATGTGCTCGCGGCCGGATTTGAGGGAGAAATCTGGCCGGTAAATCCGAAATATGACCAGGTCTCAGGCCGTCGCTGCTATCGCCAAGTAGCGGATGTTCCCGGTGTCCCCGACCTCGCCGTCATCGTCACACCATCGCAGACTGTGACGAGTCTGATCCATGAGCTCGGTATAAAAGGAACGCGCGCTGCTGTGGTCGTCACGGCCGGTATCAGCGCTGATAACGGCTTAAGACAAGCGATGCTCGATGCCGCGAAACCATTCCTCCTTCGCATCGTCGGGCCCAACACCGTCGGCCTCATCGTTCCTTCCGCGAAGCTAAATGCGAGCTTCGCGCATTTGCAGGCGAAGCCGGGCGGAATCGCACTGCTTTCGCAATCCGGAGCGATTACAACTTCGTTGATCGACTGGGCCGCGGACAACAATGTCGGTTTCTCGAAGATCATCTCCCTCGGCGACATGGCCGATGCAGATGCCGGAGATTTTCTCGACCTGTTCGCGGGAGATGCCGAGACGCACGCGATCGTCATGTATCTCGAGGCCATCTCCAATCCCCGGAAATTCCTGTCGGCGGCTCGGGCGGCGGCCCGGGTAAAGCCGGTGGTTGCCATTAAGGCCGGCCGTCACACGGAGGCGGCGAACGCGGCCGCCACGCATACCGGCGCGCTTTCAGGGGCCGATCGCGTTGTCGACGCTGCTTTGCGCCGTGCTGGCATCTTGAGAATTGAAGGACTTGGCGAACTGTTCGATGCGACGGAGACAATCGCACGGTTTCCTCCGCTTGAGCGAAGCCGTGTCGCAATCGTCACCAATGGTGGTGGAGCCGGCGTCCTAGCAGTGGATCGCTTGATGGACTTCGGGTGCGAGCTCGCGGAGCTTTCTTCGGAGACTGTCCGTGCACTAGATAGGGTTCTCCCCGCCAATTGGTCGCGCGCCAATCCCGTCGACATTATCGGCGATGCGCCCCCCGCCCGTTACAAGACAACGGTTGAGATCATCACTCTGGACCCCGGAGTGGACATCCTCATCGTTCTGAATTGCCCGACAGGTCTTGCGTCCCCCGTTGATGCGGCTCATGCGATCGCTTCCCTTGCGCAGTCCGGGGCAATTTCCGGTAAGCCCGTTCTCACATGCTGGATAGGCGGCCGGACCGCTCGTGAGGGTCGCACTTTGTTACAGCAGGCGCGACTGGCAAGCTATGACACGCCGTCTGACGTCGCCTTGGCCGCATCTTATCTCGCCAGATGGTCAAAGGCCCAACAGGCATTGGTGAGGGCGCCATCGGGAAGGGACGAAGATGTGCCTAGCAACCGCGAACTGGCGCGAACCGTTCTCCAGAAAGTCGCGGCCGAAGGTCGCCAAATGTTGAACGAATTGGAAGCCAAGGCAGTCATCGCAGCCTATGGCATTCCCGTTCCTCAGACTTTAATCGCAAAGTCACCGGAGGAGACGGAAGCGATCGCTGGATCGCTTCTTGCAAACGCTCCAAGGGTAGTGGTCAAATTGATCTCGAAGTCGATAACGCACAAGTCCGATGTGGGGGGCGTCATTCTCGACATCCCGAGCGCCGTCGCCGCTCGCGAAGCTGCAGAGGACATCGTTGCGCGGCTCAAAGCGAGTGATCCGACCGCCCTGGTCGACGGCTTTGCCGTACAACCTATGATTGATATCAGACATGCGTGGGAACTACTCCTGGGCATCACCCGAGATCCGATTTTCGGTCCGGTCGTTCTATTCGGGTCGGGCGGTGTTTCAGTGGAAGTGGTCGAAGACACCGCCGTAGCGCTTCCCCCGCTCGACACGGTCCTCGCCGGCGACCTGATCGACGAGACACGGGTCGGCAAGCTCCTGGCCGGTTTCCGCAACGAGCCGCCAGCAGACAGAGCAGCGATCTGCAGAGCGCTCAATTCGCTATCGCAGCTAATCGTCGATTTCCCATGCGTGCTTTCGATGGATATCAACCCGCTGGTTGCCAGCGCCGAGGGCGTCATTGCGCTGGACGCGCGCATTGAAATTGACCCGCAGGCAGTCTCGCGTCCAGGCCCCAATCGCGATCTGGCGATCCGCCCATATCCGGGCGAGTGGCAAAAACAGGTCACCCTTGCTGAGCGGCTCTACCATCTGCGGCCGATCAGACCGGCAGACGCGGCGCTCTATCCAGATTTTCTGTCAAAGACGTCTCCCGCTGACATACGATTTCGTTTCCTGTCGTCGCGAAAACATTTTCAGGACCACATGTTAGTGAGGCTCACGCAGATCGACTATGAACGCGAGATGGCCTTCGTGGCTCTCGATAGCGAAAGCGGCGAGCTGGTTGGAATTTCGAGGCTTTACGCGGACCCTGATCACGAGGCTGCCGAATATGGCTTGCTGATCAGGACCGATCTGCAGGGGAACGGACTTGGCTGGGAGCTTCTGGCCCACTTGAGGGATTATGCCGCGGCCGACGGATTGAAACGCATCGAAGGCGTCATTCTGAGTGACAATGCGAAGATGCTGAAAATCTGCAGGGAATTCGGATTCTCGATTTCGGCGCACCCAACCGATCAAACCCTGAGGATCGCAACGCTGGCACTGCAATCTAAGGCGGGGGCATTTTGACCGGGATCAATGTAGGTTCCCACATCAGGCATAGAGTGAGTTGCACAATTCCAACCCGCCTTGGGGAGACCGGAGCAATGACCTACAAGACAGTTCTTCTCGTGCTCGATTCAAACCAGTATGAGGCGGACCTAGCAGCGGCAGCAGAGCTCTGCGCCGCCGCCAACGCTCATCTCTCGGTCTTCCTGGTGAAGGTCGCGGCCCCATCTCGGTTCGGGGATTATGCTGCATTATCGGTCGCATGGCTCGACATACGGGCGGCCGAGTTCGAACAGCTCGACGAGGCCGTCGAAACGGCACGAACGACGCTCAAAGGTCTTGATTTATCGTTCGACGTCGCGGGTGAATACAGCGAGCCTGCATGGGCCGACGACCTCGTCGGAGAGCGGGCACGCTACGCGGATGTGACATTGGTTGGGACCAGCATGGACCCTTCGTTCCGCGCGCGCGCCATCGAAGGCGCCCTTTTCTATTCGCCTTGCCCGGTTCTGCTTGCGCCCCGTCGCCAATCGGTAACCTTGCTTCCGAAAAGGATTTTGCTGGCGTGGAACTCCAGCCTCGAATCTAAGAGGGCCGCTCGCGAAGCCCTCGATATGATGAAAAGTGCCGAAAGCGTAAACGTGGTATTAGTCGACCCTGCGGCCTCTCGCTGGAACGGCCATGAACCTGGCGCAGATGTCGCGACTTATCTTGCCCGTCACGGCATAAAGGTGACCGTCGATCGGCTTCCTAGCGCTGGACTCCGGATCGACGAAGTCCTTAACCAGCATGCGATTGATACCTCCGCCGAGCTGGTCGTGATTGGCGCATACGGACATACACGTCTTCGCGAGAGGATTTTCGGCGGTGTTACGAAGTCCATGATCGAGGCACCAATTGTGCCGGTATTGATGGCCCGCTAAACATCACTCATGCCACTCAGAGAGTGGGGGCGCTCAGTTAGTATCCGCGATCGAGCGCTACCCGGCCGATCTCAATTTAAAGCGGGCAACAATCGTGCCGCGGTCAATCGTCGATCGCTTCGAAGGAGAAAACAATGACCTACAAGACAATTCTTTTGATAATCGGTATCAACGATCACGAGAATGATTTGGCAGCGGCAGCGGACCTCAGCGCGGCCGCTGGTGCGCACCTGTCGGTTCTTGTGGTCCAACTCGCCGCTCCACCACCGGTCGGAGACTATGCCGCGCTGTCGGTCGCTTGGCTCGACGAACGCGCCGAGGACATGAAGCAACTGGATGATGCAGTAAAGAGAGCTCGAACCACGCTGAAGGACCTCGGGATCTCGTTTGATGCAAATGGCATCTACTGCGATACCGCCTGGACCGACGACGATGTCGGCAGCCGCGCCCGCTATGCCGATGTTACATTGATCGGCGCGAGCTTGCAGACGGATCCGTCATTACGAGACCGTGCCATCAACGGGGCTCTCTTCTATTCGGCGAGGCCGGTTTTGCTAGCAACAAATCGCCAATCGGTTACCTTGCGTCCGAAAAAGATTCTTCTCGCATGGAACTCGACCGTGGAATCCGCGAGAGCGGCGCGGGAAGCAATGGAGCTGATGGAGAGCGCCCAGGAGGTGAACGTCGTGCTCGTCGATCCGAGCGCGGCTCCGGCCAGAAACGGCGAAGAACCAGGTGCTGACATTGCCACCTACCTAGCTCGCCACGTGGTCAACGTAACAGTCGATCGGCTGCCGAGTGCTGGACGCCGGGTGGAGGACGTTCTCAACCAGCATGCAATTGATACCTCTGCCGATCTGATCGTCATGGGAGCGTACGGACACACACGTCTTCGCGAAAGAATATTTGGCGGTGTCACGAAGGCAATGATCGAGAAACCGATCGTGCCGGTGCTGATGGTGCATTGAACATCGCTCTGCACCCAATAAAGGCGCCACATAAAAGGGCGCCTTTATTACTTGCTCTCATTGGCTGCCTTCGAACGCGGCACGGCCGGTTATTTCATCGATGTCGACGCAGAAGAACACATGCGGTGAAGCGGCTGCTATCTCCGGCTTGCCCGGCTTCAGCCCACCCGGCTCCCACCAGTTTGGCCGCGCTTGGAGTAGCGACCAGGCATGGATGCACTCGTTGTGCCACTTCCCCTCAGGCGGAAGCTCCTGGTAACGGCCGAATACAAGGACGCTTTTCCACTGCCGGTCACCTGAAAACTCTTCAATTTCAAGACACACATGCGGGTTCTCGCGCATCCAGTCGATCTTCTGGCCGGGCATGGAAAAGCAGTAGAGGCACTTCCCCGTGAACGCATAGGTGATGGGCACGATATACGGCTTACCTTCCCTGCAACATGCCAGGCGAGCCACGTGACCGAACTGAACCACACTGTTGCAGTCATGGTGGGACATTTCTTTGACGAACATCGGTCTGTCCTTTCTGCCGTCCTTCAAATGATCAGACTAACGTTCCAGCCCATGGTCCGCTTTGATGTGCCTCAATGACGGCGCGCCGCCTAGTGGCGATACTTGTTCCAGATTTTGCAGCGCTCTCGATCACGGAGAAGAACCATGGACAATGACGTTCGACTGCGCCAGGACATCCTGGACGAACTTAATTATGAGCCCAGCATTGACGCGGAAACCGCCGATGACGAAATTGCCACCCGCGTTCTGAAAATCCTCGCCTGGGGAGCTCAGATTTCCGCCCCCGAGGACATCCACGTCAAGGTCGAGAAAGGTTTCGTCACACTTGAGGGCACCGTCGATTGGCATTTCCAGCGCTCTGCGGCCGAGAACTCGGTTCGTGTGCTGACCGGCGTCACGGGCATCGACAACCAGCTCAGGATCCGCCCAAGAATGAATGTGGTCGATGTTAGGCATTGCATCAGGGAAGCCCTCAAACGCAACGCGGAGACCGAAGCCGAAAACATCGACGTGGAGGTCTCGGGCAGTCACGTCATATTGCGCGGAAAAGTGCAAAGCCTGCGAGAACGCGTCATGGCGGAACGCGCTGCCTGGTCAGCTCCGGGCGTGACCGCCGTGGAAGACCACTTGAGGATTGAGAATGCGCGAGTGCGCCTGGGGCCCTGAACGCGAGTGGCCGCGCGCAATAGGTGATTCCGCCGGATCAGACATGCGCCGGACCGACTCATGCACAGACAGTGTTCGCAGCCATCAAGCGACGACATGAGGAGCAATATTTATGCACGGGACTAATTCGCAACCCACACCTGGCTTTGGGCCTAGTTCTTCATTGATACCGATCCCGCTCGAGGGTCCGAACGTCCTTTTCTCGCTGGGTCGTCTTCAGACGGACGCGCTCAGCGCAGTGCTTCGATATCAGATCGGAGCGTTATCGTTCCTGAAGAGCCGATGCGAGCAGGATCTTCGGTATCTGCAGGAAATCTGGTCACCTGCTCACGTGAACGACACATTCGATTTGTGGTGCAGCTTCTGGCAAGATGCCTGCCTCGACTACTCGAAGGAAGCAGGCCGTATGGCAGATATCGGCGCTAGCCTCGCAGCCAAGGCGGCAAGGCGCGTGCATGGAGAAGAAAAACTGTTCGCGGACAATCTTGCCGCCCAGACTGTCGTTTAGCCGGGTGGCGCCACGGGGGGCGTCTAGAGCAACACAGCTTGAGAACGAGCGAAGCTCGCCTAACCGGGGCGCATTTCATGAACTCAGCAACGTTCCCTCACACTGCATCTCACGTTCAAGACGCTGCGATGGATGACGACATCTCTACTGGGCTTGGCCAGAAGGAGGCAGAGGTCCGGCTCACGCAATTCGGGCCGAATATGCTCCCGGAACCACAGGCGCCCTCCCTATTCGCAACGTTCTTGCGCCAGTTTCGCAGTCCGCTGATTTATATACTGCTGGCCGCCACGCTTGTATCGCTCGCGCTCGGCGATGTGCGCGACGCTCTGTTCATCGCAATCGTCCTCGTCGCGAACGGCATAATAGGCTGCATGCAGGAGCACTCGGCCGGCAAGGCGGCTCTCGCGCTGCGCAAGCTGGAGCAGCCTAAGGCGACCGTAATGCGCGACGGACACATGCAGGAGATCGACGGCCGCCTCCTGGTGCCGGGTGATCTGGTCCTGATCGAAGCCGGCGGCCGCGTGCCGGCCGATCTCCGGCTTCTCTCGGCGACCGATCTTGTCTGCGACGAATCCCTGCTGACCGGAGAATCGGCACCGGTCCATAAAACGCTGATTGCTGTTGACGCCACTCCCGAGGTGAATGCCCGCCGCATGGCCTTTGCGGGGACGCTCGTCACGCGCGGCCGCGGGCGGGGGTCAATTGCAGCGACGGGTGCGGCTACCGAGATTGGAAAAATCGCAGCCGAGATCGGCAAGGCATCCGTCTCCAAGCCCCCCTTGATGATCAGAATGGAACGCTTTTCGCAGTTCATCGCCTGGGTCGTCGCTGCTGCCGTAGTGCTTCTCATTCTCGTCGGGATCGCTCGGTCGATGTCGCCGAGCGATCTCTTCATGATGTCGGTTGGCCTGGCGGTGAGTGCAATTCCCGAGGGGCTGCCGATAGCGATCTCGGTCGCGCTGGCAATCAGCATGCGGCGTATGGCGAAAACACACGTCATCGTGCGGCGGATGCCGGCCGTGGAAGCGCTTGGCTCCTGCACCATGATCGCCACCGACAAGACGGGCACCCTGACGCTCAACCAGTTAACCGTGACGGATATACGCTTGCCGGATGGTACTGATATCATCTGCGATACCGGTGCTGATCTGGATGCCTGCACGATCCGGGGCGCTGGAACCCCTCCCGAGGAGGCGCGGGAACGTGCCATTGCCTTGTTGAAGGCCGCGTCGCTGCCCAATGAAGGTTCCCTCACCAGGGGAGAGAACGGCTGGACCGCCGTCGGCGATACGGTCGACATTGCATTGCTGGCAGCGGCGTACAAGGGAGGGCTGCCCCGCGAAGCAATCGAGGACGATTATCCTATTGTCGCCCGGATCCCCTATGAGCCGGACCTCAAATACGCCGCTTCATTCCACCGCCACGGCGACAGCGTCCGCATCTTCGTGAAGGGCGCCGCAGAAACCCTGATCGACATGGCCGACAGGATGGACATGGATGGTCGCGCCGAGCCGATCGATCGGGAAGCCCTTCTCCGGCAAAAAGAAGAGATGGCCGCGCGTGGCCTTCGGGTGCTTGCCTTTGCGGAGGGCGAAACGGCGGTCGAGTCGGATGGTGACCTCGGCCGGCACCTGCTCGTCGACCTCGTCTTCCTGGGGCTTGCCGGAATGCAGGACCCCGTGCGGCCGGAAGTACCGCTGGCAATTCGCAATTGCCACTCAGCAGGGCTGGACGTGGCAATGGTCACTGGCGACGATCCCAAGACTGCAGCGGCGATCGCCTCCCAGGCCGGGCTGATCTTCACCGAAGATCAGGTAGTCACCGGCGAAGCTGTGCGCGAGGCCGAGGAAAACGGACAGGAAAGCCTCGACAAGCTGACCCGCCATGGCCGCATCTACGCACGTGTGGCTCCTTCGCAAAAACTGGCACTCGTCCTCTCGCTCGCGCGCAACGGCCACTTCGTCGCCGTCACGGGCGATGGCGTCAACGATGCGCCGGCGCTGAAGCACGCGCATATCGGCGTTGCGATGGGACGAAAGGGGACGGAGGTGGCGAAGGAAAGCGCCGATATCATCATCACCGATGATAACTTCGCTTCGATCGTCAGCGGAATCCGCGAGGGCCGGGTCGCCTATGCGAATATCCGCAAGGTCATTTTCATGCTGATGTCGACAGGTGCCGCAGAATTGCTGCTCTTTCTGCTGGCAATCCCCCTCGGCTTGCCGATGCCCCTTCTTCCCGTGCAATTGCTCTGGCTCAACCTTGTAACCAACGGCATTCAGGACATTGCCCTTGCCGGTGAAAGTCCAGAAGGCGACGAACTTAGCCGCGCGCCACGCAGGCCGTCCGAGCCGATCTTCGACCGGCTGATGATGCGGCGCATATGGCAGTCCATGCTCGTTATGGGAGCCGGCGGCTTCGCGATGTTCTATGTTCTGCTTGAGCAGGGCTACAGCGAGAGCGAAGCACGCAATCTGCTGCTGTTGTTGTTCGTGCTTTTCGAGAACTTCCAGACGCTCGCCAGCCGCTCCGAGCGCAAGTCCGTCTTCCAGCTTGGCTTTCTTGCCAACCCGCTTCTCCTTCTCTCAATCGCAGCGGCCCAGGGCCTTCATATCGCTGCCATGTACACTCCGATCCTCAGTGAGACGCTGCAAGTTTCACCGATCTCGTTCTCAGAGTGGGCGCTCCTGCTTGTAGCAGCATCGTCTGCCCTCCTGGTCGTGGAAATTGACAAGTGGCGGGCTCGCCGCACCACTCGCGGACGATCTCGCGGGCAATGAAGATTTTGGCCCAGGGGCGCAGTTCCCTCAGGCTATTGAACTCAGTCCTGCGCCGATAGAAAGCGTCATGGAGTGATCGCGACCTTAAGCACTCCATCAAGCTGGTTTGCAAATGGGTCGTATGCCTCCTCGATTTGGTCCAGCTCGAAGCGATGAGTCACCAGAGGACGCGTGTCGACGCGGCCGGATGCGATCACCTCCATCAAACGACGCATGCGTTCCTTGCCGCCCGGGCAGAAGGCCGAATTACGAAAACAGCAATTGATTTAACGCAACACCTCACATGACGGAGATTGGTTCGCGGATTAACGCGCGAGGAGTCCGGCCGCTTCCTCGATCTTGTTCGCTAACCGCGCGCGCGCCATGCAACTAGCGGGCAATGAGGACAGAGACTGCCACTCCCGTTCCCGCGGCGAGGAGCGATATAGCAGCGAGCGATGTCCAATAGCGTAGAGTTCCAGACGCGATCGCCACCAACACCCGCCCGCCTGCGTTTGCGAGTACCGCGACGAGTACTGCGTCCCCGACGATCTGCAGAGGTGCGGCTCCTTCTCCAGCGCGCAGCGCCGTCAGCACCGCAATGTCGACGTCGAATATCCCTGACGCTGCCGATATGCCGATTAAGCTACTGTGGCCCATACCTTTCATCAAGGCTGCGCCAGTCGTCGCGGTCACGGCAAATAGGGCTGCAAAGATAAAAAGCGGAACGAGCTCAAACGGATTCCGCGGCTCTGCCGGCTCGCCGGCGGAAGGTGCAGTTTTAGTCATCAGAGCGGCACCACCCGCGGCAAAGATCAAAGCTGCTGCGATCATTGGCAAGACAACTTCGGGGAAGACCGGCGGGGAGATGAAAAGGGTTACCGTCAGCACGCGCAATAGCGCGACGACGGCAGCAATGCTTGCCGCTCCGGCCAACGGCAGTGGCTCCTCACCAGAGCGTGCTTTTTGCCCGAAGCTCGCCGTCACGGCGGTCGATGAAACGACCGCACCGACCAGGCCGCCCACCAGCAATCCTCTTGACGAGCCGAGCACGCGAACCGCGACGTAGCCCATAAACGAAATGGTGGCGCTCAGGAGCGTGAAGAGCCAGACTTCACGTGGATTAAAACCGCCCCATGGGTCAATGGCATGGTTCGGAAGAAGAGGCAGCCCGATGGCGGTCATCGCCGCCAGCACGAGAGCGGAACGCAGCTCGATCCATGACAGCGTCTTGAGAAGATTGTGCATAAGCTCGCGGCTCGCGAGCACCCCAGCCAGTGCAGCCGCGCCTGCCGCCGCTATCCTGTAATCGCCGGCCACCGCTAATCCGCCGAGCGCAAAAACCGCCAATCCCGCAACGACGCCGGTGACGCTGAAATCCTCATCGTGTCGCGCCTCGTGCAGCTTGAACCAGGTAAAACTCAGCGCGAAGCTCATGAAACCTACGGCGAAGATAAGATCGCTCCGCTGTGTGTCGGACAGTGCGGCCACTATCCCTCCAAGCAGACCGGAAATACCGTAAGTGCGGATGCCTGCCGTGCGGCTGCCTGCCGGCGCTTCCCTTTCGCGCCATCCACGCTCGAGCCCCACAAGCAAACCTATTGCCAGAGCAAGTCCCAGACGGAGAATAAGAGGTTCCATTCACTGCCCCTGTGCAACGATTAATGTCGGCGCTCCTGAACAAGCGCAATCTTGAGACGTCCGAGTAAGTTTGAAAGCACTTCCGATTTGAAGGAGAGGCAGCGAGCGGCTTTGCAAATGGGGTATGGGCAAGATCACATGCGGATACCACTAACGATGTTGAATGAATCTACTTTGCCAGCGACGGGGTATTTGGATCGAGACTGCTGTCAATAACAGGGCTGCAGCCGACGGGATCCATAGGGCCAGGCTTCCTATTTCTTGCACGAGGGCTGCCCCTGAAATGGCTCCTGCCATCATGCCGAGCCACGGCACGATTTGGATGACCCAATGCGTGTTGCGGATGCCCATCACCCAGCGTCCCAAGCCGCGTCCGAAGCGTGACAGTGCCCCGGTAACATATGTTAAGCCGACCGGTAGCCCTTCGATCTGTTCGACAGAGGCGTTAATCGCTCCCATCGCCAGAATTAGTAAAAGGAACTGCATCTCTCTTCGATCAGCTAACAGGGCTGCGCATGCGAGCAGAACGGATACAAACAGCAAAACAGAATGCGGCCTGAACCTGATCGAGACCATCACTCCCACGGCGTTCCCTATCACGAAGGTGATGAGGCCCCCGATGAGAAGCACTCCCCGCGCGACGTCCGCCTGGATCAGAGCAACGGATGCGCGAGTCGTGTTGCCACTCATGAAAGACACAAAATCCCCGAGGAACATAAGCCCCATGGCGTCGGTCATACCTGCGAGGAACGATATTGCAGCGACAAGCGCCAAACCAACAGAACTTCTCTGACGCTTAATGATGCGCCGCCGCCGCTGTACCGTCATTTGTGATGATCCACGTGAACCCCCGCCCAGTAAAAGCAAACCCGGTGCGGAGTTGCAAGCTCGCGATGCGCTGCGAACGATGCCGCGATTCCCATTGTCATGCTTTTTTTGCTCGCCGGTAGGGTTCTTGCGGGATATTGCGCAGAATCAAGACAACGGTTCTGGGATCCAATATTCTTCACGAGATCTGTTGGAGAGTACCTTGACCAGGAGCCGAGATTTCGCGTCGATTTGGCAAGGGGGAGAGCTGGGCAAGCGCCTTCTCCTTGCCCTCATCGCTGTAGCCATGCTCGCCGGCACAATCACCTGGCTCGCGGGCCGGCCCGACCTCAGCGCCGCGTCCTGGGCGGCCGGCACCGCGGTGATCCTGGCGAGCCTCCTGACCGAGATCGCGATCAGTCTGGGACGGAAGGAATTCGGGCTGGATCTCATCGCGGCCCTCGCAATGGGCGGCGCCCTCATTCTCGGCGAGTACCTGACCGGCACCATCGTCGCACTGATGTACACCGGTGGCGAGGCGCTCGAGGATTTCGCCCAAAGGCGCGCACGCCGAGAGCTGACAGCGCTGCTCAACCGGGTACCGCGCACCGCCGTGCGTTACACGGACCGGCAGCTGCAGGAGGTTTCCATCGAAGAACTCAATCCTGGCGACCGAATCCTGATACGCCGTGGCGAGGTGGTGCCGGTCGATGGAAGCGTGGTGGATGGCATCGCCGTGCTGGACGAGTCGGCCTTGACGGGCGAGGCAATGCCGATCCGGCGCCGCTCCGGTGAGCCAGTGACGAGCGGCACGACGAACGCCGGCGATGCCTTTGAAATGGTCGCCTCGAGCGCGGCGAGCGACAGCACCTATGCGGCAATCGTCAGGCTAGTGGAGGCGGCAAAAGCCGCGAAGGCGCCTATCGTTCGGCTTGCGGACAGTTATGCGCTGGGGTTTCTTGCGGTCACGCTGCTCCTCGCCGGCGGCGCCTGGGCCATCAGCGGGGAGCCGGTCCGCGCGCTCGCCGTGCTGGTCATTGCAACGCCGTGCCCACTCATTCTCGCGGTCCCGGTGGCGATCATCGCCGGAGTTTCTCGTTGCGCCGGCAAGGGGGTGCTCGTGAAAGGCGGAGGCGCGCTGGAGATGCTTGCGCGCATCAAGACAGTGATCCTCGACAAAACAGGGACGATTACAGACGGCCGGGCCCACCTTATCGAGCTCAAGTCGCGCACCGATCTTGACCCTCTGGAGGTGCTGCGGCTGGCGGCATCGCTGGATCAGGGCTCACATCACGTGATTGCCCGCGCCTTGGTCGCAGCCGCAAGAGAGCGGGGCCTGCAACTTGTTGCACCATCCGGAACTCGGGAATCGGCGGGTTCCGGCGTGAGCGGCAACATAGATGGCCACGAAATCGCAGTGGGCGGCTGGGATTTCATCAGCGAAAGGATCGATGAGACCGCCTTCTCGCGAGACATACGGACGTGGATCCGGAGGGATGGCGTCGTCTCGGTGCTCGCTGCCATCGACGGAGTTCTCGCGGGCGCGTTTCTCCTCGCCGACGAGGTCAGGCCAGAGGTCGGCAGCGTGCTTAGGCAATTGCGGGAGGCCGGCGTCGGACGGATCGTGCTTGCGACTGGCGATCGCACCGAGCTGGCGGAGAGTCTCCAGTCCTTTTTGAGACTGGACAAGGTTGCCGCCGAATTGAAGCCGGAAGACAAAACCCGAATTGTGGAAGCGGAAAGAGCGGCAGGACCGGTCATGATGGTCGGCGATGGCGTCAACGACGCACCGGCGCTCGCAGCCGCCGACGTCGGGGTAGCCATGGGCGCGCGCGGGGCTGCCGCCTCCTCCGAAGCGGCGGACGTGGTCATCCTGGTGGACCGGCTCGATCGCCTCGTCAGCGCCATCCGCATCGCGCACCGCTCACGCGGCATAGCCCTCCAGAGCGTCTATATGGGTATGGCCTTGTCCGCCGCTGGCATGGTTGCGGCCGCCTTTGGGTATCTGACACCGGTTCAGGGCGCACTGCTGCAGGAAGCAATCGACATCTTCGCCATCTTGAATGCACTGCGCGCGCTAGGCGACCCCATGCGCGGCTGGAGGAAAACAACACTTTTGGAGCATGCAGAGCTCCTGAAGCTCGAAGCCGAGCATCGTGCCCTGATGGATGTTGTGGACGAGATACGTCATACAAGCGCGCGCATCCAGGACCTCCCGGAAGATGAGGTCCGTAATCAGCTTGCGCACTTGGATACTCTGCTGCGACAACGTCTTCTTCCGCACGAACGCCAGGATGACGAGGAAGTCTATCCCAGGCTGCGCAGGCAGGCAGGCGCGCCGGATGCTCTTGCCGGCATGAGCAGAACTCACATGGAGATCCAGCGTCAGGTCCACAGCCTCACTTCGCTTCGACAAGCCTTTGGCGAACATGCGTCGAGCCCGGCACAGCGTTACGAGATCCAGCGCCTGCTGCACGGTCTGGAAGCTATCACTCGCCTCCACTTCGCCCAGGAGCTGGAAATCTATCGATCGCTCGAGCACGAGTAATCCAACGAATAGACGCATCGGCCTGATTGCCGAAGATCTCACCGATTCTTTTGAGGCAGATCAAAGTCCTCGCGGCTCAACCCACTACGATACCGGCAAATTGAAGCTCCGGGATGGCGGCCATGGGTCGGATCGGATGGACATTATCAGCGATCTTTATCGCCGCCGCGGTCGCAGGCGGGATGGTTTTCCTGTCCTACAGCAATGACATCGATCGGGCGCGCTCCGCAGTCGCCAATGGCGCGCGCATCGCCAATACTGCCGCCGGTCCCATCGAATATGCCGAGAGAGGCGACGGCATTCCGCTCCTTTCCATTCACGGCGCAGGTGGCGGATGGGATCAGGGCCTGACCAACGTTGCCGATCTGGTCGGAAGCGGCTTTCGGGTGATCGCCTCGTGGCGCTTCGGATATCTCGGCACGCCGATTCCGGCCGATGCTTCGCCGTCCGCCCAGGCCGATGCCCATGTGGCGCTGCTCTCCAAGCTTGAGATCGACAAGACCGTCGTCGTCGGTGTTTCGGCTGGCGCACGCTCGGCGATCGAACTGGCGCTTCGCCATCCGGATAAGGTTTCAGCTCTTGTTCTGATCGTCCCTGGAACTTACGCGCCCGAGAGTCCAGTGATGCTCGAGGGGAGTCGTGGCAGCGCGTTTGCCTTTTGGCTAGTCAACGCGGGCGCCGATTTCGCTTGGTGGGCGACCGAAAAGATTGCTCCGTCGGTTCTGATCCGCTTCCTCGGCGTGCCGCCCGAATTGGTTGAGGCGGCCCCGGCGCAGGACCGAAATCGGGTGATGGCCATAATTCGCAGCGTCGAACCGCTTTCGCGGCGCTTTCCCGGCATTAACATCGACAGTGCGCCCGATCTCCACCGCCTGCCTCTTGAGAAGATCGCCGCTCCAACCCTGGTCGTGTCGGCCCAAGATGATCTGTTCAACACGCTCCCCGCAGCCATATTCGCCGCCAGGAGCATTCCGGGCGCGAAGCTGGTCGTCTACGACACCGGCGGGCATCTGCTCGTTGGACAGGGGGGAAGGTTAAGAAAGTCGTCAGCGATTTCCTTGCTCAGACAGGCACAATGCCATCTTCCGGGTCCCGTTCCGGCACCTCTGTTCGGCCAAAGGCGCCCGCACCCGCAGTTTCGTTGACGCGGTCATGAGGAGCTAACAGGCATTCAATGGCATGCGTGGTGATTTTACGGAGCGCAGCAGATGACCAGGCACATTGCGATTGTCCAGGGCCATCCGGACCCGGCCAGGCACCACCTCCTGCACGCCATGGCTGACGCTTACGCCGAGGCCGCCACGGCAGCGGGACACGAGGTACGGCGGATAGAAGTGGCCAAGCTCGAGTTTCCGCTGCTGCGGACGCAGGAGGATTTCGAGACCGGGGCGTTGCCACCGGGCCTGGAGCAGGCCCGAGAGGACATGCGCTGGGCAGAGCACTGGGTCTTTCTGTTTCCTCTTTGGCATGGAACGATGCCGGCCCTGCTCAAGGGCTTTCTCGAGCACATCTTCAGGCCGGGCTTTGCGATGGAATACAAGAAGGGCGGCTTTCCGAAGCGGCTGCTGGCCGGGCGCTCCGCCCGCATAATTGTCACCATGGGTATGCCGGTGCTTCTTTACCGGTGGTATTTCGGCGCGTATGGCGTTCGGAGTTTCGAGCGCAGTATGCTGGGCTTCGCCGGAATCAAGCCCATTCGCGAGAATTTCTACGGCCTCTCCTTTGCCGATGAGAAGAAACGCTCTCGCTGGCTCGACGAGATGCGCAATTGCGGCAGACGGGCACGGTGATTTTAACCTCCAACGGATCGCGATTGAAGATCGACTTTGAGCTTGATCAAGGAGTTTCCGTGCGTGCGAAGCATAATGCTTGAGTGAACGCCGTTTTGGTTGGCTCGCCTCGCACTCGTGCCGGGAGGACGAACATGCCCTTGAAGCTGCTCAGTGGAATGATGAAGGCATCGGGAGACGAGGCGCTTCTGATCATGGAGAGAGACATCGGAGGCGACGAGATCGTTCTTGTCACGAAGGAAGCCCTTCTCGATATCGCCGATCCCCCGCTCTGCAACGAGTGTCGACTGCAGCAATACGTTACAATCTTCAGCGATATCGCGTCTCAAAAATTCGATGGCACGGAGCTCACGTCCGACGGGCGCGTTGCAGTAACCGCGACTGATGTGTCTGTTTGGAAAGTTAATCACCCGGACGCGACTTGAGATCTATCGATTGCAACCAAGCTGGTACGACTTGCTGGTCAACCATTAGGACACGGCTGCAATGAAGCGAATATGTGGTCTGCAATGTGCTGGCACCGTTGCCCTTCTTCTGACTGTCAGTGGCGAGGGCGCTGCGGCCGATCGGCTCCACGGACGCGCCATCGCCCAACGCTGGTGTAGCGAGTGTCACGTCGTTGCGCCTGGACAAGTTCGCGGCTCTGATACTGTTCCAACGTTCGCTCAGATTGCTGAATCGGAACGTTTTGACGAGAGAAGCCTTGCGGCATTTTTGGCTACCCCTCACCACTCCCGCATGCCAAATCTATCCCTGACACGTGCCGAGATTGCCGATCTCGTAGCGTACATAAAGGCGAGATAGCCCTAGTCCATCGTCGCGGATCGAGGCCTGGACCGATTTCGCAGTGTGAGCGCAATCACCGAAGTAAGTTATCCCTGGCCACTAACCGGCGGTCTCCGGATCGGCCTGTCGCCAGGCCTTTACCTTCTGCTGAACGGCAAGATAGCGGCATTTCCGGTTTAGCGGCCGCCACAGCTGACTCATGACGGCAACAGCAAGTTGGGACTGGTTTCCGCGCCTGCTGCCGAAAGTAGACCCGCCGAGCGAGTGTGGGGTGCGGCGGAGTTGACGGATTGGTACGCCGTTCAACTTCCGATGAAATCGCAACGCACTGCATGATACCAATAACCCTAGAAAGCTGGCTGTCCTCGTAAGTCTGGAAGTGGAAGAGGCTCCAGCGTCTGCGTTAGCGCTTGAACTGACCACAGTCATCCGCGGCATCGTGGTCCAGACTGGAGATGGCAGCACTCCGGCCGGAACGGCGATGCTCCGGCCGAACAAAGTTGCTCAAGCGCGGCGGCGTCTCACGCCGCTCTCAGTTCCTTCCGGACGAGGAGGATCGTGGGGTCGTCGGGATCGGTCACGGTGGTGAATCCCATCTGCTGCTCGATTTCGATCGCCGCACGGTTCTCGCGCCGTTCGATCGACTCGAGCACCTTGACGCCCTTCGCCTGGGCGACCCTCGAGAGAAATCCCAGAAGCTCCCAGCCTACGCCGCGATTCTTGTAGTCCGAGCGAATGCTGATCGCCACCTCGCCTCGCTCGAATGCGGGATCACAGGCCAGCATCGCAGTGGCGATCAACGGATCGCCGCTCTCGCCGAAAGCCAGGTAATTCTCCGTCCGGACGTGATCGACATCGGTGAGGGCCGAGATACGCTCCTTGCCGACCTCGTTCAGGCCAGTAAGATAGCGGAAACTCAGGTCCTCTTTGGTGACATGGGTGAAGAATTCGGCAAGCATCGGCTCGTCTTCGGTCCGAACGGGCCTGACGTGAATTTTAAGCCCGGTTCGGGTCGTCAGATCTGCGGTCCAGTTTCCCATAGTGTCTCCTTTGGCTGCGCCTTCTCCCTTCCGGCAAATGCAAACGGAAGATGATTGCTGAACATTTACTCAAAGGAGAATGGAGCGCATTGTTCCGGATCAATCTCCTCTTCACCAAAGGAAACCGATCAAAAAGGCTCGGAGCGTCTGGGGTAGTGCCTCTCCGCTTCGCCGATATACGAGTGGACGGCGAAATCAAAGCTAAACGACTATGGATTAGTGGGCTTCAGCGCCGGAGTGGCCCAGTGCCTGTGACGGTGATGCCACCTGGCCGCAGCCTAAAGTTCCCGTACTGCATAGAGGCAGCGGATCATGTCGCTGGCGAACGTCTGCACCCGAGCTCTTGCCGACTCGGTGCTTTCGTGTTCCGCAAGGTCGAGATAGCAATCGAGCAGGAATTCGCAGAGTGGGACCAGCCGCCCGGTGACGTTCGCGGGAACGTGCTGCAAGAGAGGCGTTTCGCTAGGCGGCGTTGCTATTAGAGCGGTCGCGCGCTCCTGCGCCTCGCTCGCCAAGCCGCGCAACCGCTCCGCAGTTTCTCCGAGTGCAGCCGCAGGGGTGCGTATCAACAGTTCGGCGAGCCGCCCTTCGAGCGTCGGCAAGTCGTCCCTTATTGAGCCGGATTCCGCGTGGCGCATTTCGTGAAAGGCGCGGCGGCGCTCGCGACGCAGTGTCGCCACATGGCCCAGTTCCTCCCTTGCCAGTCGCTCGGCGGCCTGCCTGATTTCCTCGGAAGGCGCATGCGCCGCCGCATAGGTCCAGAACACGAAGGCCCGCTCCTCGTTGCGCACCGCCATGGAAAACGCGCGGTACGACGTCAGCAGCTCCGAAGCAACAACGCCCGCCCCCTCGTCATCGAAGAACGGTTCTGGGAGGCTGACTGGTTGTGGAGCTCTCTCGCCTAGCCATTGGTCCACCTTTCCGAGATGCCCCTCCTCTTCCGCGATTAGACGTTCGAAGACTGCGGCGAGGTCGGGGCGTTCTTCGGCCCGCATGCGCGCGGCCAGAGCGACATAGCCGTCGACCGCCTCCTGCTCCATCGCGCGGGCGAACGACAGCAGCTCGGTCATCGACACCATCACCCACGGTTCGGTTCTCTTTTCGGGCATGTCCTGCTCTCCCGGTTGGCACGCGTAGCTGCGCATTCTGAACTCGGTCCTCCGGACCTGAGACACATTGGCCCAAGTTGAATTTAATCAAGTTGATCTGGCGCAAAGAAAGTCATTTCGGGCCGTGTGAAATGGCCCGCGATGGAAGTGGCTCTCTGTGGCCCAGGAAACCCGATGTACCAAGCAGCGATACATAAGATCGGATTGAAACGCCTACTGCGCAGCCTCGTCGCTCTCTGCATCGCCGCCTTGTTGGCCGGCCCGAGCATGGCCGCGGGCCAACTGTCTATCTACCTTCAAAAGGTGCAGCCGCAGGAGATCTTTCCAGGTGCAACCCGCTTCGGCGAGGTCACCGGCGATCCGCCGATCGCACCCGTCTTCCGCGGCGACAGCCTGCTGGGTTACGCGTATCTCAATTCCGACGTCACAAGCTCCGTCGGCTATTCCGGCAAGCCCATCCATATCGTGGTTGGAATCGATCCGAAAGGCGTTGTACGCGGGCTGGAGCTCGTCGACCACAAGGAGCCGATCGTCCTCATTGGCATTCCAGAGGCGAAGGTCGTCGCATCGGTCAACGCCATCATCGGCAAAGACCTCGGGCGGGTCTCCTCAGGCGCCGACCGGCCGCCTCAGGTCGACATCGTCAGCGGCGCCACCGTGACCGTGCTGGTCATGGGCGACAGCATTGTCCGTTCCGCCCTCAAGCTGATCCGTGCGAATAGGTTCGGCGCGGACGCCGCGGCGACCGGTCAATCATCCGAAAGCCGCAAAATCGACCTCTCCAGAACGGGGACGAGCGACTGGGAGACGCTGGTTGGCGATGGATCGGTGCGAAGCCTTCGCCTTACGGTGGGCGAGGTCACGGAAGCCTTCCGCCAGGCCGGCCAACCGGCCGCTGCCGGCCGGCCCGAGACGCACAGTCCCGGCGATCGGTTCATCGATCTCTACATCGCGCCGGTGAGCGTGCCGGTGATCGGAAGGTCGCTGCTCGGCGATGCCCGTTACGAGCAGATGCGCGCCAAGCTGAAGCCGGGAGAGGAGGCGATCGTCGTGGCGGGCGACGGGGCCTATTCCTTCAAGGGCTCCGGCTACGTCCGTGGCGGGATTTTCGACCGCATTGAGCTTCTCCAGGATGGCCAGGGCCTGCGGTTCCGCGACCGCGACCACACACGGCTGCCGATGCTAGCTGCGTCCGGCGCGCCGCGTCTTCGCGAAATCGCCCTGTTTGTGGTTCCGGCGGACTTCGGTTTCGACGTTGCCGCACCGTGGGAACTGCAGCTACTGGTTCAGCGTAGCGCCGGCGGGCGCGACAAGGCGGTGCTACCTTACAATCTCAGCTATGCCCTGCCCGACGCCCATGTGACCGTCCAGGCCGCTGCAGCGCGGCCGCCTGTCGAGCCAAGTATCGCCGAACAGGCTGCACCTGCCGAGCCGCTGGCGGAGGGGCAGCCCCTGTGGATGAAGATGTGGGACATGAACCGGGTGTTGGTGGCGGTCACGATGGCTGCCGTGCTCGTCCTGACCCTGATCTTCTTCTTCCAGGACTGGCTGGTGAAGCGGCCGGCGCTGTTTGCCTGGATCAGACGCGGCTACCTGCTCTTCACGCTGGTGTGGCTCGGCTGGTACGCCAACGCCCAGCTCTCTGTTGTCAACGTCCTGACATTCTTCAACTCCCTGGTGACGGGCTTCCATTGGGAGTTCTTCCTCTCCGCCCCATTGGTGTTCCTCCTGTGGGGGAGTGTCGCTGCGGCGCTGCTGTTCTGGGGGCGCGGCCCCTTCTGTGGCTGGCTATGCCCGTTCGGCGCGCTGCAGGAATTGACCAACAATGTCGCGCGATGGCTGAAGGTGCCTCAGGTGAGAGTGCCCTGGGGCCTGCACGAGCGGCTCTGGCCGATCAAATACATCATCTTTCTCGGCCTTTTCGGGCTGTCGCTCTACTCCCTCGCGCTTGCCGAGATGTTTTCTGAAGTGGAGCCGTTCAAGACGGCGATCATCCTGAAGTTCGCCCGCGAATGGCCCTTCGTCGTCTTTGCGCTCACCGTGCTCGCCGCCGGCCTTTTCATCGAACGGTTCTACTGCCGCTACCTTTGCCCGCTGGGCGCTGCACTCGCCATCCCTGGCCGGATCCGCATGTTCGAGTGGCTGAAGCGGTGGCCGGAATGCGGCTCGCCCTGCCAGCGCTGCGCCAAGGAGTGCCCGGTCCAGTCCATCCACCCGGAGGGCGGCATCAATGTCAACGAGTGCATCTACTGCATGCACTGCCAGGAGCTTTACCACGACGACCAGCGCTGTCCGCACATGATCCAGGTGCGGCTGAAACGCGAAAAGTTCATGGCGCTTTCCACCCCGGTATCGCGGGGGGAAGTGCCGGCGAAGACCGTCGTGACTCACAAGGGCGCCCCGATCAGAAAGGCTGTAACGGCGCCGGAAAACCCCGTCTGAAGCCAACATCCAAGGAGAGGCACAATGTCAAACGAAGAAACCAAGATGCGTCTGAACAGACGACAGATGCTGGGCACGACCGCCTTCATGGCGGCGGCCGGCGCGATGGGCGCAGGCGGCGCGCTGACGCTTTCTGGCGGCACGGCGACCCCTGCCAAAGCGCAGGCGGCTTCCGTCGGAAGTTACGAAGTGAAGCCCGGCGAGCTCGACGAGTACTATGTGTTCTTCTCATCCGGTCAGTCGGGCGAAATCCGTATCGTCGGCGCCCCCTCGATGCGCGAGATGATGAGGATCCCCGTCTTCAACCGGTGCAGTGCGACCGGCTGGGGCCAGACCAACGAAAGCCGTAAGGTCATGACCGAGGGCCTGCTGCCGGAAACGGTCGAGTTCCTGAAGGATCAGGGGGGCCTTTATCTGAACGGCGACCTTCACCATCCGCATCCGTCTTTTACAGAAGGCACCTACGACGGGCGCTATCTCTACGCCAACGACAAGTCCAACTCCCGCGTCTGCCGCATTCGGCTCGACGTCATGAAGTGCGACAAGATCATCCAGCTTCCGAACCAGCACACTGTTCACGGGCTTCGGGTCCAGAAATATCCGAAGACCGGGTACGTCTTCTGCAATGGCGAGGACGCCGTGCCGGTCCCCAATGACGGCAAGACCATGGGCGACAAGAACTCCTACCAGGCGATATTCACCGCCGTGGACGGCGAGACGATGAAGGTCGCTTGGCAGGTGATGGTCGACGGCAACCTCGACAACGTCGACGCCGACTACCAGGGCAAGTACTGCTTCGCGACCTGCTACAATTCCGAAGAGGGTTTTACCTTGGCGGACATGATGGCGAGCGAGCAGGACTGGGTCGTCATCTTCAACCTGAAGCGGATCGAGGAAGCGGTCGCAAAGGGCGACTACAAGGAGATCGGCGGCGTGCCGGTGCTGGACGGCCGAAAGGGTTCGCCCTACACGCGCTACGTGCCGGTGCCGAACAGCCCCCACGGCATCAACACGGCGCCCGACGGCATCCACGTCGTTGCGAACGGCAAGCTCTCGCCGACCGTGACCGTGTTCGACGTACGCAAGTTCGATGATCTCTTCGATGACAAGATCCAGCCCCGCGACACCGTTGTCGCCGAGCCGGAACTCGGTCTCGGTCCCTTGCATACCGCCTACGACGGCAAGGGCAACGCCTACACGACATTGTTCATCGACAGCCAAATTTGCAAATGGAACATCGAGGACGCCAAGCGGGCCTATGCGGGCGAGAAGGTCGATCCCATACGCCACAAGCTCGATGTTCACTATCAGCCCGGCCACAACCACACCTCGATGGGGCAGACCAAGGAAGCGGACGGCAAATGGCTGATTTCACTGAACAAGTTCTCCAAGGATCGTTACCTGAACGTCGGCCCGCTCAAGCCGGAAAACGACCAACTGATCGATATTTCGGGCGAAGAGATGGTACTCGTGCACGACAACCCGACCTTTGCCGAACCCCATGACGCGACGATCGTCCATGCCTCCAAGATCAACCCCGTCCACGTCTGGAACAGGGACGATCCTTTCTTCGCCGATGCGGTCGCCCAGGCGAAGGCCGACAACATCGACCTGATGGTCGACTCGGAAGTCATCCGTGACGGCAACAAGGTCCGCGTTTACATGACGTCCGCTGCCCCTGCCTTCGGGCTGGAGGACTTCACCGTCAAGCAGGGCGACGAGGTTACGGTCTATGTGACGAATATCGACGAGGTCGAGGACCTCACGCACGGATTCTGCATCGTCAACTACGGCATCAGCATGGAGGTTGCACCGCAAGCGACCGCTTCGGTCACCTTCAAGGCCAGCAGGCCGGGCGTCTACTGGTACTACTGCACATGGTTCTGCCATGCGATGCACATGGAGATGAAGGGCCGCATGCTCGTGGAGGCGCAGGGCGCCTGATGGCTCGTCCGAACATATCGGCACTCGGGATGGCGGCGCTTGCCGCCGTCATCCTCGCCTGTCCCGCATCGGCGGCGACGATCCGCAAGGCTGCCGACGGATCGCCGCTCCAGCCTGTGCTCGACCGCGCCGCGTCGGGGGACGTTATTGTACTGCAAGGAGGGGAACATCAGGGGCCGGTCACTGTCAACAAGACGCTGACGCTCGAAGGCGAATCCGGAGCCGTCGTCATGGGCAACGGCAAAGGCAGCGTGATAACAGTGAAGGCGCCGCAGTCGATCGTTCGCGGGCTTGAGGTCAGAGGGTCGGGCAAGGACCTTTATGGAATGGACTCCGGCATCTTCGTGGCACAGACGGCGACCGGAGCGCGCGTGGAGAAAAACGCGATCATCGGCAATCTCGTCGGCATCTATCTGCACGGTGCACGGGATTCCTCGGCGCTAGGCAACCGGATCGTCGGCTTGCGCGAGGGCAGGATCAGCGAGGCGGGAGACGGCATATCGGTCTGGAACGCGCCGGGCGCTCGGGTCGTCGGCAATGACGTCAGCTACGGGCGGGACGGCATCTTCAGCAAGACGAGCAAGCGGAACGTCTTCAGCGGCAATCGCTTTCGCGAACTGCGGTTCGCAGTACATTACATGTACACGAACGACAGCGAGATCAGCGACAACGTCTCGACGGGCAACGCTGTCGGCTATGCGATCATGTATTCGAGCCGCCTCAAGATAGACGGGAATCGCTCGGAAGGGGATCGCGACCACGGACTTCTGTTGAACTACGCGAACAACTCCCGGATCACCGGCAACATCGTCGTCGGCCGCCTTCAGCCGGCGGACCGTTGGCTGAAGGCGCGATCCTCCGGACATGGCGTTCCGAAGGGCGACGAAGAGAACCTGACCGCAGGTGAAGACCGCCGCCTCGGACCGGAAAAATGCGTCTTCATCTACAATGCCAACAAGAACCGCTTTCGGGACAACGTGTTCGAGGGCTGCGCGATCGGAATCCACTTCACGGCAGGCTCGGAAGGCAACCTGATCAGCCGTAACTCCTTCATCAAGAACCGTAATCAGGTCAAGTACGTGGGAACGCGCCACCTCGATTGGTCGTCGCAAGGACAGGGCAACTACTGGAGCGACAATCCCGCGTTCGACCTGGACGGCGACGGAATTGGCGACAACCCCTACAGGCCCAACGATCTAATCGACAAGGTGCTATGGACCTCACCACAGGCAAAGCTGCTGACCACCAGCCCCGCGGTCCAGGTCATCCGCTGGGCGCAGGCGCAGTTTCCGGCAATCCTGCCCGGCGGCGTCGTCGACAGCCGCCCGCTGATGGTGCCGGCAGACAGGAAGGCCGTGAAATGAGCGGGACCGTCGAGATAGCCGGCGTCAGCAAGTGCTACGGAAACTCAACCGTGGTGCGAGACATGTCATTCGGGTTGGAAGCAGCCGAAACCGTCGCGCTCGTCGGGCATAACGGCGCTGGCAAGACCACCCTCATCAAGCTCATGCTCGGCCTCATCCGGCCGACAAAAGGCCGGGTGCGGGTCCTGGGGGAAGATCCGGCGACGGGCGACTTCGCGGTACGGCAAAGCCTGGGCTACCTGCCGGAAAGCGTCTCCTTCAACATGGCGCTTACGGGCCGGGAGACTCTGCGCTTCTATGCACGGCTGAAGCGGGTGGACGGTGCCACCACCAAAGGCCTTTTCGAGCGCGTCGGCCTCGCCGAGGAAGCCGTCGACCGGCCGGTCCGGACCTATTCCAAGGGCATGCGACAGCGCCTGGGGCTGGCGCAGGCCCTGCTCGGCACGCCACGGATCCTGCTGCTAGACGAACCCACCAGCGGCCTTGACCCGGCCCTGCGGCGGAACTTCTACGAGCTGATAAGCGAGCTGCGGGCGAACGGCACCACCGTGCTGCTCTCGTCGCACGCGCTTACCGAACTCGAGGGCCGGGCCGACCGCGTGATCATCGTCAACAAGGGCGTCAAGATCGTAGACGGAACGCTTGAGGAGCTTCGTCGCATCGCCCGGCTGCCGACGCGCATCAGCCTGAAGCTCTCGCAAGCCGACGCCACGCCCCCTTGGCTGAATGGCGGCATGAAATGGTGCCGCGGCCCGGACGGCGTCGTCGACGCCGAAGTCTCCTCGGACCGCAAGATCGCGCTGCTGCATGACATCACCGCGGATGCTGCGCTGCTCTCCGGCCTGACAATCACCGAACCGACGCTCGACGACCTCTATGCGCACTTTCTCAACGGCGGGGTAACGAAATGAGCAATATCCTCACCATCGCCAGAAAGGAAATCCAGGACGGCATGCGCAACCGGTGGGTACTGGCGACCACCCTGCTACTGACCGCACTCGCCCTGACGCTGTCCTTCCTTGGCAGCGTGCCGACCGGCAGCGTGGGCGTCGACAAGCTCGATGTCGTCGTCGTCAGCCTCTCGAGCCTCACCATCTTCCTCGTGCCGTTGATCGCGCTCCTGCTGTCGCATGACGCGATCGTCGGCGAGATGGAGCGAGGAACGATGCTGCTTCTCCTCAGTTATCCTATCGGACGACGCGAGGTCGTCTTCGGCAAGTTCCTCGGTCATCTGGCGATACTTGCCTTCGCAACGCTCTTCGGCTACGGCGCGGCTGCTGCGGCGCTGATCGCGACGGGAAGCGCTGTCGGACCGGATAGCTGGCAGGCCTTCGGGTCGATGACCGCATCCTCGATCCTCCTTGGCGCCGTGTTTGCTGCGATCGGCTATCTGATAAGCTCGGTGGCCAGGGAGCGCGCGACGGCCGGGGGAATCGCCATTGGTATCTGGCTGTTCTTCGTGCTGATCTACGACATGGCGCTGCTCGGCGGCCTCGTTGCCGCGCAGGGGCTGGCCATTCCGACCGGGCTGCTCAACCTGCTCCTGCTCGCCAACCCGACTGACGTCTACCGCCTGCTCAACCTCGGCTCCGGCGGGGCAAGCGCTCTTTCGGCCCTGGGTGGCGTCGCCGACCACACCGGCCTTTCCTCGCCCGTCCTGCTCGCAGCTCTCGGGTTCTGGACGCTCGCACCGCTCGGCTTCGCCACGTTGATCTTCTCAAGGAGGGAGCTATGAGGCTCACGGTCGCCACTGCAATCCTCGCCGCAACGCTTTTCCTTGCCGGCTGCCAGAAGGAGGAGGATGCGACGATGCCCTCCCCCTATGCGCTTACGGCCGACGCGATGGGGCGCTACTGCGGAATGAACGTCCTCGAGCATCCGGGGCCGAAGGGCCAGATCATCCTGCAGGACATCCCCGAACCCATCTGGTTCTCATCGGCCCGGGACACCGTCGCCTTCATCCTGTTGCCGGAGGAACCCAAGGACGTCGCCGCGATCTATGTATCGGACATGGGCGCGGCGCCGAGCTGGGAGGAGCCGGGAGCGGAGAACTGGATCGACGCGAAAACGGCGTTCTACGTCATCGGTAGCAAGGTTAGGGGCGGGATGGGCGCCGAGGAGGCGGTGCCGTTCTCGAGCGAACGCGCTGCGCGGGACTTCGCTGCGAAGAATGGCGGCCGGATCACCGGATTCAAAGAAATTCCCAAGGACTATGTGCTGGGGACCGGGGCCTCCGAGCACGGCGCGGCAATCGAAACTGAGAGCCATGGGGAGGCGCAAACTCATGGCTAGTCCGATTACCCGCCGCCGGGCGATCTGCATCATGGCCGCTGCCGCGGGACTCCCGCTCATAGGCCTTGGCGGACGAGCCGAAGCCGCAGTGGCCGCGGTGACGTGGAGAGGCCGTGCCCTGGGCGCTCCGGCGACACTGATCCTGAACCTGGAGAGCCGGGCCGACGCCGCGCGGCTAGTAGACCGCGTCGTTGCCGAGGTGTCGCGCCTCGAGAGGGTGTTCAGTCTCTACCAACGCGATTCCGCCCTCTCCGAGCTGAACCGAACCGGAGCGATCGCCGCTCCGCCGGCGGAATTGGTGAACCTGCTGGAGGCGAGCCGTGACTTCTGGGAGACGACTGGTGGTGCCTTCGACCCTACCGTTCAGCCTTTGTGGACGCTTTATGCCGAGCATTTTTCCGCCAGCGACGCCGATCCTGCGGGGCCGTCCGAGGACGCGAAGAGGCGCGCATTATCGCGCGTCGGCTTCGAGAAGCTCAAGTTCAACCGCGATCGCGTCGTATTCGCCCGACCGGGAATGGCGTTGACGCTCAACGGCATTGCGCAGGGCTACATCACCGACCGGATCGTCGGCCTGCTCAGGGAGGCGGGCATTGCAAACAGTCTGGTCAGCATGGGTGAGACACGCGCCATCGGGGCGCAGCAGGACGGCCAGCCGTGGCGGGTCGGACTCACGACGCGAGAAGATGCCGGCACGCCGGACAGCGTTCTGAATCTCGTCGACAGGGCCGTCGCGACCTCGAGCCCGGACGGTTTCCAGTTCGACGCCTCCGGCCGCTTTGGCCACATTCTCGACCCGCTGAGCGGGGCAACGCCAAGACTCCATCGGCGGGTGACCGTCGTAGCCCCGACTGCGACGGCTGCCGACGCCTTCTCAACCGCCTTCAGCCTTCTGGGCACTTCGGCTGTCCGCATCGCGTGCGAGCACCACTCGGAACTGGCGGTTGACATGATCTCCGCTTCGGGTGCGCACGAGCGGTTCGGCCGGGCTGCCTGACCTCGCGGGCCAAAGATCCGTGGTTCGAGAACAACGAAATTCGATCCTCGGTCCGGTCGCAATGACGGTTGCGCGCATTTCCGCTCTATTGCTGAGTAGAATCTCAGCTCAGCCGAAACACAGTACCGCACGGCATGTCGGTCCATTCGTATGTTGAACCGGCGCAGTCACAGCGTCGTGGTTTGAAGAGCCGCTCAGTGGCCAAAGGAGAACCCCAAATGCTCACCCAGCAGACCAAGGAAATCGTCAAAGCCACTGCCCCAGTCCTGGCGCAGCACGGTTACGCGATCATCCAGCACTTCTACAAGCGGATGTTTCAGGCGCATCCTGAGCTTAAGAACATCTTCAACATGGCGCATCAGGAAAGGGGCGAGCAACAGCAAGCGCTCGCCCGCGCCGTCTACGCCTATGCGGCCAACATCGAGAATCCGGAGAGCCTTTCGGCGGTGTTGAAGGACATCGCCCACAAGCATGCCAGCCTTGGCGTCAGAGCGGAACAGTATCCGATCGTCGGAGAGCATCTGCTCGCGTCTATCAAGGAGGTGCTGGGAGACGCCGCGACAGAGGAGATCATCTCGGCCTGGGCGCAGGCCTATGGCAATCTGGCGGATATCCTGGCCGGCATGGAGAGTGAGCTCTACGAGCGCTCGCAAGACCGCCCCGGTGGCTGGACCGGCTGGCGGCGCTTTATCGTTCGTGAGAAGAATCCGGAGAGCGATGTCATTACCTCATTCGTGCTGGAGCCGGCGGACGGTGAACAGGTGGCGGATTTCGAGCCCGGACAATACACGAGTGTCGCCGTGCACGTGCCGAAGCTCGGGTACCAGCAGATACGCCAATACAGCCTGTCGGATTCTCCGAACGGACGCAGCTATCGAATTTCGGTGAAGCGAGAAGATGGCGGATTGGGGACGCCCGGCTATGTCTCTTCCTTGCTGCACGACGAGATCAATGTCGGCGACGAACTCAAGCTCACGGCTCCCTACGGGAACTTCTACATCGACGTCACAGCGACGACGCCGATCGTTCTGATCAGCGGCGGGGTCGGGCTGACGCCGATGGTCAGCATGCTGAAAAAAGCGCTTCAGGCGCCGCCGCGGAAGGTCGTTTTCGTGCACGGCGCACGCAACAGCGCGGTACATGCGATGCGCGACCGTCTGAAGGACGCCTCCCGTACCTATCCGGATTTCAAGCTTTTCATCTTCTACAACGAGCCCCTGCCGACGGACACCGAAGGACGTGACTACGACTTTGCGGGCCTGGTCGACGTCGAAAGGATCAAGGACAGCATACTCCTCGAAGATGCTGACTATTATATCTGCGGACCGGTTCCGTTCATGCGCATGCAGCACGACATGCTGCTCAGTCTTGGCATTTCCGAAGCGCACATCCACTACGAAGTATTCGGTCCCAATCTATTTGCCGAGTGAGGTTACCGGACGAAGCGTCAATTGGTCAGGCAGCATCGATTTGGAGCCAAGGCCAGGTTCAAGTTAGTCTTGGCGTAGTGCAGGCCCTTGGGACTGTCTGCGGCGGGTTCAGCTTTCCCCTACGGATGGTCTGGCTCGTGATGTTCGCGCGCTCGCGCGATAAATGGTCATTTCTTCGGTGATCACGCGATCCTCGCTGTTCAGGATTGCGGTCCACACCCGGTTTCCGATCTTCACGCGCAAGCGGCACGTGCCGACGTCTTCGCCCTCGCCGCGCTCGACCATGCTGGTCACCAGTCCCCTGCGGATGTTCCGACGAAAGTCGTCGGTTGAGAGCTGGAAACGATCCGCGAGCGCGGCGGGGTTGAATGTGAAGTCTCCATTTTGATCTCGTTGCACGTGCATCACTTTTTCCTTGCGAGATACGTCTATTCGGTTGGGTATCCTGGACCATCGGCAACTCGGTGCTCTGCGGACAGAGGCACCCCGCCTTGCCGTTGCCGCGCTCGACCTGACTGCCGAGTGCGGCGCTGAACGCGGGTCTGGGAACAGGGCCGCTCATGGCCGGAAGATATGCTATCAGATAAAGCGTCCACCCCGCCATCCAGCAGATTGCGGAAGCGGCGTCGGGTTCGAAATGGTCCTGATCCAGCCAGCCGCCGGAAATCCGCAGCAGAGCAGAGAGCGACACCAGCGAGAACGCGCCAGCCATCGCCCGGCCGAGGATCAGGGACTCGCCGTTGCGGAACATGGCAGGGCGCATCATGAAGGCGGCGATCATTGTACCCATCGCCCCCATTGTGAGCGCGTGTAAGGCGTCATCTGCTGGAATCTGGTCGGTTAGAATAGCTGAAAGACCGCCCAGGATGAGCGCCGTCGGCGTCCACGCGAATGCGACATGCAGGATGAACAAGGCAGGATAGCGGCGGGTCCCGATGCTCTGCCAGTCGCTCATCTGCCACAGCAGCAGAGCGCCCGAAAACAACAGCAGGAGACCTGACAGCGTCGGCGACCAAGCGCCACGAAGACAGGTCGCGATGAGAATGCCCGCGACCGCCAGGTGCGAGAGCGCCCGCCGATTGCGGAGGGACTTCCCTCCCCCTGTCCTGTCTAGCCAGGAGCGGGTGAAGGCGGGCACGGCGCGTCCGCCAATCAGGATGATCAGCGCGGCATAAAGCAGCGGCGTGGGACTCGGACCATCGCCGATGCTACCCACGGCATTTACGCCAAGCGCGCCTATTCCGATCGGCGCCCAGCACCGATCCCACGCCCCGGAGACCACGACGCCACGCATCAGTATCGCAGTCAGGAACGCGAAATAGGCCGATACCCCGGCCGCGGCAGCGACAAGGGGCAGGTGCTCCGAGAGCGCGCCGGTTAGGCGGGCGGCGCACCAGAGGCAGGTAGCCATCACAGTGACGGCCGGCGGTACGGCCCCGCTCTTCGTCCAGGCCGGCAGGGCAGTCAGGAGATAGCCCCCTGCCGCAGCTCCGCCCATGCCGAACAGAAGCTCGCGGCTGTGCCACTCGACCCTGTCCGGCACGAGTTGTTCCGGGAGGAGCCAGACCATGGGCACGATCAGCGCCCATAGTCCCGCGAGAAAGAAGAGTGGCCGGTATGGTATCCGCCAGATTGATCCCATCTGCTGACTCGTGCGTCAAACAGCCGCCTAGGACGTGGTTTCGAAGCGTGGAAATAGCACTGCGTTCTCGAGATGCATGTGCGCTACCAGATCGTCGGTGAACTTGCGCAGTCCCGTATAGAGTGCGGTCCACGAGCCGCAGGCGCCTGGCGGCAGCGAAAGCCCATGAGTCACATGTTCGACTGTCCGGAGATGCCCTGCTTCTTCCTCGCGCTCGTCTCGCATCTGCGTGACCGGATTGGTGATCACCGCACTGCCGCCGCGTCGCATCATTGGGAATAGAACCTGCTCTTCCTTCATCATGTGGTTCTCGAGGTCGTCCCGCAGGCGCTCCAGTACCTGGGAAAGGCCGATCGGCGCCGAGGGGTGGTCTCCGTGCACCCGCTCCACCTTCTGGGCGAGCGGGATGAGCCAGGCGAGCTCCGCACGGTGCGTCTGGTGATATCTGTCGAGGATGTGTCCGATAAGGTCCGATGTTTCTTCGGGTGCATCTCGTCTTGCAGCAACCACGAGGGCCTCCAGCTCAGCAAGCAGCGCCGACGGCGCGAGACCCGCCTTGACGGCGGCTTCCGCGAGCGGGACGTTGCCGCCGCAACAGAAGCTGATGTTATGGCTCCGGAAGAGTTCCGCGGCTCCGGGCAACTCTGCTGCGATCGCTGAGACAGTGTTGTCGAGGCTTGTTTCCGTCATGATCTGTTCCCTTGCCGTGATGCTTGCCAGTATGTGCTTGGCTCCCGCTGGCTGAAGCCGGTGTCGCGCCGAAGGCGCCTGAACTCAACATGCCTTGTGCAGAAGATGGTCCGCACATTTTTAAATGTGTCGGGCTGAGGGTTCCTTGCGCTGGAGCAAATAATGCCCTCCGTTAAGCCCGAAACTTGGCCGCGCCGCGCGCCGCGAGCGTGTGCTCAGCGCCGGATGTCAATCTCGCCTTCAACCTTCACCAGCTCGAAGTCGGAGACCAGGAGATCAAGCCGCAAATAGACGACCCTCCGGAGCCGGTCATTGTTCCAGATCAACAACCGTGGGTGTCGGAGAGATATCCGCTGTCGCCGCGGTAAATTGATAGCGACCGCGTGATTGTGGCTGTGACCCGTCAAACTTGCTTCGGCATCCAGACCCCCGTTTACCGGAAGATGTATTTTGTCAATTCCTGAATTAGTAAAAAATTAGACGTTATGCGTGTAGTAGAAACGCAACCTCAAGAAGGCTTATTGTGAAGAAAATCTGTAAGGATGAGCGCGTTTCAAAACAAAGCTGTCCAGCTTTTGGCGGCCCGAGCTGGAGAAGCTTCCGCGAGGGATCTCGTGGAGCGCCAGAGGAATTTCCTGGCGGCAGCCTTGGAGCTCTACCGTGCCCTTGGGGGATCGTTCGAACAACTTGAGGCAGTCATAATTGAGGATGCCACGGGCGCTCCTCGCCGTGTTGACCTGATCATTGGTGATCTGATGAACGAGTTGGCCGCCATCAGTCACGTCCATGACATGGACATGATGCAGGCAGCTCACAACACGCTCGACATGCGACTTCAAGAACCGATGCCGCTCGGGCACCGAGTGTTACCTGATCTCTCCGAATAGGATTCCCAGCATCGGAAGTGTTTGCCAAGATGCCGGCAAGGCCGATTTCGGTAGCCTCGGACTCGAAGAACGAGTGCCTGCCAGCATCCTCCGCCCTTCCCGCCCCTCGCGGATACCATTCATTGCGGAAGTTCGCCGAAGGCAGGTTCGGCCGCCGAGGCGGATACGTGCTCGACGGTACGCGCGAGGGAATCAGACAGACGGACGTGATCCACTGCCTGCACGCGGCGACAAGCGCCCCCAAGTTGAGGCTCATTGCTTCCTGGACCGAGCCTCGAGGCCCGCTCTTCGAACTGCCGGAGCGCCGACTCAGGTTTGTCGAACTTTGCGCCGGTGCAGGCGGAATGGCACTCGGCCAGGAAGCCGCCGGCTTCCAGCCGGTGGCCCTGGTGGAGATCGACAGGAACACCGCAGCGACGCTGCGCGTTAACCGGCCTGAGTGGAACGTCATCGAGGAGGACCTTCGGAGCGTCGACTTCAAGCCGTACCGCCAGCAGCGCATAGACCTGCTCGTCGGCGGTCTGCCCTGCCAGCCTTATTCGGAGGACGGCAAGGGCCTCGGCAAGGACGATCCCCGCGATCTTCTCATGGAAGGTGCGAGAGCCGTCGCGGAGATGAAGCCATGGGCCTTCATGTTCGAGAACTGTCTCGGGCCTCCTCCATGCGATGTGGATACCGGAACAATACTCCCCAAATGTGCCGTTTGAATCTTCCCCAGTTTGCGCCGTGAGCGGTCTTCCGGCGCGCGCCCCGGAAGATCGGTCACATGTCATCACCGATACTGCTTCCGATGGTCGGAAGGGGATTTCGGTGATCAAGCTGAGGGAGGTGATGATGATCCTGGATCTACATCGGTAAGGTCTGTCGGTGTCAGCGATCGCCAGGCAGGCTGGTATCGATCGCAAGACGGTGCGCAAGTACATCGAGCGCGGGCTGGAGGCTCCGGTCTATGGCCCGCGCAAGCCGAGAGCGACGGTGATCGACCCGTTCGCGAACGCGTGCAGGCCTATCCCGGCCTGACAGCGCGGCGGCTTTTCCGCGAGATCAAGGATCTCGGCTATTCCGGCGGCTACACGGCGCTGACCGACTTCTTGCGTGACGTTCGACCACCGAGCGAGCAAGGGTTCGAGGTTCGCTTCGAGACGCCGCCGGGCGAGCAGGCGCAGGTCGATTTTGCCCAGTTTCATGTCGTGTTCACCGATGAACCGACGACGCCGAGGATCGTCTGGTTGTTTTCCATGGTGCTCGGCTACAGCCGCCTCATCTGGGCGCGCTTCGTCATGCATCAGAACCTGCCGACCGTGCTGCGTTGCCATGTCGCCGCCTTCGAGGCGATTGGGGGCGTTCCGCGCGAGATCCTGTACGATCGGATGAAGACGGCAGTCATCGGCGAAGGCGAGACAGAGGGTATTGTCTATAACCGTGCGCTTGTTGATCTCGCGCGTCACTACGGCTTTCATCCCAGGGCATGCCGTCCCTATCGGGCCAAGACGATGGGCAAGGTCGAGAGACCGTTTCGCTATATTCGGGAAGACTTCTTCCTGGCGCGCTCGTTCCGCAACCTCGACGACCTCAACGCTCAACTGCGGCACTGGTTGGACAGCGTCGCCAATCCGCGGCGTGTCCGCTGAGGTATGAATACCGGGCGATCACCCGCATCTTGAACAACGGCCAACGTCAGCCGAAGGTGGAAGCAAGGCCTACGGAAAGGATCTTGCACTGCCGCCGAAGCTGGAAGCTGGGCGGATGTTCATCGGACAATCAAAGCGGCGAAGATTGGCTTCCGCCGCCCGCATCCTGACGTGCCGAAAGGTGCTCGGGAATCCGATGTCCACGGCGCGGCGACGTCCTGCGGGCTTGCGGTAGTCCGCCTTCGTCGACGCCGCCAGCCGGGACTGCTGTTCCGCCCGGCGCCGACGAGGCCGGACGAAGCCGTTCGGGATTTGACTGATCAACGTGGACGTGTGCCGACAGCACGCGTGTCCACATCAAGATCCGAAAAGCCGAAAATATTGAGCGCGCTACGAAGCCGCCATGGATGTATGGCGAAGGAATGTCTCGATCGGTTCGGCGGGCATCGGGACGCTCAACAGGTTTCCCTGCAGCCGGTCGCACCCTCTCCTTCTAAGCCAGTCAGCCTGAGCGGCATTCTCGACTCCCTCTGCCACGACTCGCATCCCCAGCCCGTGAGCAAGCGAGATGATGGAGCCGACAATGGTCTGGCTCTTGTCGTCTGTTTCGACGTCTTTGATGAAATACCGGTCGATCTTGATGGTGTCGAAGGGGAAGTTCTTCAGATACGCCAAGGAAGAATAGCGCGTGCCGAAATCGTCGAGCGAAATACGAACGCCCAGCACCTCCAGAGTGTGTAGGGTGTCGAGATTGTTGGTGCTGCGCTCCAGCAAAACCGATTCAGTTACTTCCAATTCCAGGCGGTCGGGCGGGAGACCCACCGCATCGAGGATGTTCGCCACCCGGTCCGTCAGACCCTTTCGAAGGAATTCGGCCGGTGAGAGGTTCACCGCGACCGTGAAGTGCTCCGGCCACGTAACTGCCTGTCTACAAGCCTGCTCGAGCACCCACTCCCCTATCTCACCCATCAGCCCGTCTGCTTCCGCTATTGGGATGAATACCCCTGGCGGCACAGTCCCAGCGAAAGGGTGCTCCCATCTGAGTAGAGCCTCGAAACCGACGATAGCGGCGGCCTCTGCAATCGGTTGGTACTCGATAAAGGATTGACATTCCCGAAGCGCTACGCGCAGACTGCGCCGCAGCATCTCCCGCTGCTCCAACATGATGAGCATGGAACGATTGAACGCTCTGGCACGGCCCCGCCCGTCGTTCTTCGCAGCGTAGAGTGCGATGTCCGCGGCTCGCATCAACTGCTCGCCATCGTCCCCGTCCTCGGGCGCGACGGCGATGCCGACGCTCGCGCCGACGAACACCTCGATACCTTCGATGCTGAAGGGCGCCCTGAAGGCATCTACGATCGACTCGGCTAAACGCTCGGCTTGGCCCGGCCGTCCACCTCGCTGGATGACGGCGAACTCATCCCCTGCCAGTCGATAGGCAGTCTCCCCCTCGCCAAGCACGGCTTGGAGTCGCTCAGCGGTCTCCTTGAGCACTAGATCACCCGCAGCATGCCCGAGCGTGTCATTGACGGGTTTGAAGTCATCAAGATCGATTTGCATGAACGCAAGATTTTGCGGGGCTTGCACCGGCAGATTCTCGTGCAAGTCGTGACTGAATTGACGCCGGTTCGGCAATCCGGTCAAAGCGTCGTGCATGGCCTGGTGGAGAAGACGAACGCGCTCGTCGGTCTCGCATCCAGGCGCTTGTACGGCGGCCTCGCCGACCTCCATGACTCCCACGCCCCGCTCCCCTCGAAAGACGAAGAGCTTCCGACCCGATGCAGACGAACCGGGAACTGTCATGCTTTTCGGCAAACCGGTAGCGAGTACCGATTGTACCGCCAACTTTAGGTCGGGAGACAAGAGTTCCGGATAAATGTTCCAGAGCGTTGCTTCGCCCGACGTGGCCGCCGGATAGGTTCTCCCCAGCATCGACGAACAACTGACGAGCCTAAACTCCTCACCGAATGTTGAGATGAGCTCACCGGCTCCACCATTCGATGAATTCGACGACGCCATGCCGATATCTGCCATCCTGAGGTCTCTGCGTGCAAGGCCGACTACGTCTCAGCAGCCAGAACTTATAAACTTCCCGTGCGGCAAAACTAACGGTTGTCGGTAAATATCATAATCGTACCAAGGCGGCTATTCAGCATTCAGCACGCGTAACATCAAATTGAACGGCCCCACCGACACGGTTGTTGCCGGCATGCGCGAGGGAGGGAAAAGCGTCCGTCGATGTATTGAGTGGCGAACTCGTGGCTCTGAACGTCGGGGGGCTGATTGTTTTCGGATGAGCGTGTTGCAGCGCCGGCTCAGAACCGCTCCAGCGCGTGCCGGTCATGTATCTCGATCATCCGACCCTTTACGGTCACTCCCGACTGGCGCAGCGTCGAAAAGGCGCGTGAAAGGGCCTCCGGGGCGAGGCCAAGTTTCCCCGCAAGCACGTTCTTCTGGAACGGCAAGCGGAACGAGAAGCTTGTGGTAGTGCCGTTTGGACATTGATCGAGTATGTAGCTTGCGACGCGCTGGGCAGCGGTGAGCAGGCGATCTTGTGCGAGCAGGTCTTCCGTTATTTTGCCTCGATGGCAGAGATGCTCGATGAAAGCCTGCGCTACATCGGGGTCTGCGACGGCGAGTTGCCGAAGCTTGGCACTGTCAATTCGCGCAATTATGGATGCTTCGGCAGCCTCCGCGCTGGCGGTGGCACGCCCTAGATACATGGCGTTCTCGGCAAACATCTCGCCTTTGGAAAACACCGCGACATCGGCCTCGCGCCCATCTTTTCCAACACGGTAGAGGCGGATCAGACCTGAAAGTACAAAGAACACGTCGTCGATGCTGTCGCCCTGGTGGAAGAGGACATCGTGCTCCTCGTAAGTGGACAGCCTCGTGTCCTCGAGAATGGCGTCGACAGTGGAGCGCGGCAGCCGCACGAAGAAGCGCGAACGCAAGAAGGTCGTCCTGTCGCTCGAAGTCAATTGTAGTGTCTCCATTGCGCATGTCCCAATAAACATGCCACCAGCCTAGCGCTATGTCGGTTGCGGTAAGTTGATCTTGGTCAAATAGCTAGAAAGTCTGGCTTGATTCACCCTTGTTATCGCCGTCTTCGAGTACGCGCCAGGAGGCTCCGTCGAGGTCCTCGTACTGCCCGCTCTTGAGTGCCCACAGAAACGCGAGGAGCGCCAGACCACCGAGACTGAGTGCGATCGGTATGAGATAGATGAGGGTGTTCATGAGGTCACCGCGCCTGAATGGATCAATGTGGCTGGTCCCGCGGCGTTGCCGGCGGCGAGGGTGCGCTTCAGTCTCAGAGCATTGAAGACTACCACGAGCGACGAGGTGGACATCGCGACAGCCGCGACGATCGGCGTCGCGTAGCCAAGAATTGCGATCGGCACGGCGATGATGTTGTAGCCGATCGCCAGCGCGAAGTTCTGCCGGATGAGTCGGCCGGCATGCCGCGAAGTCTCTATGGCGAAGGGAACTGCCGAAAGGGGCTCATGCATGAACACGAAGTCGGCAGCCTGGCGTCCGACATCGGCGGCAGTCGCCGGAGCCATGGAAACGTGCGCCGCACGCAGAACGGGCGCGTCGTTTATGCCGTCCCCCACGACCAGGGCCTTGTGACCTGCCTCGGCGGCAGCGGCGCATGCCTCGACCTTTTCGCGTGGCGAGAGTTCGGCATGCCAGTTCGAGATCCCCAAACTGCTGGCGAGGGCCGCCACCACAGGCTCCCTGTCGCCGGACAGTATTCCGGTCGCAATGCCCAGGCGGCCAAGGGCTTCGATCGATTCCCGCGAAGCGGGACGCGGCCGGTCCTCGAACCGGAAGCAGGCAAGCTCACGAAAATCCAACGACAGGATTGCCTCCGACTGCACGGCGGCAGACCCCGGATCGCCGACCGCAAAGCCGCGGCTCCCGAGCCGATAAACTCCGTCGTTGGTCTTCACTTCGATGCCGGCGCCGGGAATTTCCCGGATATCGCCGTCAAGCGCAGAGACTGCCCCTGCCGAATTCTGAATCGCTATTGCGATCGGATGGCGCGAATGCACCGCGATAGCCGCCGCCAACGCGAGCCGACCCGGTGCGATTTCGTGCGCGTTGACGAGCCGTGGTCTGCCGATGGTCAGCGTGCCGGTCTTATCCAGGAGCACTGTGTCGATCTCAGTTAGGCGCTCCATCGCCGAGCCATCCTTGACCATGACACCGCCTTGGAAAAGCCGCCCGGCCGCTACGACCTGGACGACGGGAACGGCAAGGCCGAGTGCGCAGGGGCACGTGATAATGAGCACCGCCACGGCGATCAGCAGGGCATGGTGGACATCTCCCTCCACCAACATCCAGCCGACGAAGGTCAGGAGCGCCAGCAGATGGACGGCCGGCGAATAATAGTGGGCGGCGCGGTCGGCAATGCGTCGGTAGCGCGCCCTGCCCCCTTCGGCAGCTTCCATCAATCCGATGATTTCGGCGATGAACGAGTCGCGCGACGCGGCGGTTGCCTCCAGGGTGAGCGGACCCGTGAGGTTGAGCGTGCCGGCCTGAACCGTATCTCCTGTGGCGACCACCGCCGGCGAGCTCTCGCCGTTGACCACGGAACGATCAAGATCGCTCGTCCCAGACACCACCCGTCCATCGACGGGGATACGCTCGCCGGCAGCGACGAACAGGCGTTCGCCTGGCTTGATCTCGTCGATGGTGCGGTACTCGCGCGAGCCATCCGGATGGACGACGGTGGCCCCGCGCGGCGACAGGCGTGCGAGACCGCTGATCGCCGCTCGTGCGCGGCCCCGCATCATGCGATCGAGCGTTCGGCCGATCAGCAGGAAGAACAGCAAGCTCACGGATGCATCAAACCAGGCATGTTCGCCATGACCGATCGTCTCGTAGAGAGACATGCCATAGGAAAGGCTGACCGCGAGCGCGATCGGCACATCCATGTTGGTTCGCCCGCGGCGAATGGCGTTCCATGCCGACTTGTAGAAAAAGCGGCCAGCATAGATCAGCGCCGGTCCGGCGATCAGCGCCGAGATCCAGTGGAAGAGATCGCGGGTGGCCGCATCCGCCCCCGACCAGACTGACACGGAGAGCAGCATGATATTGGTCGTGGCGAAGCCCGAAACGGCGACCGCGAGGATCAACTGCTTCAGCAGGTCATCGCCTTCCTCCCCGCCGGGCGAAAAGAGGTGTGCCTGATAGCCACGCTCAGCGATGGCATGGAGGAAATCACAGGGATCGGTGCGACGACCCCCAACCTCCTCCTTCCAGACGATTGAAACGCGACGGGAGGAGAGATTGACGCGGGCGCGTTCGACTTCGGCCTTCACGCGCAGCGCTCCTTCGATCGTGGCGATGCAGGCGCCGCAATAAGCGCCGGGGACGCTCAACTCGATCTGGCGCAGGCCGCCTCCGAGGTCCCGGCTCGCAAGCCAAAGTTCCTCGGAGGCGGGCGACGCCTGCCCTCCTGCGGGAACCATGGTTGCCGCACCAACGGCGCAGCAGCTCATTTGTCTCCTCCCTCTGCAATGAAGCGGATAGTCTGGCGGTGGACCACCGCATCCCCCGCCATGGCCGTCATGGCGGCGATCCATTGACCGGGCTTCAGCTCTTCACTCAAAACAAAAGCGCCCTCGCCCCGAGGATGGAGCTCGACGCGAAGGTCCTCATGCTCTTCAACCGGTCGTTTGAGAACGGCAATGACCTTGTCGATTTGTCGCTCCGGTTCGCCGTTCCGGGTGAGGACGTAGCGGATAGCGCCGGGTCCGGCCGTTAGCCGCCCCTTGACGCCGCTGGCCTGAAAGGCGCGGCCCGCGGCCACCTTGCCGTTGAACTGCTGGCTAGCGACGTAGGTATTCTCGACGACAAGGCCGCTCCAGCTTCGGCTGGCGTTCCAGGCCATGACGAGATTGACGGAGATGATGGTGCCGAAGAAGAGGCCCATCACCGCCGCCATGTGCCAACCGGTGAATCCGCGCTGTTTCGTTGCCGTGCTCATTGTCTTGCTGCTCCCGGCAGATTGAAATTGGCCTGATACACATCGCGTTCGTGGCTGGACGGATCCTCCGCTATGAGGGAAAAACCCTCTTCCGCCTCGGCAAATCTGCCTTTCGGCAACGTGACGAAGACTTTAAGCGGGGTGACCTTGTCCGGCTCGACGCCGATGGTGATGCTGCGTCCGTCGCCCCTCGCCTGCCCGGCCACCCGCATGGTGGCGGCGGGCATACCCTCGATCGTCAGGCTGATGGTGCGCTGTTCGGGGATCATGTTGAGCAGCTTGACCATGTAGCCGTTGCGCACCGAGCCGTCGGATTCGACGACAAACTGAGGGTTGCGGTCGTGGAGGACGTTCAGTTCCAGCCGGTCGCGCGTCAGCAGGCCGAAAAGAAGACCGAGTCCGACAATCGACCAGACGGCGAAATATACGAGAACGCGGGGCCGGAAGACGATGCGCCAGTTGAGGTGCCGCACCTTGTCGCGGGAGGCGCCATTGGCGTCGCGCACGCGACTTGGATCGATCGCCGCGGTCCCGCCGCTCGTCGCGAGCGCCATATTGGCGGCATAGTCGCTGAGCGTCGCGTATGAGATCAGCCCGCGCTCACGGCCGAGCTTGTCCATCACACCGTCGCAGGCGTCGATGCAGAGCGCGCAGGTGATGCATTCGAGCTGCTGGCCGTCGCGGATGTCGATGCCCATGGGACAGACGGCGACGCAGGCGTTGCAGTCGACGCAATCCCCGACGACCTCGCCGGCCGCAGCAGCCTTCTTCGCATGCCGCGAGCGCGGCTCCCCCCGCCAGTCGTTGTAGGTGACGACGAGCGAGTTCTCGTCCAGCATGGCCGCTTGGATGCGCGGCCATGGGCACATATAGGTGCAGACCTGCTCGCGCATCAGCCCGCCGAAGACGTAGGTCGTCGCGGTCAGAATTCCGATCGTGGTATAGGCGACCGGCGGCGCATCGAGCGCGACCAGGCTCGACAAGAGCGAGGGCGCATCGGCGAAATAGAATATCCACGCGCCGCCGGTCGCAACCCCGATCGCCAGCCAGATAGCATGCTTGGCCACGCGCTTGCGTATCTTGTTGAGGCTCCACGGTCCGGCGTCGAGGCGCATGCGCGCGTTGCGGTCCCCCTCGATGAAGCGCTCGACGACGAGGAAGAGATCGACCCAGACGGTCTGCGGGCAGGCGTAGCCGCACCAGGCTCGCCCGACTGCAGAGGTCACAAGAAAAAGCCCGAAGCCCGCCATGACGAGGAGCCCCGCCACGAAGAAGAACTCCTGCGGCCAAATCTCTATGAAGAAGAAATAGAAGCGCCGGGAAGCGAGGTCGATAAGGACCGCCTGATCCGGCGCATGCGCCCCGCGATCCCAGCGGATCCACGGCGTCAGGTAGTAGATGCCAAGCGTCACTAGCATCACCAGCCACTTGAACCGGCGGAAGCGGCCCTCGGCCCGCTTCGGGAAGATCTTCCGACGCTTCTCGTAGAGCGGCCCTCGCACACGCGCGGCATTGACCGCTTCCGCATCGAGCCGTTCGACTGAACCATTAGTTATTGGCTGGTGGAGCATGCAGGCAGGTCCCGGCGATAGTTTCGCTTGTGAGGCGACCTTTGCCGATGTGCACTCAGGTCACCTTGATCTGCGTCAAGTCCGCGCCCGGATGCCGCACATTGCGGTGGGACATCCCCAAGGGCTTTGAACTGAGCGGTTGTCCCGCCTGCTCGTAGACGAACGAAATCTGGCCAACCCCGCCCGTGACCAGGAAAATCGGCCGCACGGGTTCACGGCCGAATGATCTTGGACCTCTACTCGCCGCCGCCCAACGAGTGGACGAACACCGCGAGCTGCTTGACGGCGTCGTCGCCGAGGCGCGGCAGCCATGCGGGCATCACGCCGTGCTTCGGCGTCTTCATCTGCGCGATCACCGCCTGCTCGCCCTCTCCCTTGAGCCAGATCGCATCGGCGAGGTTGGGTGCTCCCATCTCACGGTTGCCTTTCGCGTCCGCGCCATGGCAGGACGCGCAGTTGTCGGCAAAGACCTGCTTGCCCTGCTCGACGAGGTGCGGTTGCGACGGTGCCTGGGTGAGGCTCACGACGTAGGCTGCCGTCTGCTGCATTTGCGCCGGCGTCAGCATGTCGCCGAAGGGCGGCATCTCCGAAACGCGCGACTCCGCGTCGCCGGCGTGTCGAACCCCATGAGCAATAGTCTGATAGATCTCTTCGGGCTTGCCGCCCCAGAGCCAGTCGTCGTCGTTGAGATTCGGAAAACCCTGCCCGCCCGCAGCCCCCGAGCCGTGGCACTGGGCGCAGTTCACCTTGAAGGCGGAAGCCCCGGCTGAAACGGCAAATTGCTGCAGTTGCGGATTTGCTATGATCTCTTCGACCGAACTCGATGCGATCTGCTCGAGATTGCCGGCCTGGGCAGCCCTGGCTGCGGCCAGTTCGACGCTGACCTCGGCGCGGCTCGAATAGCCGAGCATGCCCTTGGTCGCCTCCGTCAGCATAGGCCACGAGGGATAGGCGATTGCATAGCCGATCGCCCAGATGATCGTGGCATAGAAGCTGTAGACCCACCAGCGCGGCATCGGATTATTGAGTTCGCGGATGCCGTCCCATTCGTGTCCGGTGGTTTCTACGCCGCTGACCTCGTCGACGTGCTTGTGCTTGTCGGTCATGGATCAGTCCTCCTTCAACGGGATGACAGACGCCTGAGCTGCAGCCTTCTTGGCGCCGGGGCGGAAGATGAAGAAAACGACGCCGAGGAAGAACAACGTCATGGCGAGCAATCCCCAGCTGTCGGCAAAATGGCGCATGGCCGTGTACGTTTCCATGTTGCCTCCCTCTCAGCGATAGCCGGTGGTGTCGTCGTAGGTGGAGAAGTCGACGAGCGTGCCCAGCATCTGGAGATAGGCGACGAGCGCATCCATCTCCGACAGCCTTTGCGGATCACCGTCGAAGTCGCCGAGCTTGGCCTTGGGATAGCGTGCCTCTACGCCCGAACCGTCGGCATTCGGATCAGCCTGGGCCTTGAGGTCCGCACCCGCGTTATCGATCATCTCGTCGGTGTAGGGGACGCCGACCGCCCTGTTCGCCTCGAGGCTCATGGCAACATTCTTCACCTCGAGCGGCGTGTCCTTGAGGAAGGCGTAGCTCGGCATCACAGATTCCGGCACGACCGAGCGGGGCTCGATCAGGTGCTGGACATGCCATTCGTTGGAATAGCGGTCGCCGACGCGAGCGAGATCCGGTCCAGTTCGCTTGGAACCCCATTGAAAGGGATGGTCGTACATCGACTCCGCCGCCAGCGAATAGTGGCCGTAGCGCTCCACCTCGTCACGGAACGGACGGATCATTTGGCTGTGACAGACGTAGCATCCCTCGCGGACGTAGATGTCCCGGCCGGCAAGCTCCAGCGGGGAGTATGGCCGCATGCCCTCGACCTTCTCGATGGTGTTTTCGAGATAGAAGAGCGGCGCGATTTCGACGATTCCGCCGATGGAGACGACCAGGAGCGAGCCAATCAGCAGCAGCGTGGCATTGCGCTCGAGTATCGCGTGTTTGTCGAGAATGGACATGGTCTGATGCCCTCCTATTCTGCAGGCGCCGGCAGCGGCGCAGCACCGAAGATCGGTTCCTCGTCACGGACGCGACCGAGGATCGTCATTGTTACGTTGAAGGCCATGAGGAGCGCGCCGGCGAGGAACAGGGCGCCGCCGACGGCGCGCATGACATAGTAGGGGAACATGGCCGCGACCGTTTCCGCGAAGGAGTAGACGAGGAAGCCCTGGTCGTCGTATTCGCGCCACATCAAGCCTTGCTGGATACCGGCGACCCACATAACAGCGGCGTAGACGACGATGCCGAGGGTGGCGAGCCAGAAGTGCCAATTGACCATTCGCACGCTGTAGAGCCGTTCCCGGTTCCACAGCTTCGGTACGAGATAGTAGATCGCGCCGAAGGTGATCAGTCCGTTCCACCCGAGCGCGCCGGAATGGACGTGGCCGATGGTCCAGTCGGTGTAGTGACTGAGCGAGTTGACCGTCTTGATCGACATCATCGGGCCCTCGAAGGTCGCCATGCCATAGAAGGCGACGGCCATGACCATCATGCGGACCACCGGGTCGGTGCGGATCTTGTCCCAGGCGCCAGAGAGCGTCATGAGGCCGTTGATCATCCCTCCCCACGAGGGCATCCAGAGCATGATCGAGAAGACCATGCCGAGCGTCTGCGCCCAGTCGGGCAGCGCCGTGTAGTGCAGGTGGTGGGGACCGGCCCAGATGTACATGAAGATGATCGCCCAGAAGTGGATGATCGACAGCCGATAGGAGTAAACGGGGCGGTTCACCTGTTTCGGGATGAAGTAGTACATAATCGCCAGGAAGCCCGCCGTGAGAAAGAAGCCCACTGCGTTGTGTCCGTACCACCACTGCGTCAGCGCGTCCTGCACCCCGGAAAATGCGGAGTAGCTCTTCGAACCCAGAAAGGAGACGGGCACCGCCAGATTGTTGACGACGTGCAGCATCGCGATGGTGACGATGAAGGCGAGGTAGAACCAGTTCGCCACGTAGATGTGCGGCTCGGTGCGCTTCAGGATCGTGCCGAGGAAGGCGACGAGGTAGGCAACCCAGACGATGGTGAGCCAGAGATCGACGTACCATTCAGGTTCCGCGTATTCGCGTGACTGCGTGATGCCGAGCAGGTAGCCGGTCGCCGCGAGGACGATGAAGAGCTGATAGCCCCAGAAAACGAACCAGCCGAGATCGCCACCGAATAGGCGCGCGCGACTCGTACGCTGAACCACATAGAACGAAGTTGCGATAAGCGCGTTGCCCCCAAAGGCGAAAATGACCGCGGACGTGTGAAGCGGCCGTACCCGGCCGAAATTGAACCAGGGCTCTACGTTGAGGTCGGGAAAGGCAAGCTGAAGGGCGACGACGACGCCGACGAGAAAGCCGACCACGCCCCAGAATACCGTCGCGATGACGCCGTACTTCACGACCTCGTCGAAGTATTCGCTCCGACGGCCCGGATGACCCGCGCGAGCCGGACGGAAGTCAACGCGGCGCATGAGCACCAGGGTGCCGGCGAGCAGCACGAAGAACAGCACCCACATGTGCGCGCCGAACTGGCGGTCCTGCGCAAGGCCGGCTCCGACCAGCGCAAGGAAGGCGCCGACGGCAAGCACGACCATCTCGACTGTGTGTTTCATGGTTGGACCCCAACTCTCTTTAACCGCTGACTGGCGCATGCGGCGCGGGCAGCAACACTATTGCGAGAATTGTCAGAGCCCGGCCCTTGGCACCTTGATCCAGATCAAGTTGCTTTGGAGCTCGCGAGACATGGCGGCCGGTAGTTCAAAAGGAGCCAGACAGCGAGCGAAAAGACATGGCAATGCAACGATGCGACCTCCTCCGCTCGCACAGCGATGCGGTCAGCGACGTGACAATGCGCGGAAGTTTGCCGGTTTGGCTCGTGGGATCGGCCCTAACGGAGCTGCACAGGAAAGCGGCGGAAGCTCGGGCGGAGAACCGTCGGAGGGGATCTCCTGCGCATGCGGGAAACTACCGCTCACCCGGGCAGGCTGCCCGGACCGTTATCTCGTGCATCTCGGCGCAGAAGAAGATATGCGCAGACGGCCTGAGATCTCTTCTGGGCAGGTGAGATTTATTACGGTACAGGTTTGAGGCCTCTTGGTTCCCGCCATTCGGGTCTCCTTTCGAGCAGGCACCAGGCGTGAATACGCTGCTGATGGCAGCCTTGCGCCGCCGGTAGGTTACGCCCACGCTCTTCCACCGGCCATTGCTGGCAAACTCCGCAATCTGCAGCGAAACTTTGGGCTGCTGCGCATCCGGTCTGGCCAAGCATGGAAAAGGAATAGAGTTTATTACCCGGCGCGCGTAGGTAATCGGCACGATGTGGGGCTGGCCGTCCCTGGAGCATGCCAGCCGCGAGATCTCCGGCGGCCACTACGCCATGGCATTCCTCACGAGACATTTCGCTCACGAACATGGCTCCTCCCTCCTCCCGCTAGACCACGCTGGTTGGCGGCGGCGGAGTATCAGAGGAGCATGCTGCGCGGCCCGGGCCAGTCTCAGTCGCAGAGCGAACGCAGAGCTTCCATCCTTACGATGTCGATCGTCCTCGCGTCCCTGAGCGCGATGACACTACGCGCCTTCAGTTTTGTCACCACGCGCGACACGGTTTCGATCGTCAGGCCGAGGTAGTCCGCAATATCCTGTCGCGACATGGGCAAGCGAAGCTGCCTGCCTCCTCCCTGACGGTCGCAAAGATCAACGAGGAATGCGGCAATCCGTTCCACGGCACATTGCCTGCCGATTACCAGAAGATGCTGCTGAGCCCGTGCCATGCCGGTCAAGGCGAGCGCGAGAAGCTCCCGCGAACGCTCCTGCATATGCCGGCGCCCGAAAATGGCCAGTGTTGTTTCCGTGATGGCTTCGGCAAAGAAAGAATGGTTGGATCCGGCTTCGAAACCGAACATTTCGCCTGGGAGATGGAAGGATACGACTTGTCGGCGTCCATCTGAAAGGAGGCGGTAGACACGTACGGCTCCGGTCGAAACCTGATAGCACTTGTCGTTCAGATCGCCCTCGGCATAGATCTCGCGACCGGGCTTGTAAGTGGCGACAAGGTGGGGCCTAGAAATTGGGGCCGGCCCAAGGTGTTCGACCTCGATGGACTGTGGTTTGGCGGTTGCAGCGGCGTACATGGATTATCCCCTTTTCGATGTGGGGACAGATTGCCAATTCGCGTGACTTGGAGAAATTCGGTTAGATCACTAAGGGAAACTACTTAGCCGCCTCGATCAGGCTGTTGATCACGCTGAGCAGGTCGGGACCGGTGAATGGTTTCGTCAATGTCGCGTAGTCCACACCTTGCTGAAGGACCGACAGGCCGTCAACCAGCAGGATGGCCCGGCCCCCGTAATTGCTAAGGAATTGCGCGGCGGCTTGAGGCTCGGATCTCAGTATGTCGTCGTCGAGAATCGTGCAGAGCGCCACCCGGGAAGCATCCTCGGCTGCCCGCAAAGTGTCGTAAGACTGAGTCGCATATCCTTCGACCTCAAGTGCGAACGCCACGGACCGTCGGAGGCCCTGGTCCGCTGCAACGACGATGATGGTTTTCGCATCCAACAATTTGAGTCCCGCGCAATGTGACGTGCATCTGCCGCAATGAGCCGCCATTAAGCCGCTTGCGGCAACGCACCGCATTGCGCGAGATCAACTCGGCGGATCAGGAAGGACCGAAGCCACCGGCGAGAGCCATTCGAACGAGATGAGGGAGGCTCCTCGCCTTCATCTTGGTCATTACATTGGCGCGGTGCACCTCGACAGTGCGCGGGCTGATGTCCAGATCATAGGCGATCGACTTGTTGGGAAGGCCGGCGACGACTGCGGAGAGCACCTGGCGTTCTCTCTCGCTCAGCGTCTGGAGCCTAGCTCGGATATCGTTGACTTCGTCCGCGTCGGCTTGCGGAGCGACCAGATGTTCAGATGCCCTCTCGATTGCCTCGATGATCACGGTATCCTCGAAAGGCTTCTCTATGAAATCGACCGCTCCCGCTTTCATGGCCTCCACCGCCATGGGAACGTCGCCGTGCCCGGTAATCACGATCGACGGTACATTGATCTTGCGATCGCCGAGGTTGCGCAGAAGCTCTACGCCGGACATGTCCGGCATTCTCAAATCCGTGACAAGAACCCCGTTTCTGATGTCCGGCGCAAACGCCAGAAAGGCCTCGGCCGATTGATGCATTTTCACGGCGAATCCGTTCATTGTCAGCATGAAGGCCAGGGACTTCCTGACCGGCTCTTCGTCATCAACAATGTGCACCGTATAATCAATCATTTGCAACGATCCGTTCATCTACATAGGCGGGAAGCGTGAACCGGAAAGTGGCTCCGCCCGCCGCATTTTTCGAGACAGTCATCTCACCGCCGTGCGCCTCGACGATCCGCTTAGAAATGGACAGCCCGATGCCCATTCCGCTTGCCTTGGTCGTGACGAACGGCTTGAAGAGATGGCCGGAGATTTCCTCCGGGATGCCCCCACCCGTGTCTTCGACAACGACGGCAACCTCCCCCGCACCGGCCGGCATGGTGCGGATCGTCAGCTCTCGGCGGTCGACGAGGCGCATCGCCTCGATCGCGTTGCGCATTAGATTGATGAGGACCTGCTGGACCTGGATACGGTCGACCATTGCCATTTCGGCACCGGGCAGATATTCGAACACCGTTCTGACCCCCTGCTCGCGGGAGCCAACCAGGGCCAGCGCGGCGGCCTCCTCCACCAGTTTGCGGATGTCTTCCGGCGCCTTCTCCGTCTCCCCCTTTGTGACGAACTCCCTGAGATGTTTGATGATCTGGCCGGCCCGCAACGACTGGCGCGCCACCTCTTCGAGCGCCTCGCGCATTCGCGTAGCTATGGCGTCGTCCATGTCTCGCAACAGCCTGGTACAGCCATGCGAGTAGTTGGCGATCGCCGAAAGGGGCTGGTTCAGTTCGTGGGCAAGCGTCGACGCCATTTCGCCCAACTCGTTGAGCCGGGCAAGGCGCGCCAGTTCAGCCTGTATCTGCTCGAGCCTTGCGGCAGACTCCTCCCGCTCCGTCAGGTCCCTGATGAAGCCCGTGAAGAACCTCTCGCCGCCGGACCGCATCTCCCCAACGGCGAGCTTCATCGGAAACGTCGATCCATCTTTCCGCTGCCCGGAGACAACGCGATCGATACCGATGATGCGCTTTTCCCCGGTTGTCATGTAGCGCTGCATATATCCGTCGTGTTCGCGGCGGTAGGGTTCCGGCATCAATATGCGTAGGTTTTGGCCGATGACCTCCTCCTCTGCGTACCCGAACTGCCGCACGGCCGCGGCGTTGAAGGACACGATTGTGCCATCGGTAGCGCTGACCACTGTGGCATCCGGAACTGTATCCAGTATGGATCTCAGATGAGCGTCGCGAGCCCTTACGACGTTCTCGGTCCGGTCGATGGCGCGTCTTGCCGCCTCAAGCAATTCGCCCAGAGCCACAATCAGAAGCACTGCCGACCCGAAGACCACCAGTTCCAGAACACTCGGCCCCTCGGCACTCGTGATCTGCTGATGAAAAACCGCCGCAAAAAGCGACAGCCCGGCCGCGAAAAGAATCGCATTCCGGCCTCCGACCAGCGCGGCGACGAGGATCGCAGGGATGAACGAGAAGAGAAGAAGGCCTTCGCCGATTGGTTCCGGCAGTGTCACTCTGAGGGCAAGAATGCCCGACGTGACTATCGCGGCGACAATATAGGCTGCGACGCCGTCGCCTCTCCACCTGACGAACAACCGTCCCAACCGAGTCCTCTCAACAACGCTCACTGAAGGCATCCCATTACCACCGAAGGACTATTTACCGCTGCAGTGTCTAGCGTCTTCGCTGTATTTGCACCATCCAGACTCTTCCATAGACCATGCTGGCGTAAACAGCCAACCCGCTGCTTGCTGCGAAGAACGTCTCCTTGAGTGGAACTCGACCATCGATCCGCAAGGGCCGCCCCCGAAGCGCTGGACATGATGCGAAACGCCGAGGAGTTACACCTGGTGCTCGTCGATCCAAAGACCAAGAACGGCGAAGAGCCCGGTACTGATGTCGCCACTTATCTTGCACGACACCGCGTCAAAGTGACAGTCGACCAGCTTGCGCGTGCCGACCGCCCGGTCGAAGAGTACTCGCCCAGCACGCACGCGACACTTCGGCCGACCTGATCGTGATCGGCGCCTATGGGCACTCGCGCATCCGCGAGAGGGTTTTCGGCGGCGTAACCAAGTCGATGATCGATGCACCGGTTCGGCCCGTCTTGATGGTTAGATAGCATTTCTTCTCCCCGTGCTGGGAGACTTCAGAAGCGCCCGCTACATGCCTCGGGGCCAGCGGCCTTAATTCACGAGCGCGGCGCTGTGAGCCTCGTCCATGACCCGCTTCAGCTCGTCGATCGCGGAAGCAGAAGGCAGCGTCTCTCCTTCGAGTTCGGGTGGGAGCTTCCAGCCGGGTTCGATGCCCTGCATGTTCGGCAGCTCGTGGGCGATGCCCTTGTGGCAGTCGATGCAGGTCGCCCTGCCCGGCAGCAGGTAGCGCGTATGGATTTCTGCAGCACGCTGCGTCTGCTTGGAAAGGTCCATCGCTGCTGAAGAGTGACAGTTGCGGCACTCGAGGCTGTCGTTGGCCTTGAGCCGCGCCCATTCGTGCTTGGCGAGTTCCAGGCGGTGGTCGAGGAACTTCTCGCGCGTGTTGATGGTCCCGAAAATCTTTCCCCACACTTCCTTTGAGGCCTGCATCTTGCGGGCGATCTTGTCCGTCCATTCATGCGGCACGTGGCAGTCGGGACAGGACGCCCGGACGCCCGAGCGGTTGGAGAAATGAACCGTGCGCGTAAGCTCCTCATATACGTTGGCCCGCATCTCATGACAGGAGACGCAAAACTCCTCCGTGTTGGTGAGCTCCAAGGCGGTGTTGAACGCGCCCCAGAAGACCACACCACCCACGAAGCCGCCGAGCGTCAAAAAGGCGAGGCTGAGCGTTGCGGCCGGCGTGGTCAGAATCTTCCACACCCAGACTAGGAGGCGCTTTATCCGAGCCATGGCCTACTCGCTCCCCGCCTGCTTGACGCCCATCTCGCTCATGTCGCGGAAGGTGTTACCGACGAGCGGGCGCACATCCGCCTGCGGCACATGGCAGGCGGTGCAGAAATAGCGCCGCGGAGAAACGTCGGCGAGCATCTGCCCCTCCCGCGTCATGTAATGGGTGACGCTGATCATCGGCGCGCCGGACTCCTGCGTGAGCTCCCGCTTGTGGCAGGATAGGCACCGATTGGTGTTGACCGAAAGCTGATAGCCTTCGATCGAATGCGGGATGACCGGCGGCTGGTCGGGATATGCGCGCTCCTTGCGGGCGTCGTCGACGACCCATTTGGGGATCGGGTGCGCCTCTACCTCGCCCATCTCCTGCGGCGGTCCGGAAAGCTCCGGCACCCTTTCGCCCGCCATCTGGGCAATCGCCCCCGTTGCGACGAACAGGATCGCCAACAGGCCTCCGAGCCACGAACCGGGGCTTTTCATTATGCGACAGAGACGATTTTGACCGCGCATTTTTTGAAATCCGTCTGTTTAGAGATGGGATCGGTTGCGTCGAGTGTCACCTTGTTGATGAGTCTGCTGGCGTCGAACCAGGGTACGAAGATGACGCCCGGCGGCATGCGGTTGCGGCCTCGGGTCTCGACGCGGGCGCGCATCTCGCCGCGGCGGGAGATGATCCGCACCTCGGCGCCCTGGTTGATGCCGCGATCGCGGGCGTCTCCGGCATTCATGAAGCAGACGGCACCGGGGAAGGCTTTGTAGAGCTCCGGCACTCGCATCGTCATCGAGCCGGAGTGCCAGTGCTCGAGGACGCGGCCCGTCACCAGCCAGACATTGTATTCGTCGTCGGGAGATTCCGCCGGCGGCTCGTAGGGAACGGCGAGGATCACCGCCTTGCCGTCCGGACGTCCATAGAACTTCACGCCCTCCCCCGGCTTCACGTAGGGATCGTAGCCTTCCCGGTAGCGCCAGAGCGTCTCCTTGCCGTCGACAACCGGCCAGCGGAGCCCCCGTTCCTCGTGGTAGCGGTCATAAGGCGCCAGGTCATGGCCGTGTCCACGCCCGAAGGAGGCATATTCCTCGAAGAGGCCCTTCTGGATGTAGAAGCCGAAGGCCTCGGCCTCGCGGTTGGCGTATTCCTTGTTGATCTCGCTTGCCGGGAAACGGTCGACATTGCCGTTCTTGAAGAGCACGTCGTAGAGGGTCTTGCCACGATAGCCGGGATTGGCATCGAGGATATCGGCCGGCCAGACTTCGTCGGTGGTGAAGCGCTTTGAGAACTCCACCATCTGCCAGAGATCGGAACGCGCTTCGCCGGGGGCATTCACCAGTTGGTGCCAGACATGGGTGCGGCGCTCCGCATTGCCGTAGGCGCCTTCCTTCTCCACCCACATGGCGGCCGGCAGGATGAGGTCGGCGCTCATCGCCGTGATGGTCGGGTAGACATCGGAAACGACGATGAAGTTCTCCGGGTTGCGGTAGCCCTGATAGGTCTCGTTCTGCGTATTGGGAGCCGCCTGGACGTTATTGTTGACCTGCACCCAGTAGAAATTGAGCTTGCCGTCCTTCAGCATCCGGTCCTGCTCGACCGCATGGTAGCCGGGCTTTTCGGGAATGATCCCGTGAGGAATGCGCCAGATCTCCTCGGCATGCTTGCGGTGCTCCGGATTGGTGACGGTCATGTCGGCCGGCAGCCGATGGGCAAAGGTGCCGACCTCGCGCGCCGTCCCGCAGGCCGAGGGTTGGCCAGTGAGCGAGAACGGGCTGTTGCCGGGTTCGGAGATCTTCCCGGTCAACAGATGGAGGTTGTAGACCATATGGTTGACCCAGACGCCGCGCACATGCTGGTTGAAGCCCATGGTCCAGAGCGACATCACCTTGCGGTTGGGATCGGCGTAAAGATCTGCCAATTGTTCGAGGAACCCGGCCTCGACCCCGGTGAGTTCGACTACCTTGTCGAGCGTGTACTCCGAGACGAAGGATTTGAAACTCTCGAAGTCGCTCGGCGTCATTTTCGCCGCATCCTTGGCGTTCACGGCTTTGACCTCGAGCGGATTGTCAGGCCTCAGGCCATAGCCAATGTCGGTCGCGCCGACCATGAAGGTCGTGTGCTTGCTGACGAAATCCTCGTTCACCCGCCCTGTCTGGATAATATGATTGGCAATGTAGTTAAGGATCGCCAGATCGGTCCCAGGTTTGAAGACGATCGGAATATCAGCAAGATCCATGCTGCGATGGGTGAAGGTCGAAAGAACCGCCACCTTCACATGCTCATGGCCTAGCCTTCGATCGGCGAGCCGCGTCCACAGGATCGGATGCATCTCCGCCATGTTCGAACCCCAGAGCACGAATGCGTCCGCGTGCTCGAAGTCGTCATAACACCCCATCGGCTCGTCCATGCCGAAAGTGCGCATGAAGGCATAGGCCGCCGAGGCCATGCAGTGGCGGGCATTCGGATCGAGATTGTTGGAGCGGAAACCGGCGCGCATCAGCTTGGTCGCGGCATAACCCTCGAAGATCGTCCACTGCCCGGAACCGAACATGCCGACGGCGGTCGGCCCCTTCTCCTTCAGCACCCGCTTCGCCTGCTCGGCCATGACGTCGAAGGCCTCGTCCCAGCTCACCGGCTCGAACTCGCCGTCCTTTGCAAAGGCGCCGTTGCGCTTGCGCAGAAGCGGCGTCTTCAGACGGTCGGCGCCGTACATGATTTTGGACAAGAAGTAGCCCTTGATGCAGTTGAGGCCGCGGTTCACCTCGGCCTGCATGTCGCCATGTGTGGCGACGACCTGTCCCTCCTTGACCCCGACCATGACGCCGCAGCCGGTACCGCAGAAACGGCAGGGCGCCTTCGACCACTTTATCTGAAGGGCTTCGACGCCGCCCGGCACGGGCTGCGCCGCCGCCGGAAGCGCGATCCCTGCCGTAGCTGCGGCGATGCCGGCCGCATGCGCCTTCAACATATCACGCCGCGTCAGTTCGCCGGTCATGGTCGATCCCTCCTTGAGTTTCGACATGCTCAAACACCATGTTGGCTGCCACCACGCCCTCGAGCAGAGAGATGCGCGACAGGATTTCGCCGAGCGTCCCCGTGCTCGTTGCCTCGATCACGACGACCACCTTTCCCCCTTCGTGCGCGTAAACCTCGACGTTCGGCATCTCGGCTAGCCGAGCGACGACACGCTCCCGCATATGCGGCATCGTCGCGACAACCGCGCTGGAGATGTGATAGGTCGCGCTTGGATCAGACATGCGCGTCCTCCCTTGCGACCTCGCGAATGTCGATCGCCGCCACCGGACAGACGGAAAGACAGGCGCCGCAGCCGGTGCACGCCTCATCGCTAAGCTCGGGTAAGAAGGGTCCGCCGGCACGCGGACGGAAGCGGATCGCCTCTGTCGGACAAACATCGCGACAGGCCTGGCAATCGGTGCGGTTCTTGGCAAGACAACTCTCGCCGATCATTGCGACGTGGGGAAAGTGACTTGGCCGGCCGATGAAGACCGGCTCCGGACAGAGTTCCGCGCACTGGCCGCAGAAGGTACACTCGGCGACGGAGAAATCGAGCGCAGGGCGACCCGCGATCATCCGGATGATGCGCGTCGGACAGGCGTCGACGCATCGTCCGCAGCCGGTGCAGGCCTCAAGGCCGGCCGGGGTTGCTCCTGGCAGAAAGACACGCCCACTCCCCCGCTTGCGGGAACCGCGGAGAAAATCACGCCGTGATATCTCGACGCGCTCGCCCACGCCGCCCTCAATGCGCTGGCGGGCCGGGGGGCCCGAAAATGATCTGGAACATCCAGACGAGAAAGCCGTAGGCACCGACGACGCCCACCGCGACGATCGGCCAGATGCCGAACGCCAGCACGAGAAACGTAACGATTTCGTTTCGCCGCCGCGAGGGTGGAAGGCTCGCCGCTGACTGGTCGGTATCGGGCATTCAAGCGTCTCCTCGCTAAACGGATAGGCTTAACGAAAGTCTAGTGCCTCGATCAAAAAAATAAAGGGAGATCCGCGATAATTCGTAAGGTCGAACTCCGAACACTGCGACAAATTGATCTCTGTCAATTACTGACCGAGATGACGAGGATGTAATATATTCAATATCTCTAAAACCAACAATGACAGCACTAAACAGGCCCGACGCAGACGGGCTTGTACTGCGCCGGGTTATTAGTTGGCGTGCTGCCGATACTATTGGAGAGCAACGGCGAGCGCCGCGTCGAGGCGCTCCCGCGCCTTCTTGGGCAGCTTCACTGCCTTTACCTTTTCGACATTGGCGGGCGCGTCACCGACGACGATTGCCGCAACCATGCCCATGCCGACGTGCGGGGTGCACTTCACACCGTAGACTCCTGGCACGTCGAAAGTCACCTTGTAGGTCTCGTTCATCTTGCTCTTGAATGCCGAAGCCCCGTCGGGAATCATGTCCTTGATCGTCTCGACATTATGTCCCTTGTCGGTCGCAACAAACGTGACGCTGTCGCCCGGATTGACCTTGACGAATGCCGGCTCGAAGACCATTGCTCCCTCGGAGCCCTTGTTAAGCATGTGGACCTCGAAATCCGCCGCGAATGCTGTGCCGGTGAAGGCGGCAAGAACTGCGGCGACTGCCATGCCCTTTGCGATTATGCGCACTTGAAATTCTCCTTGGTTTCAGAACCCTGTTCGGTTCTTGCGACAAGGAGATAGAACAGATAAAGCACCTGCTCTTTGATGCTTGTCAAATAGCCATCGGAAATCCGTCTAGTCGCGCCCGCCTTCCGCGAGGGCCGCCAGGCCCGGCAGGTCGCATACGATGAGCTTCTGACGACCGCCCTCGACCAGTCCCTTCTGCTCCCAGGCGCTGAGAATGCGCGACACCGTATGCAGCGTGGTTCCGGTCATTTCAGCTATGTCCTGGCGGGAGATCGGAAAGTCTATGCGGACACCGCCTTTTTCCTGCTTGCCCGCCTGCCGCGAAAGGCGCAGCACCGCATGGGCGACGCGCCTCTCCACCTCCTGGGTCGACATCTCGCGAATCCGCGTGTGTGCCTCTTCGAGGCGCTGGCCGATCGTCTGCATGGTGCTGACGGCTAGATGCGGATTCTGCTCGACGAATTGCGGCCAGAGATCCGTAGGCCAGGAAAGAGCAAGACTTTCCGTAACGGCCGTCGCAGTACCGGGATAATCCGAACGCTGCAGCGCCTTTGCAAATCCGAAGAGGTCACCCGGATGGACGACGCGCACGATGATCTGCTGACCGTCCTCGGTGACCTGGGTCACCTTCAGCCGCCCGTGCAGGAGCAGGAAAAAGCTTGTGGCTCTCTGACCTTGCTCGAAAACAGCGTCACCTTGGGGCACGCGCCTTGCCGTCGCATGGGCGAGCATCCTGTCCAGATCCGCGTCGCTCATCCTGTCGAACAGGGCAAGCGACCGTACGACACTCCGGTCGATCTTCATTCGATTTTCCTACTGCAGATTCCTTGGATCGGAACCAACGCGACCATGATCTCACTATCATGGCGGAAGGAGGGAACAAAGCAGAGTATCCGCGGCGCGACAGAACGTGGTTGTCGTGAGTGCTTGAGAAGCACCCTTCAATGCGATGCACCTCAGACGTCGAGGCCCTTCTCGCGAAGCGCCTGCAGCAGGCGTGCATACCAACGGGTATTCTTCACTAGACGGAAGCCGACGTTGTCCGGGGGCGCGCCGACGGCGCAGCCGCCCCCCTTGGGCTTGCGGATAAAGGAACTGAGCGCGGCGCGATGCTTGCCCGTGGCTATGTAGATGCCGCAGGATGAGGTGTCGCTGGTAATGCTTCCTGTGCGGTCGAGCGTGACACGCCTAACGCAGGTCGTCGTCCATTCCCAGACATTGCCGCCAAAGTCGGTGAGGCCCGTCTCGCTTTCGCCGAAATGTCCGAGTCGCTGCGGCTCCGGCTCGCGGGAGGCCTTGCGCGCGGTCTCGCGGTAGTAGTCGGCAATCCACCGCAAGGCTGGATTGGAGCCGTCGTCCTCGACGTCGAGCGCGTCGTCGGGAAAACGGCTGCCGGCCGCAAAGGCGAGCTGCTCGTCCGTCGGCAGCATCCAGATCGTGCCGGTTCGCCGGCTGAGCCAGGCGGCATAAGCTTGCGCGTCGTCGAAGCTGACCCCCGTTGCCGGCGTGCTTCCAGGATCTGCGGGTACGTGCTCGGGTTCGGCGGGCGGGCACGCCTGTTCCGCGACGCAGCGCGCGTAGTCTGCGGCGGTTACTTGATATTTCATGATGATGAGCGGCGCGCTCATGCGCACAGTCTCCACCGGCCCGTCGACGGCATAGCCGTTCTTGAAGAACTCCCCGGCTGCACGATACCGGAAATCCCTCGGAGCTACGGTTACGACGGGCGGTTCATCAAGGGCGCTGCCCGACGGAGCGCTGCCCAGCAGCCCTGTCTCAATTGCGAGGATTCCGGCGAGTATCAGAAAGAGCGCGGAGGGTATTGCAAGCGAGATGGGAGCGACTTCTCTGCCTTTTGGAAGTGCGTCCATGGCGGCCTCCTTTCGACTGTCGTTCCTTGCCGGTCTCACCGAGAGATCTGGCGGCGAGGGTGCCGGTCGCTCCGATGCGGGCCATCGGAGCGACCGGCTTCAGTCAGGTACCCGATGGAGCAAGGAGCGAGGTCATCAGGTCGTCGTTCCAATCGCCGGTGACGGCGAAATGAGCGGCAGCGCCGAGCTCGAACGCCTCGATTAGGTTGTGGTTGACGTAGGCATAGATTCCGGGCTGCTCGAAGGTGTAGAAGGCAGCGCCCGCCGTGCCGCCGGGTATGAACCAGGTCTCCTGATCGACCTCGGGAGGATTGCGGAACTTGCCGGTCGCCCAGACATAGTCGCCATGGCCGCCGATCAGGTGCGGGCGCGTGTCGCGGTTCGCCTGCGAATGGACGATCAAGACTTTCTCGCCGACGGCGGCCTTGAGCGCGTTGTCGCCGGTGAGCGCCCCGACCGCACCGTTGAAGACAATGTGGGACGGGGTAAGCGTGCGCATCACTTCGAGCGTATCGGCATAGGCGTCGCCGACGCTTTCGTACTTCTTGAACTTGCCGCTTGCGTCGCGCGGCACGTAGAAGTCCTGCTCACCGACATAGTAGACCTTGTCATAGGTAAGCGGCTTGCCCTTGCCGTCGGTTAGTCCTTCGCGCGGCAGCACCATGATCGCACCGTTCATCCCCGAAGTGACGTGCCACGGAACCATGCCGGGAGGTGCACAGTGGTAGACGAAGACGCCCGCCTTGGTCGCCTTGAAGCGCAGCACAGTGGTCTCGCCCGGATTGACGACCGTCAGTGCGCCGCCCCCCAGCGCGCCGGTTGCCGAATGGAAGTCGATATTGTGCTGCAGCGTGTTCGTGTCCGCGTTGATGAGCGTCAGCTCGACATAGTCGTCCTGGTGCACGACCATCAGCGGACCGGGAACCGAACCGTTGAAGGTCATGGCATGGAGCTCCGTACCCTGCTCGTCGATGACGATCTTCTTTTCCTCTATCGTCAGCGTGAACTCGACGACCTTCGGGCCGCCTTCGGCCTTTTGCGCATGGGCGTGGACGAAGGGCGGTTTGACGAGATCTACCTTGACGCGCGGCAGCGACGCGACGTCGAGGGAGGCCACCTTGGCTACCGCCTCTTCCGCATGGGCCGATACGGCGCCAACCAGCGGCGTCAGTGCGCCTGCGATCGCGGCGCCGGCCAGCATGCTGCGACGTGTCATCTGGAATTGCTCAGACATGGAACCTCTCCTTGAGAAGACGGAGCGAATATCGCCCGGTCATGCTCATTCTAGGGTGGTGGCGGGCAGGCTCTTTGAGGTGGAGCAAACAGGCAAATTGCCCTGGTGCGACATTTTGGCCAGCAGCGCGACAACTCCGTACGGCGTTTCCGCCGGTACCCAACTGCCATGTCTTTGCCAATTGTCAAAGAAGACATTGCTCAACTCCGGTAGTCAGAGGCGACCCAGACATTAGGAGTTGAATCATGAATGGATCAAAGGTGGCCAAGCGGGAAGGCTACGTGCCGCGGGGCCTCGCCCGCACGGGCCCGGTGCTCTTTTCATACGGATTCAGACCCTTCTTTCTCGGCGCCGCCGTTTGGGCGGTCGTCGCCATGACCCTCTGGGTTGCGGCCCTCGCGGGTCATCTCGAAGTCGCCGGCAGCTATGGGGCTCATGCCTGGCATGCGCACGAGATGCTGTTTGGCTTCGCCCCGGCTGTCCTTGCCGGATTCTTGCTGACCGCGGTACCGAACTGGACGGGCCGCCTCCCCGTCTCCGGTTGGCCGCTCGCCGGACTGTTCGCGCTTTGGCTGGCGGGACGCGCTGCGCTGCTTTCCCCGGATATGATCGGCATCCCGCCCGCCGCGGCTATAGACGGCCTCTTCCTCCCGGCGCTGCTCTTGATCTGCGCCCGCGAGGTAATCGCCGGTCGCAAATGGAAGGATCTGAAGGTGCTGGGCGGTCTCCTCGCACTGTCGCTCGCCAACGCCTGCTTTCATTTCGCGGTGATCACGGGAGACCATGTCCATATCGCGATGCGCCTCGGCATTTCCGCCTATGTGGTACTCGTCACCATCATCGGCGGTCGGATCTTGCCGAGTTTCACCCGCAACTGGCTGAACCGTGCCGGCCGGACCGAATTTCCGGTTCCCTACAACCAATTCGACACAGTCGCCATTCTTGCGGGCATCGCGGCGCTTGGCGCATGGACGCTTGTTCCCGACCATTCGTTCACGGCGGTGGCGGCTTTTGCCGCCGCACTGCTGCACACCGTCCGACTCGCCCGCTGGCGCGGTTGGTCTACCTGGCCGGAAATGCTGCTCGTCATACTGCACGTCGCCTATGCCTTCGTTCCCCTGGGCTTCGCCACAATCGGCATCGGCGCGCTCGGCTTCGTCGAAGAACGTTCGGTCATGCATTTGCTCACGGTGGGCGCCATCGCCGCGATGATGCTAGCGGTCATGACCCGTGCGAGCCGCGGCCACACGGGATATCCGCTTACCGCATCGCGATTGACGACCGCCTCCTACGCCGCGGTCGTGACGTCGGCGCTGTTGCGCCCGCTGGCGGAAATAGTTCCCGCCGTTGCAGCGAGCCTCTATGCCGTCTCCGGAAGCGCGTGGATCCTGGCCTTTGCGCTGTTCTGCATTGAGTATGGCCCGATCCTGGCGCGCAAGCGCCGGGTAGTGCAGTAGAGCGTTGGTTTCCAACCGCCTCACAAAAGCGCCAGCTAGCCAGCGGGCGCTTTATTGGAAGCGACCTCAGACCAAGCAGCACGTCGATGAGCAAAGACCACCAAGGCCGGGGCAAGGGCCACGTTCGTGGTCCTGCAGGTCGGCCTCATGTTTGCGCGCCAGTTATGGCTGAGGAAGGCGTCGACGGCAATGCCCCCGGCAACGCCAGCGCCGGCATGATGCGCCCATAGGCCGATGGTGACGCCGGCAAAGGCCGGTAGCGCGAATATGGCAAGGATAAATAGCAGCCAGCAGCAGAAGCCGATGGCGGCTATGCCGAGAAAAATGCTGAGGATCATCATGGTGGTGCCTCCCTGACGAATGATCGAAAGGCCGCGCCTACCACCACCGCATTGAACATATGGCCGAAGCGCCGGAAAGCGCGAGTGGAAATCCGCCCCGTCTCGGCGCGACCGATAAGGCGACGGCGGCGCTCATGCGCCGCCGCTTCCGAACTTCCAGACCAGGATGCCGAGATGCATAACTTCGCGACAGGTGGGAGGTCGCAAGCAAGACATCGGCGCGTTTTCGACGGCAACCTAGTGGCCGCGCTCCATAAACTCCTGCAAAGCCACTGCGGTATCCCGGGGAAACTCCTCCGGAAAGAAGTGCCCCCCGGCGACAGGACCGCCGCTCACGTTATCGGCCCATGTCTGCCAAAGCTTTAAGGGGCCGCCTTCGTCAGCGTACCAATTCTGCAGCCCTCCCTCGGCGCTCCAAAGCGCGAGTACAGGGCATGAGATCTTGTTTCCCACCTTCTCGTCCGCAGCGTCATGATCGCGGTCGATGCTCGCGGCGGCGCGATACTCTTCGCAGATTGCATGGACGTGGCTAGGATCTCGCAGCGCGTCGACATAGGCCTCGCGGACTTCGGATGGAAAGGCTTCGTTTCGCGACCCCCACTGATCGATGGCGTTCGCAATAATCGCCTCGGCCGCACCGTCGACGAGACGTTCTGGCAAGGGTTCGGGTTGCGCCAGTAGGCTCCACGGCCAGAACCCGAGCGTCAGACGAACGTCGGCACGATCCCATACGGTGGCCGTCGGTAGGATATCGAGAACAGCGAGCCGCGAGACACTGCCGGGATGATCGAGCGCCATTCGGTAGCCAACCCGACCGCCGCGATCGTGTCCGGCGACAGCGAATCGCTCATACCCCAACTGCTCCATCGCGTGCACGAGGTCGGACGCCATCACGCGCTTCGAATAGGGGAGATGGTCAGGTGAAGATGCCGGGCATCCGCTCTGTCCATAACCACGCAGGTCTGCGCATACGACTGTGCAAGTCTCAGCGAGGATCGGCGCAACGTCTCTCCACATGAGGTGGGTTTCCGGAAAGCCGCGAAGGAGCAAGAGCGGAGGTCCCGAGCCAGCGAATCGAACGAAGTACGTGCATTCCGCAGTACGTACCGTCTCTGCTTCAAATCCGGTAAACACCATCGCGGACCCTCATCACTCGGCCGAAATCACTGAAGTATGATAGCACACTCCTCAAACAATCCGCGACGTACGCCAGCGATCCGGAATGGCGCAGCGTTCGCAAGTCCGGCGACGTTTCTCAACGTCTTGACAATCTAGCACGGGAAAGCGGCGCTCACGTGCCGCCGCTGCGCGGCCGTGCTTCGTCCAGTCGGGCGCAAAGCCGATCTGGGGCACGTTGCGGTGATCGGCCCAGCGGGCGGCGATCTTCTCGGCGCCTTTCGGTGACTTGCCGTGCATCAGCACCATGTCGGGGTGTTTGGTATGAACCTGGTCGAGCTTGTCCCAGATCAGCCTGTGGTCGATGAAGTCGAGCCCGCCGGTGAGGGCGACCTTCGGTCCATCGGGCAGAAGCACTTGTGCGTCGGCGCGTTTCCGGGCAGCAATATAGTCGCGGCTGTCGACCATTGCCGACGTCAGCGCGCGATGGTTGACCCGTGATCCGGTACGCGGTGACCAGGGCGTGCCGGTGGTGCGTAGATAATGCTCGGCGGCACTTTCGCGGAAGACCTCCAGGCTGTCGCGGCGTTCAATGAGGCTCTTGCCGACCTCGATCAGCCGCTCGAGCTCGACGACAGCGACTGGCGGAAGGTGAGCCAGCTCTGGCTGGAGAAGCCGCGTTCGATTACCGCGCCCCACAAGAGCAGCACGTTGATCCCGGAATAGGTCCGGCCGGTCGAGGCGTTCTTCGTAAGGCCGAGCGGTGCCTTCGCCGCCGCCGTGCCCCATGGTTGGACCCAGGGCACGCGCCCGGCCTCCAGCTCGGTGATGATCTTGTCGATGACCTCGGAATAGAGATTGGTCCGGTCACTCCTGGCGCCGGATTTGCGGTTCATTCTGGACATCGCGGTTCTCCGCGACGGGCGCCGGAGAGTTGCGGCCATGCTGGCTAACACTTTGGAGTCGCCGCCGGTCCCGAGAGCCTATAGTCCGGCCATTGCCGTGACCCTTTGACGACATGCACAGCAATGTCCTCTTTCCCTGCGCGCAGCGGTTGGACGCAGAGCAGGCTTGAATTGCACTTCAGGTTTCCGGCCGAGTTCCGGCTTCGTACCTTCGGCGTGGCGATGGGAGGTCGGGGAGGTGGATGTCCCTCGCCTGCACTGCAGGTTGGCCTTGTCCCGAGGATCCGGGGCGCCACCACGCCTGACCTGGTCGCCGTGACCATGCGGCACCGGAAAGTCCGCCATCGCCGAGGCTTCGGAGATCAGCGTAGAAGTCGAAACGACGCTGGGCGATGAGATGTACGATCTCACCGTCCTCTGCATCCTTCCGTAGATGCCCGTTATCGACGTCGTCATTAGCACTTGCCTCTGCTTTCCAAACAGCAAGCCTACCGTGTCAGCCGGCCATCATATCCGGCGTCCAAGCCGGCTCGTAGGTTAGCCGGACTTCTGCGTACTCAACACCCGGCACATACCAGACGCAGTTGCGCACTGCCTCCTTCAGATATTCGCTGGCCGGACAGCCCTTCGTGGTCGTTGTCATCGTCACATGGGCGATGCCGCCTTCCTCGACGAATACATCGTAGATAAGACCGAGATCGACTATGTTGCGGCCAAGTTCAGGATCGATGACCATGCGCAGTGCATCGCGGATTGCATCGCAGGTAGTCGCGTTCCCACGTTCGTTCATAGCTTCGGCCCCTTATCACCGATGCGGACGAAGATACGGAAAGTGGTTCGTGTTTCGTCGAAATTGCCCGCCCACTGGTGCCCCCGATTCGAAAGCTCCGGGAAGAGGAAGATGGGCTCACGGGAGAGAAGCGCGAACAGCACGTCGCCCGGCTGCAGCCGCTCTGCAGCCGCGAGGATGCGGACCATGGGCTCCGGGGGATCGAGCTCGGTCAGGTCGAGGTTTTCGACGGGATCGGGCCAGGAGGCCGGATTGTCGGCATCTGCAGAGACCTCGACGGAGGCTCCTGCTGCCTTTGGCGTGAACAAGATTTCCCAGTCGCCGTCTTGTATCTCCTGTGCCTGGTAGCTGAAGCCGCGGCCCTCCATGACTTTGAATAGCGGCTGCGGACGAAAGGGAGCAAGAAGCCGCAACGCTTGGGCTGGTCTCAACCCGTTCACCGCCTCCATGATCGCCTGGAACGGCTCGCCGCCGCTCCTCAGTATAGGTCGGACGTCGAATTCTCTTGGTGCTGGGTTCTGGGTTTCGATAGTCATTGATTACTCCTGTGGTCTAGAGATGGGGAGAAAGAGATGCGGCCTTGGCGCGCCCGCGGGAAGGCGCAGGGGCGCTGCGACGTAGGAGAGCATGCGGGCGCGGACGAGCTCCACCATCAGGCCGACCGTCGCGCAGAGTTGCGCTAGCGTGGCGACGCGGAACGCCGCCGGACTTTCGGCAAAGAGCGAAAGCGTAGCCGCAATCACCGCCAAATAGTAGACAAAAAACCAAATACTTGCACGTTTCTCCTCGACCAAGTCCTGAACACGCGGCACTGCGCTCCGCCCGAGAACGGGGCCATAGCATTCGAGCCAGGTCAGGAACGGAATGATCTTGTAGAGCTGCGCGAGGCCGAGGCCGGTCAACCAACCAAAGACGAAAAGGTAGACGAGAGCCGCGGCGCCTTCGCCGGCCGCGGCCCGTGTGATTGGCAGGGCGAACATGACGACGGAAGCGAAAAGTGCAGCAAAGGCCGCATAGCTCGCGCGGATGTTGAGTTCCACGATTTTGCGGCGGCGCTCACGGAACAGGCGCAAGACGTCGGCGGAATAGAGGACGGCGGCGGAGACGGCCAGAAATGTTGCGACGCTCCTCGCCCCTTCCATGCCGTCGCTGTCCACTGCAATCGAGACGATGCTGGCAACGACGATCGCCAGTGCCGCGGCGCCCGTCCACCAGACAGCCCTGCTTGTGGCTCGCGTGTCATCCGGCGCAAGCATGAACATCGGCAGCAGCCGATAGCTGACGCCGATCGCGGTGAAGGTCAGCCAGCCTCCAAGGCCAAGCGCCGCGTGCAGCGGCACTCCATTGAGGAGAAGCGCGATCGCCGCGTGATTCGTGACCGTGCCCGAAAGGACAAGCGTGAAGGCGGCGCCGGCGAGGACCGCGGCGATCAGCGCGCCGAGACCCACGGCCACGAAGCGCGCGGGAAGCGGCAGCGGACGCACCATAAGGAGCGTCGTCGCGAGCATGATGATAACGAGACCAAAGCCCATCGCCAGAAGTAGCGCGCCAGACGGCAACATGGCTGGCGAAACTCCTTCAGCACCGCCAAGTGCGGCAAAGCCGCCGACGAGCAAAAGAAGTCCGGGAATGAGCAGCGCCAAAGCCGGGGGTGCGAGCCGCCCGCCCCGAAGTGGCGCTGCAACCAGCACCGGCACGAACTGCAACAGCGCCCCCGCCATCAGCAGGCCGAGCCAACCGATGGCGACGACGTGCACAACCGCCAAGGTGCCGGGGGCTTCGACGGCGGCGAATGGGTAGCCGTAGCCCGCGACCATCGCGCCCTGGCCGACCACCAGAAAAATACAGGCGGCGGCGAAATAGGACATCGTCCATGGGGAAAGCGTGGTTCCTGGCATCTAAAATCACCGTGTTCGCTAGCGGGTCAGCGGCCGGATCAATGATCCGACCCGCAGCAGCATTCGCAGCCGGAACCGCTCTCCAGACGGGCGATCTCGACTCGCCAGACTTCGGGCCCCTCTTCCAGATAATCCCAGCCGAACTCGCCTCGGAAATTCGTTTCCAACTGGTAGTGGAGCGGGCGCGGATCATGGTCGCTGGTGATCAGCATAGAGCTGCCAGCCCGAAGCGTTCCGAGCATTTCGAAGATGCGCGGATGACGCTCGCGCGGCGGGACGGTGCGGACGTCGATGGATGGTTTCGGCTGTGTTTCTGTCATTGTGGTGGAGTTCTCTGTCGACCGCCCCTCGTGCATTCCGATGCGGCGGCGGCTGGAACCGGATCGGAACTTGCTGACCTTATCCCTGCGAGGGCAGTCACACTTTGACGGGGAGCAAATAATTGGAGAAACGGTCTCAGACTGTGTTCCGGGCCTCGAATTCGGCTCGACACGCAAGTCCGGCACCATTCAGCGATTCGGCTATGAAGTCCGTAACCAGCCGCGACGGACGCCCCAATCGACGAAACGCTGCTGCTTTCGATTGACGGGACCTTCCGGCGGGCGGCTAATGATCGGGGTGTTGTCCACGCTGGAGGATTCCGTGCTGCTCAAAGGCGATCGAACGTCTATTGTGCGCGACATGGGAGGTTTTGTCGTTCGCGTCAACATGCCCGGATGGCTGAAACCGAGGCCAACGGATCACGGTCACGGTCCGCTTGCCATGATCGTGGAATCGAGCCTTGATCCCGGACGACTCATCGCAATGCACGAGCACCGGAATGACGAAATCATTTCGTGGGTGCCCGACGGCGTCATGCGCCACGACGACAAGACTACCGGCCGCCTGGTAACGGACAGCAGGCATTTAATGGTGATGAACGCCGGACGCAGTTTCTGGCATTCTTTGTCCGGCCGCGTGCAGTCGATCTTGATCCCCGAATACAGCACGGGCCGATCCCCTCGCAGAGCCCAAACACCTGGCGACACCTGGTCGGCTCTGAAGAAGGCGACGCCCCTTTCCACGTTCGTAATACAATCGACCTGTTTGACATCCGGCTCGAGCCAGGTGCGAGGTTAGTATTCCCGCATATGCGAGGTCGCAACCTCTACTTCTATGTTTTCAGCGGGTTGCTGCTTGCGGAGGACCAGACGTTTGCCGAGGGCGAGCAAGGTCTGCTGCTTTCCGATCGGGCGCTATTGCTAGAATCGAAGACCCGGAGCCTTGCTATCGCATTCTTGATCGATCCTGACGCACCGATCGCGCGGAAGGGGACGGTGGGCGACCACCGAAGAATCCCACCAGCCATCCTCATCCGAGTGCTGAAGAAATGGAGACAACTGCGGAATTGGAGGCAGTCTTCCTAAGTGGCCAGCCTCTTAGTCCCGTGAAACGGGTACAGCCCGCAGCATACATACGAGAAGGCGCAAAGAAGGGGTAAGCCGAACACTGCCCTTACCTCAGGTTTGCCTCGACCGACTGATTTCCTGCAGGGCACCGGCAATCCAGGATCGAAGGAAGCCCGGATCCTGGCGTTCCGAGCTTAATCATCTTCAAACTGCATTTTTCGAAATACTAAGAATCGACACTGAAATACTTCTCCCCCCTCGCCAAACAGAAGGCTCTAAGAGAAATATGGGGAAGGTGTGCCGTCGCCGAAAGGATGTTATCCGAATTCTGTAGCGATAAAGTAAGAGTCTATCGATAGTTTGTACTTTACGTTTCCTGGTCGGCGAGAGCTGAGGGCAAGTCACACCTCAGTTTCTACGTTCCTAATGGCATTTCTCTCCCACACTGGGCCGCCTTCTGCGTGCTCCCGAATTATCTCGCCCCGGAGTTTGCCAAGTCGATGAAATGATCGGCTTTCCGCAGTAGTTTGGCAGAAAATGTTGGCGGCCGCGTCGCCATGGTCGACACCACCGAGACCTTGCAGCCCTTTCGCTGCAAGGCTGCGACAAGGCTTGTGAAGTTATTGTCGCCGGAGATGATCCGCACTCTTGGCCAGTTCCGATGCGTCAACCGCCAACTCGACATCCATATTTTTTCAATTTTGCGTCGCCCGAGCTGTCGGTGAATTCTCTGACCGGCTTGGTGACCACCTGGTATCCGTTGTAGTCCGGCCAGTTAACTTGCGGTGGTGCGAAGCCGAGCGCCTTCGAGGCTGTGTAAACGTTGCCGCCGATGAGGAGCGCGATCTTCTCCCGCTGATCGAACATGGCCGCTCTCTCCCTCGCGGACCGGGCTCCAAGGTCCACTCGGCCTGCGCGCGGGGTATAAGTCTTCGAATGGTGTAATATACGCCGGAAGTGCTTCAGTTGCGCGAAACCCTTCGGCATATCTCACCCATCGACCCGACGAGTGCCTCGACCACCCGGAGACCGGTTTGGTGCTGGATGAACCGGTGTCGGCCTGGCTCGCCTTGCTTCGGCGATGCGCTGACGGATGCCGGAAACATCGGCGTCGCCTCGGTGATCACGACACCTGCTCCGACGCTGAATGCGGCCGTTCCCACTATGCAGTCGACATCGTTGACATCGCTCAAAGAGGAGGCTCCGGTTCGCCCCTAAAATGGCCCCAATCAAGGTTCGACCCACCAGAAGGATTCTCCATGCAACCGGCTCTTGTCGCAAAATACGGCGAGGCACGCCTGCCCCGCTACACAAGCTATCCGACGGCGCCCCGCTTTTCGCCCGCCGTCGACGCCAGCACCTATGGCGACTGGCTCGCAGCCATCGCGCCGGGAAAGCCGACGTCGCTCTACCTGCACATTCCTTTCTGTCGATCGATGTGCTGGTACTGCGGCTGCCATACCACAATTACGCAGCGCGACCAGCCAATCCTCGATTATCTCGACATGCTTCGTGAGGAGGTCCGTATAGTCTCGGCAAACACGTGTGCGCCGCTCAGCATCGACCACGTGCATTTCGGCGGGGGCACGCCGACAATCATGCAGCCGGAGGAGTTCCGGGCGCTGATAGCACTGCTGCGCAAGCATTTCCAGTTCGCGAGCACTGCTGAGATCGCCGTGGAAATAGACCCGCGAACCCTCGAGCCGGAAATGGCGACGGCCCTGGGCGAAGCCGGTGTCCGTAGGGCAAGCCTCGGGGTGCAGAGCTTCGATCCGGTGGTACAGAAGGCGATCAACCGGATCCAGAGCGAAGAGCAGACGATGGAGGCCGTTTCGCGCCTGCGTCAGTCCGGTATCGACAGCATCAATTTCGATCTCATCTACGGCCTGCCGCACCAGACTGTCGAATCCTGCATCGCGACCGCCGAGGCGGCGATCCGGATGGGACCCGAGCGCTTCGCAGTCTTCGGATACGCCCACATCCCCTCGTTCAAGAAGCACCAGAAGCTGATCGACGAGCAGGCGCTTGCTGACGCGGCGGGCCGCGTCGCCCAAGCCGAGGCCATAGCGGCGACACTTGCCGCCGCCGGCTACCGCCGCATCGGACTCGATCATTTCGCCCTCGCGGACGACAGCCTGGCGATCGCGCAGGCGAGCGGTCGATTGCACCGAAATTTCCAGGGTTACACGACCGATGCCTGCGAGACTCTCATCGGCCTCGGTGCGTCGGCGATCGGGCGGATGGACGACGGCTATGTGCAGAACGAGGTGCCGCCGGGCCTGTACGCGCAACACATTGCCTCAGGTCGGCTTGCAACGGTGAAAGGCTACCGGATGACGCGAGAGGATAGGTTGCGGGCAAGCATCATCGAGCGGCTGATGTGCGACTTCGGCGTCGATGTTCCCGCTCTCGCCACCGCGCACGGCTTCGATCCGGAGATGCTGCTCCGCGGCAATACCAGGCTCGCAATGCTACAAAGTGACGGCATCCTTGATATCGCCGACGGCGTCATACGGCTGCGCGAAGGGAGACGCTTCCTTGTCCGTGCCGCCGCTGCGGCCTTCGACGCCTATATCGATCAGTCGGGACGGACGCATAGCAAGGCGGCGTGAAGGCCGCCTCAAGCTGAGAACAGAGAGGCCCGGCATGTACGCGCATACCGGGCCTTCCGTCTCGCGGCCTGCCCCCGCCTATCTTACAAGGCCGCGATAGATCGCCGGCAGGGCTGCAGGCAGCCTGCCGATGTTACTGACGACGGCGTAGCCGTTCTGACCGAATATGGCCGGTAGATAGGATCTCGCCTCGCCATCCACTGTCACCCCGAAGACGCTGATGCCCGAGCGGCGCGCTTCGCCGACTGCGCGGCGGCTGTCCTCTAGCGCGAAACGCCCCTCGTAGTGGTCGACATCGTTGGGCTTGCCGTCGGTCAGGACGATTAGGAGCTTGCGGCGGTTCGGCCGTTCGATAAGCCCCGCTGCGGCGTGGCGGATGGCCGTGCCCATTCGGGTGTAGTAGCCGGGTTTCAGCGCCGCGATACGCGCCTCGATCGTCGCGCTCATCACCTCGTCGAAGGCCTTCACGGTCTCCATCCGCACCCAATCCCGCCGTCGGGACGTGAAGGTGAGGATTTCATGGGCGTCGCCACAGGCCGAAAGCCCATGCGCCAGCACCTGAAGCGCCTGCTTCTCGACATCGAGGACGCGAAGATCATCGAACCAGGCGTCGGTCGAGAGCGACACGTCCACGAGGATCGTCACCGCAAGGTCGTACGCCTGGGGGCGGCTCATCATGTGGATGCGGTCGCTGCCCTGCCCACCGGCTCTCAGGTCTGTGCGAGCCCGGACAACCGCATCGAGATCGAGATCGGCGCCGTCGATCTGCGCCCTCAGCATCTCGTGTCGCGGCCGCAACACCTCGAACTGACGACGCACACGCCGGATCAGGCTCTTCGTCGTCGGATTCGCTTCTCCCGGCAGGCCTTCCGCCGAGGCGGGCGCCGCAAGCACCCGGCAATGGTCCTTAAGGTAGCCGCCGCTGCGATAGTCCCATTCGGGATAGGTGACTTCCGCCATGAGCGGCGTGCGGTCCAGCGCTTCCGGGGGAAGGTCGAGGTCGAAGCGAAAGCGAGCGGCCGGGCGCCCGTTGCGTTCGCCGAGTGTCATGTCGTCGAGCTCGTCGGCGGCGCTGGCGTCGTGGTCATCGCTGTCGTCCGCCGGACGATCGACATTGACCATTTCGGCCATGGCGAGGATCTTTTCGAAGCGGTTGAGGATGAACGGGCTCCGCTCGGACTGGCGCTGTGCCTCGCGTGTCGCCACATGGCGCGTCGTCTCCGGCCCTCCCACTCTGTCGCCACCGCGAGCGGGCTCGTCTTCGCCGTTTCGCCGCTCCGTCTCTTCACGCAGGAGCGCGTCGGGCCAGAGCGGCACTGGAAGCATCGGCAGGTAGCCGGGTGGCGCATTCCGGGGAAAGATGACCGGCGGCACGTCGTCGTTCAGGCCGGCGCCGTCTCTCAGCATGTAGAGTATCCGGTTTTCGACATGCTGCTCGACCGAAGGAAGCGAGCGCCGCTGTCGGACCTTGAGCACCGCCCTGCAGAGACGACGATAGCGTTGGCGCATGGCGGGATAGGTGGCGAGCACCGACCTTACCGTCTCACCGGCACGCGAAAGGAGTGCCAGATCGCGCGATAGCGGGTCGGCGGCGCCGACGGGCTTGAGCGGCATGACCGCCATCATCGCCGCCAGCCAGAAATACAGGTCGCGATTGAGACGCCGCAGGGGAAAGAGATCGACCTCTGCTGGCATCATCAACGTCGCATGGTCGCGCGCCGGCTGCACGAGCTTCTCCTCGCCAAGGCCCATGCGCTGGCGCAAGCGCAGCCGATGCGCGGAGGTCCGGCCGCGGGCGGGTGCGATCTGCACCGCCCGCTCGCCGCCAAGACCGCGGAAGTATACCGCGAGCACGGCCTGGACCTCATCGAGCCGGACCACCTCGTCCGGGAAGCGCGGCCAGGTGCGCGTATTGCCGATCAAGCGGTGCCAGGCGCGGCCGACCGTTTCTTCAAGTTCGAGGAAGTCCAGCATTTTCTTATCCCTGGCGGACGACCGCGTCCGCGATCTCGATGAGCGCGGCCTTGACGTCCGGCTCGTCGGTGAGCGGTTCGATCATCGTCGCCAGGACGGCGTCGCGCACCGACACTCCGTTGTCGATAAGGCTGGAGCAATAGACGAGCAGGCGCGTCGAGACGCCCTCCTCGAGATCATGCCCCTTAAGACCCCGTAGCCGATGTGCGAGATCGACAAGCTGGGCAACCCGGCTCTCGTCGAGCCCGCTCTCCTCGGAAACGACGGCAATCTCGCTCGCCCTCGGCAGGAAGTCGAACTCGATGGCAACGAAGCGCTGCCGCGTGCTCGGCTTGAGGGCCTTGAGCAGGTTCTGGTAGCCGGGATTGTAGGAGACCACCAGCATGAAGCCGGGCGGCGCCTCCAGGAGCTCGCCGGTGCGTTCGAGGGGCAGGATGCGCCGGTCGTCGGTGAGCGGATGCAGCACCACCGCGACATCCTTGCGGGCCTCGACGATCTCGTCGAGGTAGCAGATGCCGCCCTCGCGCACGGCCCTGGTCAGGGGGCCGTCGACCCAGACGGTGTCGCCTCCTTTGAGGAGATAGCGGCCAGTCAGGTCTGCGGCGGCGAGATCGTCGTGACACGACACGGTCGAAAGCGGCAGGCCGAGCTTCGCCGCCATATGGGCTACGAAGCGCGTCTTTCCACAACCGGTCGGACCCTTCAGCAGAAGCGGAAGCTGGCGCGTCCAGGCGCTTTCGAAGAGCTCGCATTCCCGTCCTGAAGGGGAATAGGCCGGGATAGCCGAGTCCGGAATGGGCGGAGCCTTGAGGGCGATGTTCATGAACAATCTCCGAGTTCGAACTTCAAACGAGGCGGCCGGCCAAGTGGGCCGGCCATTTCCTTTCATTCGGCGGGTTGGACGGCTTGGTTGAGGGCCGCGCTGGCGCTCCTGCCGGGTACAAGGACTGCCCAGAAGAACATCAACGCCGAGATGAGTACGACGACGCCGGATCCGAGGCGGATCCAGTAGAAGAGGGCCAGTTGCTCCTGCACGGCCATGAAGCTCTCGCCGAGGACGCGCTGCAGGTGGACCTGGACGACACCGGCGAAGGTGAGCGCAAAGGTCATGACGGACATGGCGCTGCACATGGCCCAGAAGCTGGCGATCGACAGCCACTGGTTATAGGGCGCCCGTCCCTTGATTTCCGGGATGGCATAGGCCATCACGGCGAGGTTGAGCATCACATATGCGCCGAAGAAGGCGAGATGCCCGTGCGCAGCGGTGACCTGGGTGCCATGGGTGTAATAGTTGACCGACGAAAGCGTGTGCAGGAAGCCCCAGACGCCGGCGCCGAAGAAGGCCATCACCGAGCAGCCGATCGACCACAGGAGCGCGGCCTTGTTCGGATGCTTGCGGCCGGCCTTCCAGGTCATGACGAAGGTGAAGGCCACCATGGTGAAGAAAGGAGCGACCTCGAGCGTGGAGAAGAGCGAGCCGATCCACTGCCAGTAGCCCGGTGCGCCGATCCAGTAATAATGGTGGCCGGTACCAAGGATGCCGGAGAAGAGCGCCAGGCCGACGATGACATAGAGCCACTTTTCGACGACCTCGCGGTCGATGCCGTTGAGCTTGATCATCAGGAAGGCCAGAACCGAGGCCATGATCAGTTCCCAGACGCCTTCGACCCACAGATGGACGACGTACCACCAGTACATCTTGTCGAGCGCGAGATTGACCGGGTTGTAGAAGGCGAAGAGGAAGAAGATCGCCACGCCCCAGAGGCCGAAGATCAGGATGTTCGTAACCGTGGTCTTGCGGCCCTTCAGCACGGTCAGGGTGATGTTGAAGAGAAACATCAGGGCTACTACGACGATGCCGACCTTGATCGCGAAGGGCTGCTCAAGAAATTCGCGGCCTTCGTGGATGTGGAGGAGATACCCAACGACCGCAATGGCCGCGGCCACCAGGAAGATCCAGAACTGTGCGACCGCAATCTTCGGGCTATAGAGCTCCGTCTCCGCCTCTTCCGGGAGCAGGTAATAGGTGGCACCCATGAATCCCATCAGCAGCCAGACGATCAGCGCGTTGGTGTGCACCATGCGGACGATGTTGAATGGCAGCAGTTCGGAGAGCGTGTTGGGAAGCACGTAGATGGTGCCGGCGAGCACGCCGAAGAGGATCTGGGCGAGAAACAGGCCGAGCGCACCGTAGAAATACAGCATCGCGACCTCCTGGGTTTGATATTTCATGTCTTTTCTCCTTGTCCCGTCGTCTCAGCCGGCCTCGTTCGGGGGCCACTTCTGCGTCTTGATGCGGCTCGTCCATTCGAGGAAATCGGCAAGGTCGTTCAGTTCCTGCTCGGTGAGATCGAACTGCGGCATCTGCCGCCGCCCCTCGGCGCCGGAGGGCTGCGCCGCCATCCAGGATTTGAGCGTCTCGCGCGCGCCTTCCGGGTCGGACTCGCCGCCCCACCTCTTCCAGACATTGCCGAGCTCCGGCGCGAAATAGGCGCCTTCGCCGAGGAGAGTGTGGCAGTTGATGCAGGAGTTCTTCTCCCAGACGTGCTTGCCGCGCGCCACGGAGTCGGTCAGCGTCGACTCGTCGGTGGATACGGTTCTCATGTAGTAGTGGCTGTGGGCCGTCAGGCCGACAAAGATCGCGAAGAAGAAGATGGAGCCGCCGTAGAAGACGTTGCGTGCCCCTGTCTTGGTAAGGCGTTCTGCCATCCCGTGGTCCTTTCAATTCCCGCAGGCCGCATTGCGCGGGCCGGCCTGAGCAATTCCCGCCGGTCGGCCGCGGATCCCCCCGCCCACCGGTAAACGCGATCTCTTCTAAGGTCTGCGCGCCGGCGTTCTTTGCGTTTCGGCAAACAACGGACGAAGAGCCCTTCAACCGCCGGGCGAGACGGTCGCGATGAGCGCTTTTGCCGCAGCCGCGAGTGCAAAGAAGAACGGCCAGGCGATAAGGCCGACCTGCAAGACCCGCGGTCCCGAACGCAAGCCTAGAAAGTCCAGCACGACGAGACGGGCTTTCAACAACGCGAGCGTCAGCAAGGCGAGCGTGACCACCAGCGGAGCTGCGGGATCCTGGGCCTTGAGGGAGAGCAGCATGCCGGCGAGAACCATCAGGACAAGGACCATCCAGGTCCTCTGCAACTGTCGGGGGTCGTGGTCGGTCATGGTGCTCAAACCAGATAGAGAATGGGGAACATGACGATCCAGACGAGATCGATCACATGCCAGAGGGTGGTAACGAGGTCGACATTGGCGCGGCGCGGCTTCCAGGCGACGACGAGCAGCACGATGGCGACGAAGCCGACATGGACGAGATGAAAGCCGGTCAGGAGGAAATAGAGTTCAAAGAATGAGTGAAACGCGACCTCGCCAGCAAAACGGATCTCCGTGCCGTACTCGTAGATCTTTATGGCAACGAAGGCGAAGCCGAGAAGCGCCGCCAGCACAAGTGCCCGGCGCCGCCTGGCGACTGACGCGCCCTTTCCTGCCGCAACCGCCGCCTGCCAGCCGCTCGTTAGCAGGACGAGCGTGTTGAAGGCGGCTATAGCCGGTTTGAGGTGCAGCCGTGCGACGGCGAAATCGTCGGCAGCAATCAGCGAGGCGACCAGGAAGGCGGCGATAAGGATCCCGAAGGCGGCGAGCTCGCTCCAGATCAGGACCCAGAGGATGAACGTATCGGCTTCCTCTTCGTCGGCCGCGCCGGCCGTCATCGCGTTTTCCATGCCCCATCTCCGCATCGGTTGCCGAAGCGGAATAGGAGAAAGGAGCGTCCGGTTCTTTGCTCTCGATCAAAGACCGGTCCAGCCGACCCGCTATGTTCCGACGAAAAGGAGATCACCATGTCTGATGCGCAGATCGGCCTCTCGGTAGCCACCCCGATCATCATCATCTTCGCGCTCGTGCTCTATCGCATGGGTGTCCTGCAACGGACTGGAACGGCCGCCGCCGTGCTGGCGTCACTCGCCTGCGCCGCCGTCTTGTTCATTGAACGCTGAATGCGGGAGAAACAACGTGGCTATCTCATCTCCGCTCCATCGTCTTGAGGCGAAGTATGGCGAGTTGCTCGCGCTTTGCGATGCGGTCGAGTCCATCATCGATTCGCTTGGGGGCCCCATGGACCGGGACCTCTGCATAGCGACCGCGGCAAAGATCCGATCATTGAGCCTTGGACAAACGTCCAATGAGCCGCAGCCTTCGGCGCTTGATGTACGTACGACCCGTGCGGGTCGAGCAGTCGCCCTAGACGGTAGCCACGTCGCAGACACGCTCCGATCGGCCGCATCAGATCGATGCGCAGTTTCTTGGGAGACAGTCGCTTTGATGCTACACGCTTTCCTCGAGGGGCTCCGCCACCATGTTGCAGCTGAACAGGCAATCATCGCCGCGATAAAGCGGTCGAATACAGCGCACTGAGGAAGACGACTATGGCCGAGTTCCTTCTGGCACTGTTTGTCTTTCTCATCCTTCACTCGGTTCCGGCGATCCCCGCCATCCGCGAGCGGCTGTTGATCCTGCTCGGCAGGGCGGCCTATTTCTCGATCTATTCGCTCGCTTCCATACTCGCACTCGCTTGGGTGCTCTACGCAGCGCTTGACGTCGACTATATCCCGCTCTGGCAGCCTGCCGCCTGGCAGGCCTGGGTGACCTTGATTGCCGCTCCAGTCGGCGTGTTTCTCGTGCTTGCCGGTCTCTTCAGTATCAATCCGCTATCGGTCTCGATCCGCCAAGGACAGAGAGTGGGCTCAATCGTCTCGGTTACTCGCCATCCGGTTCTCTGGGGGTTCGCCATCTGGGCGATCGGCCATCTCGTCGCCAACGGCGACGTGCGCTCGCTGATCCTCTTCGGCGGCTTTGCGCTTTTTGCTCTCGGCACCATACCTATGATCGAAAAGCGCGCCCGGCGCCGACTTGGAGATCAATGGCAGCACCAGTCTGCGAAGACCTCCATTCTTCCGTTCGCCGCCCTCTTCTCAGGGCGCACCCTTTTGTCCGGCGACACGCCAATCGCCATCGCCACCGCGGCAACGGCACTATTGACCCTGTGGCTGCTTGCCGGAGGCCATGCCGCCCTGTTCTATGCCGACCCTCTCCTCCTCGCGACGGCACAATAGTTGGCCATGCCTCAGTCCATCTCAGTGGCCTCCCGACCCGAACTTCGGACGTAGCGGATTCAACCGTCTTGCTTGGCTTCATGCCGCTCGCCACCAGCGGTAATGCGGCGCTTGTCCACCCGGAACCCTATCTCGCCGCAGTGTGCTGACGGTGGGACTGCGGATCCCATTCGGTTGTAAGTGGCTCCCACGGCAGGCCGACCAGATCGATCGCGCGCGCTGCAAGATGGTCGATGATCTCTTCGACGCTTTGCGGCCGTTGATAGAAGGCCGGCACCGGCGGCATCACGACCGCTCCCATTTCGGTAACTGCCGTCATGTTGCGCAGGTGACCGAGATGCAGCGGCGTCTCGCGCGTCATCAGCACGAGCCTTCGCCGCTCCTTGAGGTGCACGTCCGCCGCTCGCACGATGAGATTGTCCGCAAGACCGGCAGCGATCGCCGCCAGAGTCCGCATCGAACAGGGGACGACAATCATACCTGCAGTCCTAAACGAGCCGCTAGCCGTTGCCGCTCCGATGTCCCGTATTTGATAGCTACGATCGGCGGTCGTCAGCAATTGATGCAGCGCGTGCGGGCCGACCTCGTGGAGCAGCGTGCGCCTTGCGGAATCCGAGACGATCAGATGCGTCTCGACGGAAGGGATTTCCGCAAGGCGCTGGACGACCCGGAGCGCCAGCGCGGCACCGGATGCCCCCGAGACGCCGACCACGACCCGTTTCTTACTCATCGCGTTATTCCCAGGCCCAGTTCAGTCCAAACTTGATCGACCTTCCCGACAACTTCCGCCGACATCTCAAGCACGCGTCCCCATTCGCGGGTTGTCTCCGGCTCGAGCTTGCGCGTCGCGTCGAGACCGAGCTTGCCACCGAGCCCCGGCTTCGGAGACGCGAAATCGAGATAGTCGATCGGCGTGTCGTGGAGGATGGTCACGTCGCGGCTGGCGTCGAACCGGGTCGACAGCGCCCAGATGACGTCGCTCCAGTTCCTGACGTGGATATCGGGGTCGACCGCGACGATGAGCTTCGTATAGTTGAACTGCGGCAGCATCGACCAGAGCCCCATCATGATACGCTTCGCCTGACCGGGGTAGCGCTTGTCGATGGAGACGACCATCGCACGATATGAGCAGGCCTCCGGAGGCAGGTAAAGATCGACGATCTCCGGGAACTGCCGCTTCACCAGCGGCAGGAAAAGCTCCATCATAGCCTCGCCGAGCTTCGACGGCTCGTCGGGCGGGCGGCCGGTAAAGGTCGAGAGATAGAATGGCCTGCGGCGCATTGTGATCGCCGACAACGACATCACCGGAAAACGTTCGACGGAGTTGTAGTATCCCGTGTGATCGCCATAGGGACCCTCCTCGGCGGTGTCGCCTGCCGCGACGACCCCCTCGAGGACGATCTCGGCATTGGCCGGAACAGACAGCGGCACCGTGACCGCCGCCGCGACCGCTGGCCGCTCCGCCTTCAGCAGCCCGGCGAAGGCAAGCTCGCTCATGCCTTCCGGCAGCGGCATCACCGCGGCGAGGATCGTTGCCGGGTCGGCGCCGATGGCGACCGCCACCGGCATGGCTTCGCCGCGCTGTTGCCACATGCGATGGTGTCGAGCGCCGCCGCGATGCGCGAGCCAGCGCAGGATGAGCCGGTTCGGTCCGAGCACCTGCATGCGATAGATGCCGACATTGACGTCGCTCGGATCGTCCGGCGCACGGGTGATCACCAGTGGCCAGGTGACGAGTGGCGCTGGCTCTCCCGGCCAGCACCATTGGATCGGCAGCCGCGAAAGGTCGGCCTCCGCGCCGCGCCACACCGTTGCCTGCGCCGGCGGTCGCGCGACGCTTCGCGGCCGCATCGCAAACGCGGTCTTCAGCAGGGGCAGCTTTCCCCAGGCGTCCGACAGCGATCGCGGCGATCTCGGTTCCCGCAGTTCCGCCAGCATTTCCGCAAGGCCCGGAAGACCCCCTGCGGGCAGCCCTAAACCCCACTCTATCCGCTCGATCGTGCCGAACAGATTGGCGAGCAGCGGAATGTCGCAAATGCGGCCGGAAGCGTCGACCGGCTTCTCGAACAGCAGGGCTGGCCCGCCCGCGAGGAGGACGCGCCGGTGGATCTCGGTGACCTCATGAACGAGCGAAACGGGCCGCGCTATACGGCGCAAGCGGCCGCGCCGCTCGAGCATGGCGGCGAAGTCCTGGAGGTCGGAAAAGCGGCGGATGACTTGATCGCTGCGATACATGCGAGGTGTCTCGCCCGCGAAAACCCTTCTGTCTTTGCTCCAGCGCAAATTGCCCACTGAGGTTGCCGCTAGGTTCTCCGCAGAAGTAACCGAGTCGTCATTAGCAAAAGCGAGAGATATGGAATTCCCACGCCTGCTGACAGCACCTCTTGCCGTCGTGCCTATCGCTTTGATCGACGGGGCGGTGAAGTTGATGTTCAAAAGCTTGCTCGAAAGGCATCCCGCGCTCTTCGACCGCCTCGGGGAGCACAGGGGGAAGCGCTATGCCTTTTGTCCGCTCGACGTGCCGCTCGTCTTTGTGGTGGAGCCGTCACGCGCGGCGGTGTCGGTAACGCGCAAGCCGGCCGATTGCGCTGCAGACGCTGTCGTGGAGGGCCCCCTATTCCTGCTACTGGCGCTTCTGGAAGGCCGCTGCGACGCAGACGCCCTGTTCTTCTCGCGGGCGCTCACCGTCGGCGGAGACATGGAGGCGATGCTGGCCCTTCGCAACGCACTCGACGGCTGCGAGATCGACCTGCCGCGCGACCTTGGCGCTTCCGCCGGGCCGCTCGGACCGCTGGTCAGCCGCACCGCGGCAGCAATCCGCCGCCGCACGCTTTCCGGGGAGAATGCCGCATGGAACTGATCTGCCCGGCGGGGACGCCCGCCGCTTTCCGCGAGGCCGTCGATGCCGGTGCTGAAGCCGTCTATTGCGGCTTCCGCGACGAGACCAATGCGCGGAATTTCCCCGGCCTCAACTTCTCGCGCGAGGAACTCGGCGAAGCCATCGCTTATGCCCATCGGAGAGGCGCTAAGACCTTCGTCGCGCTCAACACCTTCATGCGCGCCGGACATGAAGGCTTGTGGTACCAGGCAGCGGCGGACGCGGTCCGGCTCGGCGCAGACGCGCTCATCCTTGCGGACTTCGGCCTAATGGCCCATGTCGCGGAAACCTATCCCGAGCAGCGGCTGCACGTGTCGGTGCAGACATCCGCGTCCAATCCGGATGCGGTGAATTTCCTGGTGGGGGCCTTCGGCGCAAAGCGGGTCGTGCTCCCGCGCACGCTGACGATCTCCGACATCGCGCGGCTCGCCCGCCAGATCCGCTGCGAGATCGAGGTCTTCGTCTTCGGCGGGCTCTGCGTTATGGCGGAAGGTCGCTGCTCGCTGTCATCCTACGCCACCGGCAAATCGCCCAACATGAACGGCGTGTGCTCCCCCGCAAGTCACGTGCGCTATCGGCAGGACCGGGGTGATCTCGTCTCCGAGCTTGGCGCCTACACCATCAACCGCTTTCCCCGTGACGAGGCGGCCGGCTATCCGACGCTCTGCAAGGGGAGGTTCGACATTGCGAATGCCCGCGGCTACGCCTTCGAGGATCCGGTCTCGCTCGACGTCATGGAACAGATCGACGCCCTCCGGGAGGCGGGCGTCAGTGCACTGAAGATCGAAGGGCGGCAGCGGGGCAAGGCCTATGTCGCCGAAGTCGTCGCAACCCTACGCAAGGCACTCGATGCTCGCCCGGAAGAGCGCCGTACGCTTCTGGCCCGCCTCAGGCTGTTGAGCGAGGGGCAGCGGACGACGTCCGGCGCCTACGAAAAACGCTGGAGGTAAACAGGCATGAATGCCGGCAAACCCACGCTGACGCTCGGTCCGGTCCTCTATCTCTGGGAGGGGGAAAAATGGCGGGACTTCTACTTTCGCATCGCAGACGAGGCTCCGGTGACCCACGTCGTCATCGGAGAGACCGTCTGCTCGAAGCGGCTGCACTTTACCGATCCCCATTTCCCGCCGGTGATCGAGCGGCTCCTGGCGGCGGGAAAACGCATCGTCTTTTCCACCCTCGCCCTCGTGACGCTCGAGCGCGAGAGCCAGTATGTGCGCAGTCTGGTTGCCGACAGCCCCTACCCCGTCGAGGCGAACGATCTCTCCGCTCTGGCCCTGCTTGAAGGCGAGCCGCACTGGATCGGGCCGCTTGTCAACGTCTACAACGCTGCGACGGCCCGTGTGCTTGCGAGGCGGGGCGCAAGGAGCATATGCCTGCCCCCCGAACTTCCGGCAAGTTCAATCGACGAGATCGTTTCGCAAACGCCCGGCGTCGCCTTCGAAATGCTCGCCTTCGGCCGCATGCCACTTGCAATTTCGGCCCGCTGCGCTCATGCCCGCGCCAAGGGGCACATCAAGGACAACTGCCAGTTCGTCTGCAAGGACGATCCTGACGGACTGGCCGTGAACACGCTCGACGGGCAGTCCTTTCTGGCGCTCAACGGCGTGCAGACGGTTTCCTTCACCTGTCAGGCGCTCCTAGCCGATCTGTCGGACCTCATCGGTTCCGGAGTGAGGCGCTTTCGCCTTTCGCCACAGGATTGCGACATGGTGGCGGTCGCCCGTCTCTACGACGAGGTCCTGCAGGGCAACGTGGATGCTGAAGACGGTCTCGTCCGGCTGCGGCAGATCTATCCCGCCGCCCCGTTCTCCAACGGGTTTCACCACGGACAGGAAGGCGCCGCCTGGGTCGCCCGCGCACGAAACATTGCACACGGAGCAAACGCATGAAAGCGAACGATTCCGCATTGGAAATCGCATCGACCTTCGCACAAGCAAACGAGGAGATCAGCCGCGCAGTCGGGCGCATGCGTGGCGCGGTCCTGAGCAGCGCCGTCGACTGTGAATGCCGCGACCGAGTGGACGGGGCGCTGCGCGACCTGGAAAAACTTGAACGGAACCGAATCGCGCAGCGCCTGCTGGCCGCTGCCGACGAGCAACGGCGAAGGATCGAGGCGCTGCTCGTGTTGCTTGCTGATTTCGACTCGAACGAACCCGCGGCGTTGGACGACGGCATGATTGTTGAAGCGGGCTTGCTCTTCGGCGACATCGCCGCGACCGCCGAGCTGGGTTCAAGTCTGTTGAGACAATCGCGCCAGCTTCGGTTTGCAAGCGACATGGTGAAGGAGATTTCCGAAAGCGCCAGTTGCGCGTCTGCCGGCATCGATGAGTAAAGCCACTCAGTATAATGAAGGGATGGACTGTATGAACGCCTTGAAGCGAACCCCGTGGCGAGAAGCGGCACTGGACATCGTCGTGTCTCAGACCATCGCTCTTGGAGAGATGAGTTCTCTATTCGAAGCGCTCCACGAGGAGCAAAAGCACGCGGGAGGTACAGATGGGCGTGTTCTTCGTGACACGTGCCGTCCTCTCCGTATCCGACCCTGACGGCCGGTAAGAAAATGAAGCCGCGATAGCCGACTGTTGGGAGCGCAAGCTTTGATAATTGGTCTGCTCTTTGGGGAACTCGTTGAATCCAATAAGTACGCTTTGCGCTCTCCCCAGTTACATACATGGCGTGAGAGTGAATTAGATTGACATCGAGGCCTTCCCAGGCACTCCCGCGCGAGTCATATCGCTGCCGTTTAGACCAAGAGTGAGACTACCCCCTGTCTACCGGATAGGTCGCCAGGGGGTAGTCTTTTCGACACCGCGGTCTGTAATCGAAAACTCAACCGTTCAGATCGAGAACGATACGGCCGTCTATCTTGCCTGCTTCCATTCGCTCGAAAATGGCGTTGATGTTCTCAATCTTGTCCCAGGAGAAGTGGGCCGCGACCTTGCCCTCGCCGGCAAATTCTAATGCCTCCTCGAGATCCTGGCGGGTGCCGACGATCGAACCGCGTACCGTGATACGCTTCAACACCGTGTCGAACACCGGCAGGCAGATCTGCCCGGGCGGCAGACCGACCAGCGCCATCGTACCTTTCGAACGCAGCATGCTGTAGGCCTGTTCCATGGCCTTCGGCGAGACTGCCGTGACCAGCGCGCCGTGCAGGCCGCCTGTTCGCCTCTGCACCTCTTTGACCACGTCGGGCGCCCGCGCGTCGACAACAAGATCGGCGCCGAGGTTCTCGGCAAGGGCGAGCTTGTCGGAGAATATGTCGGCTGCGGCGACATGCATGCCCATGGCCTTGGCGTACTGGACCGCCATGTGGCCGAGGCCGCCGATGCCGGAGACGAGAACCCATTCTCCGGGTCTGACCTCGGTCTCCTTTAAGCCTTTGTAGACTGTCACGCCGGCACAGAGCACCGGAGCCGCCGGTCCGAATTCCAACGTCCTGGGCAGCCGCCCAACGTAATCGGGATCAGCTAGGCCATATTGGGCAAAAGTGCCGTCGACCGAGTAGCCGGTATTCTGCTGGCTGCCGCAGAGCGTCTCCCAGCCGGTGCGGCACGGCGTGCAGCAGCCGCAGGCGGTGTGCAACCACGGCACGCCGACCCGGTCCCCTTCCTTCAGGTGTGTGACGCCGGCGCCGAGCTTGGCAACGTAGCCAACGCCCTCGTGACCGGGAATGAAAGGCGGATTGGGTCTCACCGGCCAGTCGCCCTTGGCGGCATGCAGGTCGGTGTGGCACACGCCCGTGGCCTCGTATTTGATCAGGACCTGTCCGGGTCCTGGCTGCGGAACCGGAACTTCCTCAATCACAAGCGGCTTGCCGAACTCTCGGACCACAGCGGCTGTCATCGTCATGTCGATATCCTCCAAAGCTCAATGTCGGCGCCGGCGAAGCCGGCAGTGCGCACCCCCTTCGAGCAGCGCTAACGAGCAAGAGCTTAGCGGCTGGGGACCAGCGTTCCTTGACGGGCATCAAAGAAGGGCATTTCCACGAGAAAGTTGTCTCAGAAGCGAGGCCGTGGCCCGCACAAACCAGGGCGGCCGGCAACCCTGACTTGGATACGGTGGCAGAGGGACAGCACGGGCACATTCGCCCTAACGATTTTGGATGAACCTACTTTGCCAGCGGCGGGGTATCTGGAACGCTACGGCAGTAAGCAACAGGGCGGCAAGCGACGGCACCCATAGAGCGAGATCCCCTGCTTCTCGCACCAGGACCGCGCCCATGATGGCTCCTGCAAACATGCCAAGCCACGGCACGATTTGAATGATCCACTGCGTGTTGCGGACGCCCATCGCCCACCGCCCGAGTCCGCGGCCGAAGCGCGAGAGTGCCCCCGTGACGTACGTCAAACCAACCGGCAGACCTTCGATCTGCTCGACAGAGGCGTTGACCGCTCCCATGGCGAAAATGAGCAAAACGAAACGGAGTTCTGGTTGGCCTTCTTGCAACGCGGCGCATGCGAGGAGAACAGATACAAACAACAAGGCGGCTTGCGGTCTAAGCCGGATCGATACGATCACTCCCGCGGCGTTGCCGAGTACGAAGCTGACCAGCCCTCCTATGAGAAGCAACCCTTGAGCGGCATCGCCTTGGACGAGTGCGACGGACGCACGAGTCGTGTTGCCGCTCATGAAGGACACGAAGTCTCCGATGGACATGAGTCCTATGGCGTCGGTCATGCCCGCTAGGAACGATATTGCAGCGACAAGCGCCAGACCAACAGAACTCCGCCGCCGTTTTATGATCCGCCTCCGCCGCTGCACCGTCATTGGTTTCTTCCCAAATTGAAACGCAGGAACGAAAGCAAACTGCGCCCTCTGTGGCAAGCACTCCAACTCCGCTGAGACCACTTCCCAGAGAATACGGAGGAGGGGTGCTTCTCAAGGCGTGGATTGCGCAACCGGCTATCGGCTCGCACCTCACCAGCGCCCGCTTTAACATAACCCGGTGGCGAACGCGCAAGCATCGTTGCGATCAGCGAGTTGAGAACTCTTCGGCACGTGTGAAAAGGCAATCTACGGAATGCTTGGGGCGATGGGATTTGGTTTGGTGCCGGTTTCCGTTGGCGAAGGGTGCAACTTAGCCGTAAGCGTGGCGTGATGACCGCCTACCGGCACTGCCGCGGAGTGGGAATAGTGTCCACCAAGTGCTAAGTGGACACTATGGCGGTATTTGATGTCGGGAATGAGCGCGCCGGCGCGGGGTCAACAGCAACCTGCTTTTTGGATTTAAACCGGTCGTATCGCAAGAGACCGCTTTTCCACCGCTGGGAACTGTCTGCGCTACACGCTTCCTACAAAGGACTGCGCGAGGTACAGGCCAACGCCGCGGTGTTCGACATGAGCAGGAAGCCGGACGGCTAAAACAGACAGGGCGCTCGACCCTTGCGGGGAGCGCCCTGTCGGACCCGGACGACCGCGCGCGGCAGGTAAACTGCTCGGGCCAAGCGATCATCGAAACGGGTGCTAGGCGATAGATGATGTCCCACTCCCCGGTTTTCAAGGCTCATCGACACGCTCGAGTTCGAAGAAATAGATCCGCTCGTCGCCTCTGATCGTCATCGCCCCCATGATCCTCACCTCATCGATGCGCCGGAAAAAATCGATGATGGGCTGGTGGTCATAGACCATGGCTGCGCTCTCGACGCCACGAAACACCAAGCTCTTCAAGGAAGCCACTGGCCCTCTCGCCCGCAGTCGACGCTGAAGATGGGAAAACAGATTTCTCGCCACACGCGTCCTCCCGAGCTGATGGAAGCGCAGCGCCAGGCCAAGCGGTATCCAACTCGGTTCGAGGGCGACCAGCCGGCGTTCGCCCGAGCAAAACAGCAATGCGTCGGCGCGCATGTCCGGCGTGAACCGTTTGCCGAACCAGCCGAGATTTTCCAGCACGCCGTCGAACGGATGTCCTGCCGGTATGCCGCGTCCCCTCCAGAGGCCGACGAGTTCCCGCGGCTCGATCTGAGGTAGGCGTTGAAACTCCTCACAGACCGTCTGCTGTTCTCTCACCGGAAGAATTATCCTTCTGCTTCCGCTCCCTGACCCGACGCTTCGATCTGGCGTCCCGTCGGGCGATCCGCAACTCATCCAGCGTCGGCGTCCACCAGCCTCGATCGAGCTGGCTCTGGGTGGGCGGTGTTCGTGCGGGCCAGGCCGTCACCAGTTCCTCGAGTGCGCCCGCTCGCCAGGAGGCCCAGACATATTCTTCGCGCTCAGCCGCGGGAAAATAGAACATACTCACCGCCGCCGGGCCGGCCAGTTCACCGTCCGTGCCGGTGAAGAAGACGACGCCGACATGCGTGCCGATCGCGCGCTCGAGCGGCGGGGCGTCATGGGCGGGAACCGGATAGCGCTTGCGCCGGCGCTCCCTTGCCTTCGCTTTGGACGTCTCGTCTGCCTCTGTACCCTTGAGCGCTTCGCGCCTTTTGCGGCGGGCTTCGGGCTCGCTGCGCATAGCGGCCCGTTCGATCGCCGGCCAGCGCCGCCGGAGTTCGTCAAACGAGCGGTAAGGTACAGTCCAGAGGCGCCGATCGGCGTCCCAGCGCGCGTGCGGGATTTCGCGTATTTCGTCGATGACGCTACGTGAATAGGGGGTCCGGATCTGAAAGGTTGCCGGCCCGGCCTCAAGGTAGCGGCTCTCGATCGGCTCGAAGGCGAAGGCGTCCCTGCCCTTCTCGTCCGCAAACCTGTCGGCCTCCGCCTCCATCTCGGCCAGCCAGCGGCTGATGCGCTTTTGGGCTGTGCGGCCCGGCACGAACCATGCGTTCAACCTGTCGCTCCAGCGGGCACGCGGGAACGCCTCCCGAAACTGTGCAATCGTTATTCGGTCATGAGGTAGGTCTGTCGTGGCGCCCACACGGGCGGGCGCGGGAGATTGGTCGTTCGTTTCTTCATCCATCCTGTTCGAGCGGCCGTTGCCGTCACAATAGTCCTGCCAGGCTGTGGTTTTCGCAAGCAGAGCCGGTACCGTGCGCACGGTATATCGCTTCGGGTTTAGGTTCGATTTCACCTGCGTCCAGTTGAGCGGCATCGAGACTGTCGCGCCCGGGCGAGCCCGCGGTGACAGCGGCGCCACGGCCGTCGCCATCCGATCGTTGCGGAGATAGTCGAGGAAGATCCTTCCGCCGCGAAGGCTCTTGGTCATCTTGATGAGATAGAGGCCGGGATTGTCGCGAGCCATTTCTTGGCAGACATCATGGGTGAAGCCCTTGGCCTCTGACCATGACAGAGGCTTGCGCTTATTGATGGCAAGCGGGGTGACGACATGCAGTCCCCTGCCGCCGGTGGTCTTGCAGAAGCTGCCGCCATCGCGGTCATTGCGCATACGGACCAGGACGAAGCTGCCGTGCAGCCGCTTGCCCTCGAGCGTGAACTTGAAGTCACCCTTCCTCAGGGCCTCTTCCGGCGACTTCCTGCCTTCCGGCTCCCAATAGCCGCGGTCCCACAGCATCACCGTGCCACCGCCATATTGACCTATGGGAATGGTGCCTTCGAAGTCGCCGTAGTCGAGCGGGTGATCTTCAACCTCGACGGCCAAGCGCTTGTCATGCGAATCGAGCGAGGGTCCTTTGGTCACCGCCCAGCTCTTGAACACGCCGTCGAGCTCGAGCCGCAGATCATAGTGAAGCCGTGTGGCGTCGTGCTTCTGGATCACGAATCGCCGGCGGTTCGACGGTTTGACCTGAGCCTGACCGCTCGGTTCGTTTGTCTTCTGAAAATCGCGCTTGGCACGATATTTTGAGAGATTGTCGGCCATGCTCAGCGGCTCGATACCCGGAGCGCGCCAGCGTCTGCGAAACTGCGCTCGACGGCAGTGGCTTGGCTGGATGCAATGTCCGCCGAGACCTCGATTCCGCCTGCGAGCGGCGCGTCACGACGAGCGCCCTCTTCATGCGAGGCGTCGCCACCCGACGGCGCCGCACCGGCGGTGTTGCGGTCGCCGGCCGCTCGGATGAAGATGTTGGCCCGGGATATTCCGTGCTGCTGAACCAGATGTTCGACAGCAAGGTCGGCGGCCTCTCGCGTTTCGAATGTCGCACTGATCGTCGTAGTCCTGTCGTCCGTCATCTGGCTCTCCCGTGTTGCTTTGACAGGATGACAACGCCGCCGGCGGCCGGTAGTTTCGATCGCGAGCTCGAGGCGCACGCTGAAATGGTTGTTATCGCGACGAAGCCTGCCATGTGCTCGCTTTGTTCGGCGTATTCCACATGCCGACGCAATCGCGATCGCTGAAGCCGCCATGAACGACATGAGCTCGATCCCAGTTCGAAAAAACGTCCATGTCGACATGGACGCGTTTTATGCGTCGGTCGAGCGGCGGGATAATCCGGCACTTCGAAATAAACCAATCGCCGTCGGCGGATCGGCGGCCTGCGGCGTGGTGGCGGCGGCAAGCTATGAGGCTATGGTGTCCACTCGGCGATGCCGTCGGTGACCGCCAAGCAAAAATGCCCGGACCTGATCTTCGCGTCGCGCTTCGACGTCTATGAAGCGGTTTCGCAGCAGATCCGCGCGATCTTCGCCGAATATACTCGAATGATCGAGCCACTCTCGCTCGAGGGGCCTCGATCTGAAGCAGCAGACTTTCCCTTGCGGAAGGTGAAATAGGCGATGGCGAGGCCAACCACCGCGTAGATGGTCCAGGGGTGAAGCGCCCAGTGGAAGTAGGAATACTTCATCGCGACGGGGCTTTCGAGACTCCTCGGAGCGGCCTGCCCATGCGGCGGGCTGTCGAAATGATAGATGGGTTCGGCGACGCCCCAGAACATTAGGCCAATGCCGATGCCCATGCCGACGCTGAACATCATGCAGATCCACTAGGCGGTACGGAATTCCGGCCGCTCGTCATCTTGTCCGAGCCGGATCTTGCCGAAGCGGCTTACGGCCAGGAAGAGTGCGAAGATCAGGAAGCCGGCCGAAGAAACGACGAACCCCCAGCCGAAGCCGTCAATGATGCTGTTGAGAACCACCTTGCAGATAGAGGACAGGCTTTCAGGAAACACCGTCCCCCAGCCGACGAATCCCAGGATGATGAACATGGCCGGCCAGAATACGGCCGGATCGATCCGACTAGGTCGTGATTGCTGCATTTTTTCCTCCTCCTAGTTAGTCCCTCGGCGGCCGGTGCTACCGCGCGGCCCACCCTCATGCGACCCTATCCGGCGGATCGCGTCCGTCGACAAAGGCGTGCTATTCTCGACCACCTTCATCCCCATCGCCGTCCGCGTCTGTTTTGTCGCGCTCCCGACGGGCTTTCCCAATCAGGCAGCCTTGCCCATGGCGGACAGCACGTCCGCCACTGTGTCGCCGAAGGACGACGGGGTCGGAACGATCGCGACACCCGCACTCTTCAGGATTTCGACCTTTTCCTGCGCCGATTCGCCGAAGGCGGAGATGATCGCGCCAGCATGGCCCATGCGGCGGCCCTTCGGCGCCGAAAGGCCTGCGATATAGGCGATCAGCGGCTTCTTCATGTGGTCGCGCGCCCATAGTGCGGCTTCAGCCTCCTGCGGGCCGCCGATTTCGCCGATCATCAAGACCGCATCGGTGTTTGGATCTTGCTCGAAGAGCTCCAGCATGTCCTTGAAGGACGAGCCGTTGACTGGGTCGCCGCCGATACCAACCGAGGTCGACACGCCGATGCCGAGTGCCTTCATTTGGCTTGCGGCCTCATAGCCGAGCGTGCCCGAGCGGCCGACGATGCCGATGCGGCCGGACAGATAGATCGATCCGGGCATAATCCCCATCAGCGCCTCGCCGGGCGTGATCATGCCGGCGCAATTCGGCCCGATCAGCGTCATGCGGTCCTCATAGCGGTAGCGCCGCATGTAGCGCTTGACCCTGATCATGTCCTGGGACGGGATCCCGTCTGTGATGCAGACGCAGAGCCGGATGCCGGCGTCGGCCGCTTCCATGATCGAGTCGGCCGCAAAGGGCGGCGGAACGAAGACGATTGAGGCATCCGCGCCGGTTTCCTGCACGGCGCCCTTCACCGTGTTGAAGACCGGCATGCCGAGATGGGTCTGGCCACCCTTGCCCGGGGTGACGCCGCCGACCACGTTGGTGCCGTAGCGCTTCATATCTTCGGCGTGGAAGCTGCCGATCTTGCCGGTGAAGCCCTGGACGATGACGCGGGTATTCTTGTCGAGCAGAATGGACATGTCTGGGCTCCTCAAGCAGCCTTGCCGGCAGTGAACGAACGCCATGCGGCGACTGCCTTGTCGGCAGCTTCGGCCAGCGTTTCCGCGACGATGATGTTTTCGCCGGCTTCGGCGAGGATGCGCCGGCCCTCTTCCATGTTGGTGCCGGAGAGGCGGACGACGAGTGGAACCGGCACGCCGACTTCGCGCAAAGCCTTGATCACGCCTTCGGCCACCCAGTCGCAGCGGTTGATGCCGGCGAAGATGTTGACGAGGACCGTCTCGACTTGTCTGTCGTTCAACACGGCGCGGAAGGATTTCGCCACGCGATCGGGCGAGGCGCCGCCGCCGATGTCGAGAAAATTCGCGGGCTCACCGCCGGCGATCTTGATCATGTCCATGGTCGCCATCGCCAGGCCCGCACCGTTGATGATGCAGCCGATATTGCCGTCGAGACCGACATAGGAGAGCCCACGGTCGGACGCGTAGGTTTCGCGCGGATCCTCTTGGCTCTTGTCGCGCATCTCGGAGATATGCGGCCGGCGAAAGAGCGCGTTCTCGTCGAAGCTCATTTTCGCGTCGAGCGCCACGAGGTCACCCCGATGCGTCACGACCAGCGGATTGACCTCCAGCATCGAGGCGTCATAGTCGACGAAGGCGCGATAGCAGCCGAGCAGGGTCTGCGTGGCGCGGCCGATCAGGGCATTGTCGATGCCGAGCCCGAATGCGATCTCGCGGGCCTGGAAGTCCTGCATGCCGACACCGGGATCGACGGTCGCGCGGATGATCGAGTCCGGCTCGGCCTCGGCGATCTCCTCGATCTCCATGCCGCCCGAAGACGAGGCGACGATCATGATGCGCTCGGATTTGCGGTCGAGCACGAAGCCGATATAAATCTCGCGTGCGATATCCATCGCCTCCTCGACATAGAGGCGGCTGACCAGTTTTCCCTGCGGGCCGGTCTGGTGCGTCACAAGCGTGCGGCCGAGCATGGAATCGGCGGCCTCGACGATCTCGTGGTCGGAGGAGCAGAGCTTGACACCGCCCGCCTTGCCGCGCGCACCGGAGTGGACCTGCGCCTTCACCACCCATTGGTCACCGCCGATCTCCCTGGCACGATAAGCCGCCTGCTCGGGACTATAGGCAAGGCCGCCGCGCGGGATATGGATCTGGTAGCGGGCGAGAAGTTCCTTGGCCTGATATTCGTGAATGTCCATCTCTGTCTCCCTCAGCGGCTGGCGATGATTGCTTCGTGGGTGGCGAGCACGTTGCGGGCCATGCGCTCGGATGCCGCGTCGATCATTTTGCCCTCGAGCGATGCGGCACCCTTGCCTTGGCTCTCGGCGAGCTTCAGCGCCTCAATGATGCGGCGGGCGCGGTCGACCTCGTTTTCCGGTGGAGAGAAGATATCGTTAGCGAGTGCGATCTGGCTCGGATGGATCGCCCACTTGCCTTCGATGCCGAGGGCTGCGGCACGGCGCGCAGCCGCCTTGTAGCCGTCGGGATCGGAGAAATCTCCGAAGGGGCCATCGATGGCGCGCAAACCATAGGCTCGGCAGGCGACCGTCATGCGCGAAAGGCCGAAATGCCACTGGTCGCCGGGATAATCCGGGTTGAGCCCGCCGATATTGACCGTACGGGCCTTCAGGCTCGCGGCGTAGTCGGCGACACCGAAATGCAGCGCTTCGAGGCGTCCGCCGAAGGATGCGATGGATTCGACATTGGCCATGCCGAGCGCGGTCTCGATCAGCGCCTCGAGGCCGACGCGGGTCTTGTAGCCCTTGGCGATCTCGATCTGGTTGACCATGGCTTCGACCATATAGAGGTCGGCGGGCACGCCGACCTTCGGCACCAGCAGGGTGTCGATCCGGTCGCCGGCCTGCTCCATCAGGTCGACGACGTCGCGGTACATGTAATGCGTGTCCAGCCCGTTGATGCGTACCGAAATGGTCTTGCCGCGGCCGCGCCAGTCGATCTCGTTCAGCGCTGCGATGATATTGGCGCGGGCCCGCTCCTTGTCCGGCGGCGCCACCGCATCCTCGATGTCGAGGAAGATGTAGTCGGCGTCGGAATTGACGGCCTTCCCGATCATTTCAGGGTTCGAGCCCGGTACTGCGAGTTCGCTGCGCTGCAGCCGCAGGCGGCGGAGATGGTTTATCGTATGGCTCATGATTTCCTCTCCTTGCCGGTTTTCAGGCTGCCTTGGCTGACGACGCGGCGGGGGCAGAACGGAATTGGCTGATCGCCGCACCCACGCCCGCGCCCGCTTCGATCTTCACGCCGCAATCGAGCAGCGTCAGTTCGGCGGCGGAAAGCGCGCCCAGGACCATGACCTCGTTCAGCGAGCCGAGATGGCCAATGCGGAAGACCTTGCCGGCTACCTTGCTGAGCCCACTGCCAAGCGAGGTGTTGTAGGCTTGGTAGGCGTGGCGGATGACCTCAACCCCATCGATGCCCTCCGGCAGACGGATCGCCGAGACGGTGTCGGAATGCCACTTCGGTTCGGTCGCGCAGAGCTTGAGCCCCCAGGCGGAGACCGCGGCGCGGACGCCGTTGGCGAGGTGATGATGGCGGACGAAGATAGTCTCCAGGCCTTCTTCAAAAATCAGGTCCAGCGCGGCCCTGAGGCCGCGCAGCAGCTGCGTCGGCGGCGTGTAGGGGAAGTAGCCGGTGTCGTTGGTCTTGATCATGTCCTCGAAGGAGAAGTAGCAGCGCATGTGGCGCGCGGTCTTGGCCGCCTCGAGAGCCTTCTGGCTGACAGACAGGAAGCCGAGGCCGGCGGGCATCATGAAGCCCTTCTGCGAACCGGAGACAGCACAGTCGACGCCCCATTCGTCCTGGCGGAAATCGATCGAGCCGATCGAGGAGACGCCATCGACGAAGAGCAGTGCCGGATGGCCGCAGGCGTCGAGCGCGGCGCGCACCGCGGCGACATCCGAGGTGACGCCGGTCGCGGTTTCGTTATGCGTTACGAAGACGGCCTTGATCCGGTGCGCCTTGTCGGTGGCGAGCCGCTCGGCATAGAGCTCGACCGGCACGCCTGTTCCCCACTCCCCCTCGAGGCAATCGACCTCGAAACCGAAGCGTTCGGCCATGTCGACCCAGAGATGCGAGAACTGGCCGAAGCGGCTCATCAGTACCCTGTCGCCGGGGGAGAGCACATTGGTCATTGCCGCTTCCCAGGCGCCGGTGCCGGACGACGGATAGATGAACACGCGACCGGTCTGGTTCTTGAAGACCTTCTTGATGTCGGCAAAGAGCGGCAGCGTGAGCTCCGGAAAGCCTGGAGAGCGCATGTCCTCCATCGGCAGGTTCATCGCCTGGCGAACCTGCTCGGGAATGTTGGTGGGGCCCGGAATGAAGAGATGATTGTAGCCTGACATCGTTCCTCCAATGGCTGCGTCCGCGGACGGCGTTTCCTCGGCACCAAAGCTGCCTTTCGGGGCATGCCCGCACAACACTCGCTCAGGCAGAAAAGAATGCCGGACGGGCAGCGCGAGCGCGGCCCTGACGGGTGGTCGCCTGGAGGAGATGGGTAGGAGAAGACTACCCGCAGGTAGTCACTCCTGTTTGCGCCGGCGCTCCTTGGCGTAAAGGGCGACTGCCATGGCGCGATTGCGCACCTCGAGCTTGTCGTACAGATTTTTGAGGTGGTATTTCACGGTATTCTCGGAAATGCCTGTTCTGGCGGCGATTTGAATATTGGTCCAACCATTGGCCAGCATGCCGAGCAGCTCGGTTTCCCGAGAGGTGAGCTGTTGGAACGGCGTGTTCGAGATTTTCGAGAGCACCGTATAGGGAATGCAGATCCGACCCTGCATTACGGCGGTGAGCGTCGCGAACAGGATTTCAGGATCTTCGAACTGGTAGCAGAGACCATTGACACCAAGCCGGATCGTCTCGTTGACGACCGAAGGATTGCTGGTGTCGGCGAAGAGAACGATCCGGGGGTCGAATCCGAGCCGGCCGAGATCGGCGAGCACTTCGGGCGCCTCGGCATCGTCGAGCTGCCAACTGAGCAGCACGCAGTCCGTCTCGACGGAGGCAAGCTTCTCGCAAAGTTCGGCCGATGTCCGCGCCGTATCAACCATGGAAAACCTGGCGTTTTCGGAAAAAAGTCCACGAAGAGCGGCAATCACCAACGGGTTGCGCTCCGCGACCAAAACTCGGCCTTCACCGTCCTGCGACATGTGCCTCCCTGCGTCTTATGCCGTGACATGCGCCCATGAGCGATGGCCTGGACACTACCATCAGACGTCGCGCACATTTCACCGTCGAGCGACGAAACGTGTCCTAAAACGCCTTCTTCCGAGGGTAATGTGCACAGGGTTCCGCACATCTCTGCTTCGGAGTGGCTAGCAGAGCACGAGTAGACATCGATCACGCGAGCACGCCGCGACCGGAAGCCAACCCGGTCATCCCACTCCGTTCCACCTCTCGCTCCCATCTCCTCAACGCCGACAATGGTACCCGCATCGGGGTACCATTCCGCCTCTTCCGTCCGATGTACGGAGTCGACCAGCAGATTGCGGCCGTTTTCCTCGGAGGCCGTTCATATAGGTCCTCTGAATGGCCGTTGCGTCACGTTCGGATCACACCATTCTCTAACGCCAGCAGGTCACTCGTGCGGAAGGGGTCCCCGGAAAGGCCGTGCTTTGCTCCCTTCGAGCGATAAAGAGAAGGGGCGAATGAACCGCCCCGGTCTCATCGTAGCAACAGTGCCTGAGCGCTAGTTTTTCAGGCGCGCCTGAGTGCGGGCTCCAGGCCAACGGCGGCGGCTAACCCGCCGATATCCTCGATCTCGGTATATTCGTAATAGGGATTGGCTGGCTCATGGCCGCGGTTGACCCAGACCTTGCTCTTGATGCCCAGGTCATAGGCGGTCATCAGGTCGTAGCGGAAAGATGAGGACACATGAGTAATGTCTTCGGGCCCGCAGCCGAGCTTGTCGAGCATGTATTCGAAGCCCTTCATCAGAGGTTTGTATGCCCCGACTTCTTCTGCAGTGATGACCATATGGATTGGCGCGCCCAGCTTTTCCACGTTCGACATGATCAAGCTGTTCATGGAGTTCGACAGGATGACCAGCGGAATTTCCTCGGCCACCCTGGACAGGCCAGCCGGGACGTCCGGGTGCGGACCCCAGGTTGGCACTTCGTCATAGATGCGTTGCGCGTCTTCGGGTTTGAACGGGATACCGATGCGTTTGCAACTGCGTTCGATGGAATTGTGCACCACTTCGAGGAAAGGTTTCCATGGCCCTAGCACCTCGTCAAGGCGATAGCCTCTAAAAGCCTCGACAAAGCGGGCCATCGTTTCTGGGGAGAGGCGCTCCGCGTAGACGCGTCGCGCAGCGCCGGCCATATCGAAATTGGTGAGTGTGCCGTAGCAGTCGAAGGTGACGTACTTCGGTCGAAATCGAGTCATGGCGTGTATTCCTTCCAAATTTCACGGCACAGTGTGCCTATACAAGGTCAGGTTGCTGGGCATGCCGCCTGTCTAAAGAGTCGCGGTGCCGATAGACCGCAATGCGGCAGCGTATCTGATCAGTTTCATTGCCTTCGCCTCTTTTGGTATCAGGCCAATTCCACCCAGCGGAGCACTCCAACTTGCTTGCTGCACTCCGGCCAGTGAGGAGCACATTGGCATAACTTTGTGGCAATGGCAATTAAATTGTCCAACAATTTTAGAGGACCAATCGTCCTGCTGGTTACCAGCAGCTTGAGTGCGTCGTTATTCACACAACACAAATTGCGTGGTGAAGCGACGAAAATCCCTAGTATTCGCTCGTTCGTGCACGCATTCACCAGAAAATCTCGCGCAGTCGTCAATCGTCCTTCGGCAGAGAAAGACCATTCCAACGGCAAGAAATCTCAATCAAAAAATAAATTGTTGTACAACAATTAGAAAGTGAGATACTAAGGCCTCGAGCTGCCCATTCCCGAGGCAGGATCTGAATGAGTTAAAGATGGGTCACAAGCATCAGTGTGGGCCAGCCCGCGTCCCTGAGCTTTCCGAGGCGTGTCACCCCGTGGGCGCTGCGGAAGCCGAAGAAATCGCCGCACGGCTATATGGCGCGCGAGGCTCGGCCACGCGCTTTGAAACCGAGAAAGACGACACGTTCCTCCTCAACTGCGCGGCCCGGGGGAAATTTGTGCTGAAGATCGCTCATCCTTCCGAGCGGATGGAGGAGCTCGATTTTCAGGTCGCCCTGCTGCGTCATCTGGAGCAGCGGGCGCCAGATCTACCCGTCCCCCGTGCACTTCGCGACGCCGACGGTGTTGATTTGCCCAGCGTCACCACCAGGGCCGGCGAGCGGCGGGTGGTGCGTCTCATCACCTTCCTCCCCGGTACTCCGCTCGACCGGACATCTGCCACAGCCCCACAGCGCGAGCGGATCGGTGAAATTCTGGCAAAGCTGCGTCATTCCATGGCCGATTTCTCGCATCCCGCAGACGGCCGGGCGCTGGCATGGGACGTCACCCATCTGCTCGATCTCGCCGATCTGTTGAGTTTCATCCCCGGGGGCGGCAAGCGGGCCTGGACCGTCCGCGCGCTCGAGCGGTTTGCCGAAGTCAAGCCGAGCCTCGACCTGTGCCGGCGGCAGGTGCTCCACAACGACTTCAATACGTCGAACCTAGTCGTCAATCACGCCAGCCCGCAGTTCCTGACCGGCGTCATCGACTTCGGCGATGCGGTCCGTACCGCTGTCGCCGTTGATGTCTCCACGGCGTTGATGAATCAAATGCCAAAAACGTTCGACCAAGGGAACCGGCGTGACCTGTTCGACGAACCGCGCGACGTTCTGCGCGGCTATCTCCGCCACGCCGAACTGACGGACGAGGAACTTCGGCTCATCCCCTTCCTGTCGATGGGCCGTCTTGCGGTCCGTGCGCTTCTGACGTGCTGGCGTGCCGAAATATTCCCCGAGAATAGCCGCTATATCCTGCGCAATACCGAAGTCGGCTGGACGCACCTCGAGTGGTTCCACTCGATTTCGACCGCACAGATTTCCGATCTTCTGACACGATAGGAACCGTGATGTCCCAGCAATCGACTACCCTGCCCAAGGGCTTCCGTGGCGACATGCCAAATGGCTTCAACCCCCAGGACACGTCTCATCTCACAAGGGAAGACTTGGCGCATATCGCCAGGCGGCAAAGGCTGCTCGGGCCCGCTTATCGGCTCTTCTACAAGTCGCCGGTCGAGATCTCCCGTGCCAAGGGCGTCTTCCTCTATGACAAGCACGGCGCCGAATATCTCGACGCTTATAACAACGTGGTATCGCTGGGTCACTCTCATCCACGCGTCATCGAGGCGATCCAGAGGCAGCTCGAGATACTCTGTACCCACACGCGTTACATGCAGGAGCCCCTGCTGGACTATGCCGAAGCCCTGATCAATACGTTCGGTGGCGAACTCGGCCGAACCGGATGCGCGATGTTCACATGCACCGGCTCGGAAGCTAACGATCTCGCCTTGCGTATCGCGCGTTACCACACACGCAAGACCGGCGTCATCGTCACGGCCGAAGCCTATCACGGCAACAGCGGCGCGGTGGCGGCAATCTCGCCGTCGCTCGGCAAGAAGTCGGCTCTGGATCCCTATGTCCGCACGGTCGCCGCGCCCGATTCCTACCGCCTACCCGTCGAGGAAATCGGCCGGCGGATGGCGGAGGATGTCACGCGGCAGATCGCCGACATGGAGCGGCATGGCGGCGGCCTGGCGGCCTTCATCGCCGACTCCGTCTTCTCCTCCGATGGTCTCTATGTCGATCCGACGGACGTATTGGCGCAGGTGGCGGAAGTGGTGCGCAAGGCAGGCGGCCTGTTCATCGCCGACGAGGTGCAGTCCGGATTCGGGCGGACCGGCACCCATTTTTGGGGTCACTCCCGTCACAAGGTCGATCCGGACATCGTGACAATGGGCAAGCCCATGGGCAACGGCTATCCCGTTGCCGGCGTAGTCCTGCGACCCGAACTCATCGCCGAATTCGGTTCCAGCATGCGCTACTTCAACACGTTTGGCGGCAACTCCGTCGCTATTGCCGCGGCAAGAGCCGTGCTCGACACGATCGTCGAAGAGGGCTTGTTGGACAACGCCACCAAGGTCGGCGGCGAAATCCTCGACGGCCTGCGGGACCTGCAGAGGAAATATGAATTCGTCGGCGATGTTCGCGGGGTCGGCCTCTATTTCGCCGTCGAACTCGTCGGGGATAGAGACCGGAAAACGCCGGACATGGACCGTGCGCTTGCTGCCGTCAATGCATTGCGCGACCGGCGCATCCTCATTTCCGCGACGGGAGCGGACGCTCATATCCTGAAGATCAGGCCCCCGCTCGTCTTCACATCGGCCAACGCGGCGCGTCTCCTCGAGGGCGTCGACGAGGCGCTTCGGTCCGTGCAGATCTAGGACTCACCCCCATGCAGCCGGGGGGCACAATATCATCTCCCTTGCCCTATGCCGCCGCATGTGGCGTAGGTATGAAAACAAAATCAACGAGCAAAGCCAAAGCCATGCCGACGCTGCACGCCAAGTATCAAGCCGAAGATCTTGAGATGAAAGTCGAGCCCATGCCGGCTAGCGCGGTGGAAACCCTGACACACGCCTTGCGACGGCGCATCTTGTCGGGAGATTTCCATCCGGGCGAGTTCCTTCGCGACGTGAAGATGTGCGAGGAGCATTCGACCTCGCGGCACACATTCCGTACAGCAGCCCAGGTGCTCGTCACGCAGGGGCTGCTGCGTCAGATACCGAACAGAGGCTTTGTGGTGCCTGAATTCGGGCCCGACGATATCGTCGATATCACACGTGTGCGCGGCGCCATCGAAGGCGAGGCCATTCGTCTGATCGTGCTGACCGGCGTCATCCCATCTCAGGCGCTGGAGGCGGTCGAGGTTATGCACAGGTCGACTCTATCCACCGACCGATCCCTGTTGGTTGGCGCGGACCGTGACTTCCACCGCGCGATTATCGCCGCCAGCGGCAGCGCTCGGCTGAAGCGAACCTATTCAGACCTCGAGGGCGAGATCGAGCTTCTCCTCGCACAGCGGCAGGATTTCTACGCCACTGCCGAAGAAATGGCGGAAGAACACGAGCGGCTCATCAACAGCTTAAAAAGCCGACACTACGATACGGCGCGGGAGGCGTTCCAGGAGCACTGGGAAGATCTCCAGATCAAATTGCTCGATCAACGCTGACCAATGCTCCCATAACCGGCCAAGCTACGCCGTGGATGCCGCCGCCGCCGGTTCGGCGCGGAGCAAGCACCATCTCGGGTGCTTCCTCTCCGGCTGGGACAAGATGCTGGTCGATGCCATGACGGTGCGGATGACGCTCAAGCCGCAGAGCCTCAGCCGCGTACCGGCCGGATTCCTCGGCCCATCAGCACAAACTCGGGACGAAAGGTCAGGTTGGCTCTTTCGATTTCGCGTGGAGGGTGATGCAACCTCGAAGCGCCGAGGCGGAGCCGCCATTTGCCAGTTCGCAAAGGATAAAACACCATGACCCGCTTCTCAGCGCCTACCGCCAAGGCTAATGATGCCGCCATGTATATTCGCCCCGCCTCATCCGCAGACGCTCCCGCCGTCTGGTCGATTATTGAACCCATAATCCGAGCGGGAGAAACCTATGCGCTTGATCCCAACCTGAGCCGGGCAGAGGCTCTCGCGTACTGGATGGGGGCAGACAAGGAAGTGTACGTAGCCGAGCAAGCGGGCGCCATCCTCGGCACCTATTACATGCGTTCCAATCAGGCGGGCGGTGGTCAGCATGTTTGCAACTGTGGATACGTCACAGCACCTAATGCGACCGGCAAAGGCGTCGCACGTAGTTTGTGCGAACACTCAATGGCAACCGCCCGCGCCCACGGGTATCGGGCGATGCAGTTCAACTTCGTCGTGAGCACCAACCTGCGGGCCATTTCGCTATGGCAGAAAATGGGTTTTGAAGTCGTGGGCACATTGCCCGGCGCGTTCAGGCACCCGACGCATGGCTACGTTGACGCCTTCGTTATGTATCAAGCGCTATAAAGGCAGTTGGCGTTTGCGATGTAGAGTGAGATGCTGTCTGCCCGTGCGGTCGCGGTGACAGTTGCGTCCTTGGCCGTTTCAGCACCCGCCCGCCGATGGCCGCGATAGGACGGTGAGTGGATGAGGCAGATCGCACCGTCGAGTCTGACAAGCGAGTCCACGCAGTTTTTCACCAAGATCAACCGAGTGCCTGACTGACCAGCGGGTAGTTGCGGTGATACGTGGGTCTGCTTTGCCCGCACGCGGTGAGCCATCCTGCAAAGATCCTTGGCGCGCGCTGCGCTGCGTGTGATTTTCGCAATTGGGTGAACCGCTGGGAGATCGCCTCGAGGTTCGGCAGCCAGAGCACCCGTGACGAATTACGGTCGAAGCTCCGATGTTCACGCTGCGGAAACAAGAGCAACAATGGTTGGCGGCTCGGCAGGATCGACCGCGATTCGGAGTGGGTGGATGTGCAATCGATACCGCATCGAAGTCGAATTCGATGAGTTGTGGCATGCGGCGCGCCGGCATAGCGACATGACCGACTGGGCCAGCCCGACAACGGAAGTATTCCCCAACAAGCAGGGCGTGTGATCCGCAACAACGCCGATGGCGAGCGCGAGCTGGTCAATCTGACCTGGGGCATGCCGTCGCCGCCGACAGTCACAGATGGCAGGCCCGATTACGGCGTCACCAACATTCGAAACCTCGGCTTTTCCCATTGGCCCCGCGGGTCGGCGAGCACGAACTGTTCGCCTTCTCACCTGCGAGGCCAACTCAGTCGTCAAGCCGATCCATCCGAAAGCAATGTCCATCATCCTGACCGAGCCGGAGGAAATCGAGCTGTGGCTGACGGCCGATTGGAAGGACGCCAAGGCGCTGCAGAGGCCGTTCCCTGCAGAGGCGATGACGTTGCTGCCGGTTGGGCAGCAAACAGAAGCTGGTCAGCAAGCGACGCTCTTCTGAATGCTCTCAACGCTGGCGGCTGAGTCCCTGGTAGTATCCACCTTCACCGCCCTTCACGACCCGTTGAACCGGTTTCACCGTGCTTGGGAAGCCATATATGGCGGATTTCGTCCTGATGCCGCCGGTCGCGCTATCGTCGGTTTTCTTGGCGGGCGAAGCGGCTCGGCTCTTCGCATTGATATCAACGCCTTCGTAGTAGTCGAAGGCGGCGAGCGCGGGTCCGAAGCTCGCAAGGGTCCCAAACGAGACGATAGCGGCTGCGATATAGTGCTTGGTTGTCATTGAATTCTCCAATGAAAGAACTCAAGGGGCAAAACACCTCCATTTGGCGGCTTTTCCTTGGGTTCGGTTACGTTTTGACCGGCACTCGCACCGATCGGCAAAGTCTTTCTTCCGCCGGACAGATCGCTTTTGCTGTCCTTCGGTTCTGAACCATTCTCCAATGCGTGACCTGATGCCGGTGGCTTCGGTCACAGAGTG
>NZ_NWVE01000015.1:0-116031 GCF_002885915.1 Sinorhizobium sp. M4_45
CCTGAGCGTCTCTTCCGCCTTGGCCGGGCCGATCGACACGACCACCACTTCACTCGCCTTGCCGGCTTCCTTCAGCCGCAGCGCCTCTTCGACCGAGATCTCGTCGAAGGGGTTCATCGACATCTTCCCATTGGCAAGCTCGACGCCCGTTCCATCCGCTTTGACCCGGATCTTGACGTTGTAGTCGACGACCCGTTTCACCGTCACAAGTATTTTCATGGATTCCTACTCTCTGTCAGCAACAGTTGCGGAAACGCTCGACCATCACGTCCAGCACCTCGCCGGGATCGCGCTTCCACCAGTCGTTCGCGGAAAAGATTTCGACCTCGCAAGGGCCGCGATAGCCGGCGCCTTCAACGAATGAACGGATCGTCTTGAGATCGGCGACGCCGTCGCCCATCATGCCGCGGTCGAGAAGCACGTCATTGGTTTCGGCGAGCCAGTCGCAGAGATGATAGCCATATATTCGCTCGGCGCCGGCACGGTTCAACTGCCGTTCAAGCTCCGTGTCCCACCAGACATGGTAGACATCCACGGCTATGCCGACATTCGGGGCAGCTATGCGATCGCAAAGGTCCACGGCATCGCGAAGCGTCGTGAGGCAGGAGCGGTTGCCGGCGTAGACGGGATTGAGCGGCTCCAGAGCCAGTTTCACGCCGCTTGCCTGTGCGCAGGGAGCCGCCTCGGCAACGCGGTCCGCAACGATCTTCAGGCTTTCGGCAATCCCTTTGGTCCCCGGATGCACGCCTCCGACGACGATCGTTAAGACCGGAGCCCCCAAGGCTGCGGCCATGTCGATCGACCTCTTGAAGTCGTCGATGACGCTTTCGACATCCGTCGCCTGGGTGCCTACCAGAAAGGGCGTCCGGCACAGACCCGCCACGGCAAGCCCGGCGGAACGAACCCGTTCGCCGATCTCCACGGCGCGTGCGCCGATCTCGCGCCGCCAGAACACGATGCTCCCGAAGCCGCGCTCGGCACAGGCATCGATGACCTGTTCGCTAGTCCAGCTCGCACCGCGGCCCTCGAGGTTGTGGCCGAGGCTCGCCGTGTTCAGTGCAAGGGCCGAGTGATCCGAAGAGAAGTCCCTCATCTCACACCCCGTAGACTGCGAGGAGACGCTTCATGCGGGTGACGGCCACTTCCGGATCGCGAAGGAGACCGCATTGATCCGCTAGGCGGAAAACCTCGGTGAAATAGGGAAGCGGCCGCATCGCCTGCGCGCCGTTCAGCATCACGAAGTGGTCCTGGAAGCCGTTCAGCCAGGCCAGGAAGACCACGCCCGTCTTGTAGTATTGGGTCGGCTCCCGGAAGATCAGCCGTGCCAGCGGCACTGTCGGATCCAATGTCGCGCGGAACGCGGCAACGTCGCCTTCGCCAAGTCTCTGCACCGCAAAAGCGGCAGCCGGCGCGAGCGGATCGAAGATGCCGAGAAGTGCATGCGAAAAACCCTGCTCGTCGCCTTCAATAAGTTCCGGGTAGTTGAAATCGTCTCCGGTGTACATCTTGACGTCCGCCGGCAGCAGCCGGCGCATCGCTATTTCTTTGTCCTTGTCGAGCAGGGAGATCTTTATGCCGTCAACCTTGCGGACGTTCGCTTCGATGACGGCCAATGCCGTCTGCATCGCGGGCTCGAATGTCTCGCCACCCCAATACCCGGCAAGCTGCGGGTCGAACATGTCTCCTAGCCAGTGCAGGATGACCGGGTGATCACAGGCATCGAGCACGTCGGAATAGACCCTGATGTAATCGTCCGGCCCCCTGGCCGCCCGAACCAGCGCCCTCGACGCCATGAGGATGATCCGCCCGCCCAGCTTCTGCACCGCTTCGACCTGATCGAGATAGGCACGTCTCACGTCGTCGATGCTGTGGGACTTGGAAAGGTCCAGATGATCGGTCCCGCAGCCGTTTGCAATCAGCGCGTCCGGCAGCTCGGCTTTTGTGCGGCGAATGAGTTCCAGGGCGCCCGCCCAGTCCAGGCCCATGCCGCGCTGGGCCGTGTCCATGGCCTCGGCGATCCCGAGCCCCAGCCCCGCAAGATAGCGGCGGAACTCCAGCGTCTTTGGCCAGTCGACGGTTGCCCGTCCTGAGGGCTCGTTGGCGGTGAACGGGTCTGCCACGACATGGGCGGCGGAATAGACGACACGAGCGGGATCGGAACCGAGGGCCGCGCCTGCTATCGCTTTGCCTGAAAGGCCGTATTCGGCCAGTCTGCCTTCGGTGTCGGGAAGAGCAATTTTCATTGGAGACCTCAAAATCGCGGAACGAGCATGCCGGCATCAGCCGAGATCGTCTGTCCTGTCGTGTAGGGGAGCCTGCCGGAGGCGAGCGAGGCGATCACGGCCCCGACCTCCTCGGGCTCTCCGACGCGCGGAAAAAGCGTCAGCCCCTGCTCCGCGCGCTCGCGATAGGAGTCGATCACCGGAGCGGTCATTTCGGTGGCGATCAGACCGGGCTGGACGTCATAAACTGCGACGTTTTCCCGCCCGAGACGGACCGCAAGCGCCTTGGAAACCATCGACGCCGCCGCCTTGGAGGCGCAATATTCCGAGCGCTGAACGGCGACCGCCACGGAATTCGACGAAGTGACGTTGACGATCGAGTGGAAAAGCGGGCTTCGCTCCCGAGCCAGAAGTCGGCGCGCGAAAGCCTGGCTCAGAAAGAACATCGCCTTGGCATTCACCCTGAGGCAACGGTCCCAGCTCTCTTCCGTCACCTCGAGAAGGTCGCCGCGCTTCAGCACGCCCACCCCCGCATTGTTGACGAGCGTCGTGAGCGGGCCGAGCTCCGCCTCGATCTTCGTAAGCGCGGCTTCGTGAGCAGCCAAGTCTGCGACGTCGAAGGCAACCGCGATCACCCGTGCGCCGTTGCTGGAGACGCGTGCGGCAGCGGCCGCCAATTCGTCGTCGGCCGACAGCCCGTTGATTGCGACGGAGAACCCTTCCCGCGCCAGGGCTTCGGCAGCGGCAAGGCCGATACCGCGGGACGAGCCCGTCACCAGTGCCACGGGTTTCGCGGTCGAAGCAATCACGCCCTTGCTCCCTTCTTCAGAAGTTCACGCGCAATGATCATCCGCTGGATCTGGTTCGTGCCTTCGTAGATCTGCGTGATCTTTGCGTCGCGATAGAGCCGCTCGACCTCGAAGCCGCGGATATACCCCGACCCGCCGAAAACCTGCACGGCGTCGGCGGTGCGCTGAACGGCCATGTCTCCGGCGAAACATTTGGCGATGGAGCAGGCCTTCGTCGCGTCAAGGCCCCGGTCGATCTTGGAGGCGGCCGAATGGACAAGAAGACGCGCGGCCTCGATGTCCTTTGCCATGTCGGCGAGCAGCCATTGCACGCCCTGGAAATCGGAAATGGCCTTGCCGAACTGCTTGCGTGTACCGGCATAGTCTACCGCCGCCTCCAGCCCCGCCTGCGCGATGCCGACGGCGAGCGCGGCGATGCCCACGCGGCCTTTGTCGAGAACGGACATCATCATGTGAAACCCGCGCCCCTCCTGACCCAGCAAAGCACCACCGGGCAGGCGCACATCGGTGAAGGTCAACGCTCCCACCTGGCTGGCTCTCTGGCCCATCTTGTGCTCTTTCGGACCTCTCTCGACCCCTGCAGAATTGAGATCCACGATAAAGATCGACATGCCGCGGTTGCCGGCCTCCTTGTCGGTCCTCGCCAGCACGAACCCGACATCGGCAACGGGCGCGTTGTGGATCCAGATCTTGCCGCCGTTCAGCATCCAGCCGTCGCCGTCGCGTTCCGCCGTCGTCCGGATGCCCGATACGTCGGTTCCCGCCTCAGGTTCGGTGATGCAATAGGCGACCTTGACGCGCATGTTCAGGACGTCGGGGAGCATGCGTTGCTGATCATCGGTCCCGTGACGAACGAGCAGCGTGGATATCAGCTCTACCAGGCCGCACTGGTCGGCAACCGACGCATAACCGCGGCTGAGTTCCTCCATCACGACCGCATAGGTCAGCGTGTCGAAACCCGGTCCGCCGAGGGGTTCGGGAACGCCGATACCGAATAGTCCGAGCTTCGCCATTTCCCCGTAGAGCTCTGCGGGGAAACGTTCCTCGCGGTCGAGCGACTCCGCCATCGGTCGGATCACCTCATCGGCAAACGCGCGCGCCATGTCGCGCACCTGCTCCTGTATTTCCGTTAGATACATGGACTTATCCCGATTTCAGTAACTATCCAGTTACATACATCGGGATGCGGCAGTCGGTCAAGCCGGAAAATCGCCGATCGCATCACGACGAGGCTTGCGCGCTGGCCCTAGCCACGCATATTATGCACCATCTGGTTACTTACATGAGGAGGTTTGTGCATGCACCCGGGAGAGAAACGGAAGTTCGGCCGCGTGGACCTAGACGTCACCGCGTTCGGGTTCGGGACAGCGCCGCTCGGAAACATTTTCCGTGAGATCGATGAAGAGGTGTCGCAGTCCATGTTCCAGCTCGCCTGGGACGCGGGCGTCCGCTTCTTCGATACCGCGCCCATGTACGGGCATGGCCTGGCCGAGCTTCGCACCGGCCATGGCCTGCGCTGGAAGGACAGGGACGAATACGTGCTTTCATCGAAAGTCGGCCGGTTGCTGACGCCCGCCAAGCGATCGACGATCGACTTTGCCCCATGGGTGAACGCGGCGCCCTTCAGCATGCGCTTCGACTACAGCTATGACGGCACGATGCGCTCCTTCGAGGACAGCCTGCAGAGGCTGGGCCTGGAACGGATGGACATCTGCTTCATTCACGACATCGACGTTTTCACGCGGGGAAGCGAACAGCCCGAAGTCTTCGGGCAGGCCATGGACGGGGCCTGGCGAGCGCTCGATAAACTCCGGTCGGAAGGCCTGGTCAAGGCGATCGGGGTCGGTGTCAACGAATGGGAGGTGTGCCACGAGGCGTTGAGGCAGCGGGATTTCGACTGCTTCCTACTTGCCGGGCGCTATACGCTTCTCGAACAGGACGCACTCGAGGAATTCCTGCCTCTTTGTGAAGAGCGAGGCGCAGCCGTGGTCGTCGGCGGAGGCTTCAACTCAGGAATTCTGGCGACGGGGGCAAGGGAGGGAGCGAAATACAATTACGCACCGGCGCCGAAGGCCATACTGGAAAAGGTGGCGCGGATCGAGGCGGTGTGCAGGACACATGACGTACCCCTTGGGGCAGCCGCACTCCAATTCGTGGTCGCGCACCCCGCCGTTCCCTCCTTCATGGCCGGCACACGGACGATCGAACAACTGCGCCAGAACCTTTCCTGGTTCAGCCACCCGATTCCCGCTGGGTTCTGGGCGGAACTCAAGTCCAAGGGGCTCCTGCGCGAGGATGCTCCGACGCCCGTATGAAGCGATTCAAGTGAGCGGGCCCTTTCCGACCATCATTCTCGGGCTTTGACGCCGAGGATGACGTTTGGCTGCGCGCATGCACTGGCTCGGAAGAGGGTAGCCGCCTTTCACCGTACCAGAATCGCCCTGAAGTCATTCACATTGGTACCTGTGGGCCCAGGCACGAACAGATCTTCGAGGCAATTGAACGCAGTCCAGGCGTCGTTGCCCGAAAGCAATGCGACCGGATCTCTGCCGAGTGCGCGCAAGCGCGTCGCACTGCTTCCGTCTGCAAATGCTCCCGCATTGTTCTCCGAACCGTCAATACCGTCGCTATCTGCCGCAAGTGACGCGAAGGGCAGGCCTTCGGCTGTGATCGCGAGCGAAAGAAGGAATTCGGTATTGCGCCCTCCCTTTCCATGCCCGCGAAGCGTTACCGTCGTTTCACCGCCCGACAGCAGAACCACGGGACGCTCGAAGGGGCGGTTGCGCAAGGCCACTTCGCGCGCGATTGCGGCATGGACTTTGCCGACGTCGCGCGCCTCTCCTTCGATCGCGTCCGACAGGATGATGGCAGGCATTCCCCGTGCTTCGGCCCGAGCCGCGGCAGCCTCCAACGAAAGCCGCGCCGAGGCGATAATCTGAGCCTCGTGGCCCGCAAAGACGGGATCGTTCGGCGACGGAGCCCTCCCGTTCTCGCCCTTCAGCCAATCGACGAGCCTCTCGGGCAGGCCGATTCGCCAGGCATCCACCATTGCGCGGGCCGTAGCGCGGTCCGTCGCGTCGGGAACCGTGGGTCCCGACGCGACCTGTGCCGGGTCATCGCCCGGGACGTCGGAAACGATGAAGCTCACTACTTTCGCCGGGTGGCAGGCGGCGGCGAGCCGCCCTCCCTTTATGCCTGAGACCTGCTTGCGGATTGCGTTCATCACGGATATCGGTGCGCCGCTTGCGAGCAGCGCCCGATTCAGGGCGATTTCATCTTCGAGAGCGAGTTCTTCGGGCGGGCAAGGCAGCAGGGCCGAGCCTCCTCCACAGAAAAGAGCAACGACGAGGTCATCCGCCGTCAGCCCGCGCACAGCTTCGAAGAGCGCGCGCGAGGCGACAAGTCCGTTTCGGTCGGGAACCGGATGGGCCGCCTCGATCACCCTTATCCGATCGCAGGGAACGGCATAGCCGTAGCGGGTGACGACGACGCCTTCGAGCGGGCCGCCCCAAAGGCTCTCGAATGCCGCCGCCAGTTGGGCCGCGCCCTTGCCCGCCCCAACCACAACGGTGCGCCCGCGCGGCGGCTCCGGCAATCGGGTGCGAAGCGCAAGCTTCGGGTCTGCCGCCCGCACGGCCGCGTCGAACAATTCCGAAAGAAAGTCCCGATCGTCAGGTGACATGAAAACCCCAGCTCATGAGCCGAACCGCGCCGGCCGCCTCTCGCGGAAGGCCGACAGGCCTTCCTGCAGGTCGTCGGACGCCGCGGCCACAGCACCCGCCAAGGCTTCGACGACCCGCTCGTTTTCTTCTTTCTCCGCTGCGTTGATGAGCATTTTCGTGAGTTCGGTCGCGCGCGCCGATCGCTTCATTACGCCTGCAGCTGCGCTTTCCGCGGCGGCGCACCCCTCGCCCGCTGCGACCACCTGATCCACCAACCCAAGGGCGAGCGCCTCCTCAGCGTTATAGACATGCCCGAAGAGCGCCATGCGCCGCACGAGCTGCGGACCGAACCTTCGCACCGCGCGTTGCGTGCCCGACCAGCCGGGAATTATTCCGAGCCCCGTCTCCGGCTGGCCTATCCTGACATGTGCCTCGGCGATCCGGAGATCGGCGCAGGCGGCGAGCTCGAGCCCACCCCCTAATGTGTGCCCGTTCAACACCGCGATCAGCGGAACCGCGAGCCGGGCCAGAGCATCGAAGGCCGCATGGCCGTCACGCACCCAATGGCGGCCGAAGGACTCGGGCGAAGCATTGCTCCAGGCATCGATGTCACCTCCGGCGCAAAACGAACGCTCCCCCTCACCGGTCAGTATCGCCACCTTCGCCGCGGAGCGCTCGATTTCGCGACAGGCCGGGACGATTGCATCGACCATCTCGCCGTTAAGCGCATTCAGCTTGTCCGGCCGGCTGATCGTCAGCCAGGCGACACCTTCCTCGATCTTCAGTCGAACCGGCTCGCTCACAGGTCTAACCCCATTGCGGTTGAAAGAAACAGGGCTTTGTCCATTTCCTTGAGGCCGTCGGCTACCCGCAGGGGCGTCGCTGCCTGATCGAGAACGTCCCTCCTCAAGTCCAAACCGGGGGCAACCTCGCTGACAACGAGCCCATCGGGCTCGAGCTTCATCACGCAGCGTTCGGTGACATAGGTGACATCCTGCCCTTGAATGCGTGCACGCCGGCCGGAAAAACTGACCTGATCGACTTTCGGGACGATCTTCGCAACTCGTCCTTCCTTGTCGATGACGAGCCGCCCGTCCTCGACGTGCATTTTCGCGCCCGCGTTGAAATTGCCCGAGAAAACGATCTTCCTTGCGCGCGCGGTGATGTCGACGAAGCCGCCTGCGCCGGCCGTGCGGTGGGGTGTCGCTGCGAGACGGCTAACATTCACCGAACCTTCCGTGTCGATTTCAAGAAATGACAGCAAAGAGCAATCGAACCCGCCCGCCTGGAAATAACAGAACTGATGCGGCGAGGCGACGAAAGCCTCGGCGTTCGACGCACAGCCGAATTTGAAATCGAGCAGCGGCACGCCGCCCACGGCGCCCTGCTCGATCACCCAGGTGATCTTGCCGTGATGCCCTTCTTCGATCAGCACGCGCGGGACGTTTGCCGAAATACCGAACCCGATATTGACCGCCCAGCCGGCCTTGAGTTCCTGCGCCACCCGGCGGGCGATCACCTTGCCGGGGTCCAGCGCCGGCGTGCGGAACGTATGAAGCGGGCGGTACAGTTCCCCGGATATCGCGGGATCATAAGCGGTCGCAGTCGTCTGCAATTGATCGGGCGCTTCGACGATGACATCGACGAGTATCCCCGGAACGCGCACGTCGTGAGGACGCATCGTTCCCTCGGCCGCGACCCTTTTCACCTGGGCTATGACGATCCCACCCGAATTGCGCGCCGCAAGCGCCATCTCCATCGCGCCGAGCGTCGCACCTTCGTGCTCGAAGGTCAGGTTGCCTCTCTCGTCGGAGGTCGTCGCGCGGATGATCGCGACATCGGGCTGAATGGGCGGAAAATGCAGCCAGTCGTCGTCGGCAAAGCGCACGCGCCTGACGATCGGCTCGGCCCGCGCTGCGGCGTTCATGGCGCAGCCTTCCTGCTCGGGATCGACGAAGGTGTCGATGCCGACCTTGGTCAGCACGCCGGGGCGTTTCGCGGCACCTTCCCTCAGCATGTCGAAGACGATGCCGGAGGGCACATTCCAAGCCGCCACCTCTTCCTTCAAAATCATCTGCCAGATGAGCGGCGGTTCGGCACTGCTCGGACCGGAAGGATACGAACCGCCGATGATCTTCTTCAGCATGCCTGGCTTGGCGATGTGATCGACCCCCTTCGTCCCGAAGAAATCTCCGGCGGCGATGGGGTGAACCGACGTCAGTGCGCGCGGATGTCCCTCCGACTCGAACCGCTCTCCGAGTGCCCTCAAAACCTCATCAGGACAACATAGGCCGGACGACGAATTGACCGCCAGCACCGCCCCATCTTTGACCAGCCCGGCGGCCTCGTGTGCGGTCATCATTTTTGCCATGCCAGGGCTCCTTTTCTTGTTGCGTAAGTAACTAACCAGTTATAGCTTAAGCACGACAAGCCGCGGAGGCAAGAGGCATTTCCTCAGCTCCTCATTTTACTGGGCCGATCAATGGGAGGACCGATGAGCGTTTATTTCGAGAAGAGTTATCAGAGAGGTTTCGGCACCTACCCACTGAAGGGCGAGCCGTTGAAGGCGGCCATTCACGAGGCCATCATGGTCGGCTACCGCGCCTTCGACACTGCACAGATGTACGGCAACGAGGCCGAAACAGGGGAAGCGCTTGCCGAGAGTGGCGTTGATCGGAGCGAGCTCTGCATCACCACCAAGGTGCACCCCGACAACTATTCCGAAGAGAAATTTCTGCCTTCGATCGAGGCGAGCCTGAAAGCCTTGCGCGTGGATCAGGTCGACGTTCTGATGCTGCATTGGCCGGCAATCGGTGGTGAGAACGCTCAATCCCTGCGTCTGCTACAGAAGGCTTTCCACATCGGACTCGCCCGCAATATAGGGATCTCCAACTACACGGCCCGGATGATGCGCGACGCACAGTCGATCATAGAGGCGCCGCTGGTGACCAACCAGGTCGAATTCCACCCGCTCATTGACCAGAGCCGGCTGCTCGACGCAGCAGAAGAGACGAAGATCCCACTGTCCTCATACTGTTCGGTGGCCAGGGGCGAGGTGTTCAAACATGCGGTCTTCGCCGAGGTCGGCGCGAGATACGGCAAGACGGCTGCCCAGGCGGTCCTTCGTTGGATCTTTCAAAAGGGTGTGTCCATGAATACCATGTCGACAAAGCCGGAGAACATCAGGGCGAACTTCGAGATCGTGGATTTCGTCCTTTCGCCGGAAGACATGAAGCGGATCGGCGCGATGAACGCGACCAACTATCGGATTCTAAAGGCCGGGATGTTGCCGTGGGTTCCGGACTGGGACCCGTAGGTCACGCGCCTCCTCCGCCCGGTCCGGACGCCGGAAACACCCAGTAAGTGGCGTCAACCGGTAGAAACCAAATTGCCATCTTGTCCCGCAAAAGAATAGGGATCCCGGAATGAATATCGGCCCGCAAAGGCCCGATATAAGACGTATCCAGGAGACGATCGAATTCGAGGCGCAGGTTGCGGATGCGTTCAGCGCTACACTCCAACGCCTCGTCAGGCGGATCTCCAAGTTAGACATAAGCGTCGAACAGATGATCGAAGATCAGCTTCGCGAAGCGCTGACGCCTCGACGGTCTCCGCTTCCGTCTTTTGACGAAGCAGTTCGAAGCCTGCTGGAGGACGGAACTCAGGCTGGATACCGGCCGCTCTCTACCAACGAACGCGCGAACGCATTTTGTTGATCGGTCAACGAGATCGACGATTTGACACTCATAGACTGAAATCCTCTGCCCACCCTCTACTCAGTAGCACATTTGGCAAATTGTGTCGGGATCCCTCCGTTACTGCCTCGCGGTCAAATGTTACCCCGGATCAGATCGGCCGCCTTCTCGCCGATCATGATGGTAGCCGCGTTGGTATTGGAGCCCACGAGACTGGGCATCACCGAACTGTCGCAGATGCGGATGCCATCAAGGCCGTGGACGCGGAGCTGCGGATCGACCACCGACATATCGTCGCGACCCATCTTGCAGGTGCATGTCGGGTGATAGGACGTCCGTCCGTATTGCCGCGCATAGGCCTCGAAGTCGGCCTGCGTCCTGACGTTCTCGTCGGGGAAGCGGATCGTCCTGATGTATTTCTGCAGCGACGGCTGCCCGAAAATTTCCCTGCTGATCCTGATGCCTTCGACCGAGATCCTGAGATCGTCCGGATCCTCGAGGAAGTTCGGGTCGACGATCGGCAGGGCGCGGGGGTCGGCAGAGCGAAGGGTCACGGAACCCCGTGACTTCGGCCGGACCGTGTAGGAATTCAAGGTCACCCCGGAGGAACCCTTTGGAACGCTAGGCACTCCGGCCTCGGCTCCCGCCCCCGCAAGGAAGTGGAACTGGAGGTCGGGATAGGGGCTTGCCCGATCGCCGTACCAGAAGGCTCCACCCTCAACAACGTTGGAGGCGACCGGCCCGGATTTGAAAAGCGCGTATTCGATCCCCGCCAAGAACATCCAGTGGAGCTTGTTGTACTTGTCGAGACTGTCATGCCCCTTCAGCTCGGCAACGATGTCCACGCCGAAGTGATCGTGGAGGTTCTGGCCGACCCCCGCCATATCCTGCACGACGTCGATACCGTGGCTCTGGAGGGAGGCGGCCGGGCCGACCCCTGAAAGCATCATGAGCTTGGGCGTTCCGATCGCACCCGAGGTGACGAGTACCTCGCTCTCCGCCCGAGCGATCTTCGCGGCGCTCCCGGTCGAATATTCGACGCCGACAGCGCGGCGGCCCTGGAACACGATGCGAAGGACAAGCGCACCCGTGATGAGCGTGAGGTTCTTGCGCGCGAGCGCCGGCCGCAGATATCCGACGGCGGCCGAGCAGCGGCGGCTGTTGCGGATCGTCGTCTGGTAGACCCCCGCGCCTTCCTGGACCGGCCCGTTGAAGTCGGGATTATAGGGCATGCCGAGCTCCTGGCAGCTTTGGACGAAAGCCCGTGTCATCGGTTGCGGATCGGGAAGGTTGGAGACTCCGAGAGGACCGTCCGTCCCGTGCCACTCGCCGGAAAGGATCGTATTGCCCTCGGACCGCAGGAAGTAAGGCTTCACCTCCTGAAAGCTCCAGCCGTCGGCCCCCTCTTCCACCCAGCGGTCATAGTCCCGCGGGTGGCCGCGCGTATAGACCTCGGCATTGATCGAGGAGCCGCCGCCAAGCACTCTCGCCTGGGCATAGGGAATCTCGCGGTTGTTTGCATGTTTCTGCGGGGCGGTCGTCAGGCCCCAGGTCATCGGCCCCGCAGTCATCTTCGCGAAGCCGACCGGCATGTGGATCAACGGGTGACGATCGCGGCCGCCTGCCTCGATCAGGCAGACGCGCACCGAAGGGTTCTCGGAAAGGCGGGCGGCCAGAACGCAGCCGGACGATCCGCCGCCGACGATGACGTAATCGAAACCTTCCATCATCAGGCAATCCAATGCGTGCGCTTGCCGATCTCGATATGGACCGATTTCACCTGCGTATATTCCTCGACTCCGTACATGCCGGCCTCGCGGCCCCAGCCGGACTGCTTGAAGCCTCCGAGCGGCATCTCCGGCCCGCCGGCCATCATGGTATTGACCCAGAAGCGGCCCGCTCGAACGCGGCGCGTGACGGTCAGGGCCTTGTCGATATTCTTGGTCCAGACGCTTGCAGCCAGTCCGTAAACCGTGTCGTTTGCCAGCTCGACCGCCTGCTCGACCGTGTCGAAGGTCATCGAGCAAAGCACCGGCCCGAAGATTTCGTCACGCGCAATCGCCATGTCGCGCGATACGCCCGAAAACAGCGTGGGCGCGATGTATTGCCCGCGACCGAGATCGACGGCGGCCCCCCCGGTCACGAGCTCCGCTCCTTCCGTTTTGCCCTTGGCGATGTAATCGAGAATGGTCGTATTTTGCGCTTCGGTCGTGATCGCGCCGACCTGGGTCGTCTCGTCCAGCGGGTCTCCGACGCGTATCCGTTTCATCTTCTCGGCAAGCAGCGCTTCGAATTCGTGCGCCACCGACCGCTCGACGATCAAGCGGGATGAAGACACGCAGCATTGCCCCGTATTGAAGCTGATGCCGAAAGCTGCGCCATCGGCCGCATCCTCTAGATCGGAGTCGGCAAAGACGATGATCGGGTTCTTGCCTCCAAGCTCCAGACCGAGCTTCTTGAAGTTGCTGTCGGCGGCCGCATGCACGCAGGAACGCCCAACGGAGGTTGAACCCGTGAACGACAGCATGTCGATGTCGGGATGCTCACTCACGGCTTGACCGATCGTCCGACCCGAGCCGGTGATCACGTTATACACGCCGTCGGGCAGTCCGGCTTCGGCGAGCACATCGGCAAGGATGAGAGTCGTCGCGGAAGTCACCTCCGACGGCTTCACGACCATCGTGCAACCCGATGCGAGAATGAAGGGAACGCGCTCGCACAGGATCAGGAAAGGAAAGTTCCATGGCGTGATGAGCCCGACGACCCCGATCGGCTCGCGCAGAACCATGCCGAACAATCCGTCTCCGAGCGAATTGAAGCTGTCGCCGTGCAGAAGGCGGGCCGCACCCGCGCCTACTTCGAAGCAGGCGATGCAGTGGTCGATCTCGCCGCGCGCCTGGGTGATCGGTTTGCCGTTTTCCAGCGCCTCCCAATAGGCGAGTTCATCGCGACGGGTGCGCAGGATCTCGGCCACCCGCAGCAATACCGACGCACGAGAGCCCCCCGGGAGACCAGACCAACGCCGGTCCTCGAAAGCCCGGCGTGCGGCGGCGACTGCGGAATGCAGGTCGTCGACGCTGCATTTTGCGGTGCGGGTGACCGCAATGCCATGTCCGGGCGAGTGCCGCACGAAGAGGTCATGCCCGTTTTGCCATTTGCCATCCACGAAGAAACCGAAATCCCGCGGGGCGGCCGGAGGAGAAAGGAAGTTGTTCAACTGGTCCATCGGGTGCCTCTCTATTTTAGTAACTAAACGGAAACTTGTATTAGCTGCGCGCTCGACCACGATGGTTTTAGGTCCGGCCGACCTAATGTCGTGACCGTGATCGATTCAGAGCGGGATGCGGGTGGAAACCGCGCACACTTTCCTCATCCCGCTCTAAGCATCCAGCAGTATCTGGGTCTTGAGGTGCTCGGTTCTTGCCGAAACCGTTTCGAAGGCCTCCTGAATGCGCTCGAGGGGAAAGTGAGCAGCGGTAAAAGCCTCGGTTCGGAACCTGCCATGGGACAGAAGCGTCAGCGCGTCATGCATGTCCTCCCCCATTCCCGCAACCGAACCCTTGAGACTGTTTTCCTCGAGTACGGTCCTGAGTATCTCGATCGGAACGGTTTCGCCTGGCGGGGTAATCCCGAAGAAAGCCACATGACCGCCCTTGCGGACCAGGTCGAAGGCTTGACGATAGAGCTTCGGGCTGCCGACGCTTTCGACGACGATATCTGCGCCGCGTCCGCCCGTCATCTCAAGCACCTTGCTCCTGAGCGCCGCGGTTTCCGATACCGCAGCATCCGCGCCCGCCTCGACCGCCATGCGGCAGCGCTCGCTCGATAGATCCGCAACGATGATCGGAGCCATGCCGACAAGGCGCATCATCTGGACATGCAGGTTGCCGATGGGGCCCGCTCCCAGAACCACTCCCGACCGACCGAAGGCCGCACCGGCCTTGCGCGCCGCCCGGACGACGCAGGCGACCGGTTCGACGAGCGCCAGAACGGCTTCAGGCACTCCATCCGGAACCGGGAAGACCAGACGACCGGGAAGCGCCACATATTGCGCAAAGGCTCCATCGCGCCCGATCCCGACCTGCTCCACTTCGCCGCAGTTCAGAACTTCGTTGCGCCGGCACCAGTAGCAGTTGCCGCAACCAATATTGATGTCCGCGACCACACGCATCCCGGTCTTGAGGTGCGTCACGCTTTCGCCAACCTCTGCGATCGTCCCGCAGAACTCGTGCCCGGGCACCATCGGCAACCGATCGGCCGCGTAATGGCCGTTGAAGATGTGGAGGTCGGTACCGCATATGCCCGCCCGCGTTACGCGGATCAGGACGTCGGCCGGACCAATCTCGGGAATGCCGACTTCTCTGACTTCAAACCGGCGCGGCTCCACGAGAACGGCAGCTTTCATCGTCGCCATCCTTCTCTCCTACTTCACCGTCCTGAGCTTGGCCCGGTCGATCGTCAGGGCGATGGCGCCGATGAGGACGATGCCGAAGACCATTTGCTGTTGTGTCGCATCGATCTCGAAATAGAGCATCGAGGCGCGAATGACCGCTACGATCAGGGTGCCGATAACTGTGTTGAGGACCCCACCCACTCCGCCCGTCAGCGGAGTTCCGCCTACGAGAACGGCGACGATCGCCGGCAACAGGAAGCCGTTGGCGATCGTCGGCGCTCCGCCCGAAAGCTTGACTGCGAACAGGAGGCCGGCAATCGCCGCGAGCGCACCGGAAATCGCAAAGGCCAGTATCTTATAGCGGGCCACGTTCAAGCCCGATGCGGCTGCGGCGAGCTCGCCTGCGCCGACGGCCTTCAGCGCCCGTCCGAGAATGGTCCGGCGCTCGATGAAGAGGCAGACAACAAGGAGCACTGCAGCGATGAGGAGCTCGTTCGGCACCCCCCACGTCCGGCCGATCATCCAGCCGAAGGTCTCGTTGCGTTGCGCCGCGTCCATGTTCAGCGCGCGCTGGCCGGACAGCCATTGCGCGACCGAAAAGGCGACGCCGCCCACGGCAAGGGTGGAAATGAAGGACGGAACGTAAAGTCTCGTAGTGATGTAGCCGGACAAGGTGCCCAGCAGAAAACCCGCAGCCACGCAGAGAAGGGCCACCCAGGCTCCCATCGATGCCAGGTAGACCGAGGCAATCACGGTCACCATGTTGGCCATGGACTGGGCCGACAGGTCGATGCCTCCGATATAGATGGCGAAGGTCAGGCCGAGCGCCATGATGAAGAGCGGCACGATGTCGCCTGCGAGGCTCATGAGGTTTTGCGGCTTGAGAAAACCGGGATCGGCCATCCCGACGATGGCGACGAGCACCGTGAGCGTGATCCAGGGCAGGTGCGGTTTGAGGTGTTGTAGGTCCATCTTATCCTCAGATCATGTAATGCAGGAGGTCATAGAGGGAGGGCTTCGCGCCGGGTGCGCAATCGAACCGTTTCTGGATACTGCCATCCTTGACGACGACGATCGTATGGGAGAGGCCAATCGCTTCTTCGAGCGTGTCTGCCACCAGGACGATCCCGACGCCGGCATCGTTCATGGCGCGGATCATTTCGTAGACGTCCTCCTTCGCCCCGATGTCGAGACCTCGCGTCGGGTGATCGAGCAGCATGATATCGGCGCCAGCGGAGCGCCATTTGGCGAGAACGACCTTCTGCTGATTGCCGCCTGACAGATTGCCGCAATCCGCGAGCTCGGAATGGGCCTTGATGGAGAGCTTCCTGATCCACTCCCGCGCGAGCGCGCGCTCCTTTCCGACCTGCAGAACGCTTGCGGTCGAATGCTTCTTCATCTGCGAGAGGGTCATGTTCTCGTAGACATTCATGCCCGCCACGATGCCCTCGATCTTGCGCTCGCGCGGAACATATCCGACACCGAGGCCGACCGATTGACGCGGCGAATATGCCTTCACCTCCTGTCCCTTGATCTTCAGGCGTCCGCCGGTGGGGCTGAGCATGCCGTAGATTGCGCGCAATATTGCTTCCCGGCCCGAGCCTTCGGTTCCGACGAGGCACAGGACCTCACCGGCGTGAAGCCTGAGCGAAATGTCCCTCGTGCGGCCCGGCAGGTCGATGCCGGACATTTCGACCAGGACTCTCGAGGGATCGTAGGGCTTTTGAAGCTGCTCCCGGTAATATTGCTTGTCGACGTTCCGCCCGACCATCTTGTGCTGGATCGATTCGGCATCGGCTCCGCGCCCGCCCCGCTCGACGACGTCGACCACCTGTCCGTCCTTCATCACGTAGATCCGGTCCGACAGCTCCATCACCTCGTCCATTCGGTGCGAGACGAATATGAAGGAGGCACGGGTCACGAGCTCGCGCACGAGCTTGAACAGGAGTTGCACTTCGTCCTTCGACAGGACCGAGGTGGGCTCGTCGAGGAGGATGACGAGATCGCCGTCGACCCGCTCTTCGAGTGTGAGGACCTTTGCGAGTTCGACCAGTTGACGCTGGGCGAAGGACAACTTCGACGTGACCGTTGAAGGATCGATGTCCAGCTTGACCTTCGCAAGCTGTGCTTTCGCGGCCTTGGCCATCTCCTTCCAGTTGATGACGCCGAGGCGGACGAACTGCTGCTCGTAGCCGAGGAAAATGTTCTCCATCACAGTGAGGTTGGGGATCAGGGACTGCTCCTGAAACACCATCCCGATCCCTTTTTCCATCGCCTGGCGGGGGTTCGCGAAGCGCACGGCATCGCCGTTGATGAGGATCTGCCCGCCATCGGGCTGGTAGGCGCCATAGATCACCTTCATCAGGGTGGATTTTCCCGCGCCGTTCTCTCCTACCAGCCCGACGATCTCGCCGCGTTTAATATGGAAGTCGATCGCCTTCAGCGCATGAACGCCGGGGAACTTCTTGTCGAGGGACTTCAGCTCGTACATGGGCTCACCCTCACTTCACGAAAGAGACAAGCTTGCGATCGGTCGACAACACGACGGCAAGGATGACGAGGAGGCCCAGGACGCCGTCCTGAAGGAAATCCGGCAGACCGATGACCACCATGCCGTTGTTGATGACGCCGACGATAAGGACGCCGATCAGCGCATTCCACACGCCGCCGATGCCGCCCCACAGGGCCACCCCTCCGACGACGACTGAGGTGATCGATACGAACATGAAATTGGAACCCGTGACGGACTCCGCTTGCCCGATGCGTGCGACGACGAGGACTGCCGCAATCGCGTAAAACATGCCTGCAAGCCCAAAGCCGGCGATGCGCACGCGGCTGACGTCGAGGCCCGAGGCATGCGCCAGTTCTTCTCCGCCGCCGACCGCATAGAAGTTGCGGCCGAGCCTTGTGTGTTCCTGGATGAACCAGGCGACGATCAGGAATACGGCGGCCACGTACACCATGAGCGGGAAGCCAAGCCATCTGACGGTCAAGAGGCCGCGGAACGCCGGATCGCCGACCCGCACTATGTCGCCGCCCGTGACCAGAATTGCGGCGCCGGTTCCGACGAAACCCATGGCGAGGCTCGCCATGAACGAGGGTACCCGCAGTTTGACGTGGATCAGGCCGTTCAGGAAGCCTATAAGCCCGCCTATGATCAGGACCAGCGGAACGGCGAGCCACGCCGTGCCCAGCAAGGTGCCGCCGAGCTTTATGAAGGCAAAGGAAAAGAGCACGGCCGTAAGCGAGATGACACCTTCCATGGAAAGGTCGATCGAGCCCATGATGATGATGAAAGTCACGCCCACGGCCACCATCAAGGCGGGGGCGGATGCGATGGCGATGCGCGCGAAGTTGCGGGCCGAGAAGAATGTCGGGTTCAAAACCGTAAAGAAGATCACAAGCGCGACGAGCACCAGAAGAGGCGCCCATTTGATCAGGGTCTCGCGCGATATGGGCCGGGTCACGATGGGCACCTTTCGCATGGTCTCGGATAAAGATGACGGGGACGGTCGGCTGCGCGCCGTCCCCTGAAAAAGCGTCAGGACCGATACTGAATCTGTCCGTTCGAAGGCCCCCAGAAGTCGGCCCAATCGTATTTCGGAACCGAATCCAGATACTTGGCCTTGAATTCCTCGGCATCCTTCTTGCTGACCAGGACGGTCGGTCCGTAGAACTCGCGATGCTCTTTCGGCTCTTCCGACGGCTTGAAGCTGCCGATTGCCGCATGGTAGGCGAGCGCCGAGGTGATGCCACCGCCCCAGTGCGGATTGGTGAAGACCGTCGCGAGCAGCTGGCCGTCCATGACCATCTGCACCGCTTCGGGATTGCCGTCATAGGACACGATCGGCATGCCCTCGAGGCCTTCGGCGCGCAGCGCCTCGATGACGCCGTAGGCGATGTTGTCGTTGGCGCAATGCACACCCTTGATCCTGTCGCCGTAGCGGGTCAGGAAGGACGACATCAGTGCCGCGCCTTTCTGCGTGTCCCAATCCGCCGGCTGCGCATCGAGCAGTTCGATGTTGGGAAAGTCCTTCAGTGCATTCTTGAGGCCGTTGAGCCGCTCGACCGCAGGGTTGTTGGCGGCAATGCCGCCCAGGTGGACGACCCCGCCCTCGCCGCCCATGGCTTCGAACAGGATGCGTGCGGTTTCTTCGGCGGGCTTCTCGTCCGACCAGGTCATGTGCGACACGTAGTTGTCGCCGAAATCCCATGGATGGAGATCATCGGTCTTGTTCCAGATCGTGGCGATGTAGCCGCCCGCAGCCGACACTGCCTCGACGATCGGCCGCGCATTCGGGCTGTCATTGGCATCGCAGGCGAGGGCGCACTTTCCATTGTTCTTGGCAAGGAAGGCCTTGATGTCGGCCAGAGATTTCTCGGAGGACCCTTCGTTGATCAGGCTTACGAGCGCGCTCTTCGGCTTGCCGAGCGATTCGACGAACGCTTCGCCGCCGGAAACGACCGAGTTCCAATAGGCCGAAGCGCGGTCGCGATAGCTCCAGGCGATCGCGGGATCCCTCAATGCAGCGCGCGCGCCGCCGCCAAACGGGTTTGGCAGGACCGCTGCCCCCAGACCTGCGGCCGAGGCAAGCAGAAAGTGGCGACGGCTGATCGTCTCACGCTCGATGAAGTTCTTGATGAATGTCGACATTCGCATTCCTCCCAATGCAGTTGAGTGTCCGGCACCGACGGCTTCATGGAGGAGAAGGATCATTCCCCGCCCGCATCTTTCTTCCGCCGCCATTGCCGTTAACGCACTAACTAGTTACTTGTTTAGTGTTGCATGAGTCAAGGGTTTTCGTATATTTTCATGAAGCGAACATCTCGGCAGGCGGCTTTGACGGCTATACCGGCGGGCGTGTATGAGTCGGGCAACACAAGCTATGAACGCGCGAAGGTCAGACCTTGAGAACGACGAGTGCACAGAAAGCGAAAGCAGCCGGGAAACCGCGGCTGCGCGATGCCGAAGCAACCAAGGCGCGCATCCTCGAGGCCGCGAAGAAGGAATTCGCGAAAAACGGCTTGGGGGGCGCCAGGGTGGACGTGATCGCCGAGAAGGCAAACGCCAACAAGCGGATGATTTACCACTACTTCGACGGCAAGGACCACCTCTTCCAGACCGTTCTCGAAGACGCCTATAACGGGATCCGGACCGCGGAACAAAAGCTCAACCTGAATGACCTTGAACCCAAGGCCGCCCTTGAAAGACTCGTGCGTTTCACCTGGGAATACTATCTGAAGCACCCGGAGTTCATAACGCTGGTCAACAGCGAGAACCTTCATCGCGCCAAGCACTTGAAGAAGTCCCAGGTGGTCCGTGCAACCAGTCGAAAATTCGTCGGCATGGTCAAGGAACTGCTGGAGCGGGGCGTTTCCGAGGGGGTTTTCCGGCCGGGAATCGACCCGGTGCAACTGAACCTCACCATCGCGGCCATCGGCTATTACTACATCACCAACCGCTTCACCGGTTCGATCGTTTTCGAGCGTGACCTGATGGCGAAAGACGCGCTCGAAGAGCGCGTTCAATTCAACATAGAGACCATCATGCGCATGGTCTGCGCTTAGATAACGATACCTTCAGCCGGGTCCGTCGAAATTGGTCCAATCAAGGACGATGAACGGTTCGTCCATATGCCTTGCGGCAATGTCTGCGTAGAGAGAGGCAGGATCGGCCGGAGAAACGCGGCGCAGCAGTCCGTCGAGTTCAATTCTTCCCTCTGCCAGCCAGTCGAGTGCCCGGGCGAACCCTCCGAAGACGCTGTGACGCGCGTTATTGTAACCGCCCAGCAGTTCCTCCCACTCGAATGCACGCGCATGGACCGGCAATTCCCATTCCCAGCCCGACCGCAGGGTTACAAGGTTGAAGAAAACCGCGTGCAGAATCTCATGCGCGGAGATCTCGGTCAGCTTGCGCCATGGAACGCCAACCAGGACGACCTCGCCCAGGCGGCGAACGATGCGGCATGCGTCGAGCACGGCCCCTTCGTGGCCGGAACAATCAAGAACGAGCGCGACCTGCCCTTGAAGCGACGACTGAAGCGGGACACGCTCGCGGCAATCGGAGATGCCGCAACTGGCGAGTTGCGCCCTTCTCAGCGGGTCCGGATCGACGACGGTAATGCGGTAACCGGAAATCTTGAAGAGCTGCGCCGCGAGAAGACCGACCGGGCCGGCTCCAGTGACGACGACGTGATCGCCAGGCCGGGCCTTCGTCGTCATGAGGGTCGTGAGCGACACGCCCATGAGGCGCGAGAGAACGGCGATCTCGGGCCTCATGCCGGCCGGCAATGGAACCGTGTCCCGCGCCATATGCGTCTGAGTGCTCCGGTGCATGCCCATCGCGAAACGCAGTTCACCGGGCAGAACACCAGCCACGCCGTCCGCCACATCTTCCACCTCGAAAACAGCAGAGTAGCCGGGCCGAATTGGAAAAACATCGCCATTCGCCCAGCCGAGTTCGGTGCCGGGGCTGACCAGAGTACAAAGCGTCCGCCCGCGGACTTCGCCGAAGTTTAGCGGCAAGTCCTCATACCGGTCGAGTCGGAACGTCTGCTTCGCAGGGATCGTTATCTCGTGGGGCAAGCGCACTCCTTTCCGCCGGAGACGGCGTTCTTGCGATGAATGATGAAATCACTCTCCCGTTACCGGGGACCACTGCTTCGGCCCACCGGCCCGCTCATAGCCCAGCGCACCGTTCATGCTTACGAGTTCGAGGAACTGCCCCCACGGCGCACGCAGGTAGAGCCAGGTGAGGCCCTGCATCGCGCCGGCGTCCACGAATGTCGGCCCCTCCAGCACGTCGACGCCCGCCTGGCGCAGCCGATCCGCGGCCGCGTGGCAGTCATCCACCTCAAACGCCAGATGAAAGCCGCCGGGTTGACTGTTGCGCTTCAATGGCTCGTCGCGGCCTTCCTCGCCCGAATATTGAAAAAGTTCGAGATTGGTGCCGTTGCCAATTCGAAGAACCTTTATGTTCTCGATCCTGCAGCCGGCAGGCACGCCGAGCCTTCTCTGCATGAAGGCGTCGTCCGCTTCGATGCGTCCGGTCTCCAAACACGTCACGGCGCCGAAGGCAGCTTCGAAGAAGCGAACCGCCTCCTCCAGATGCGGCACGGTGAAGCCGATATGCTGCATGCCGAACACTCTCATCGATCCCCTCCCCGGTCATCGGTCGAAACAGCAGCTACACTGCAATTATGATGTAACTGGTTAGTGCGTTATATTTACTGCTGCAGACATGAGTCAAGCGCTCGGGGGACAGAGCGCACCTGAGTATCCGACCGGAAAGCCGTTTCAAACTTTCCCGGAATGCTCTACCCCGCGATCGGCGCCGGATCGCGCTGCAACCACTTCGGCTGCGGAACGGCCCGCAGCAGGGCTTGCGTGTATTCGTGCCGAGGCGAGACGAAAAGGGCTTCCGTCTCGCCTTCCTCGACGATCCTGCCGCGCTGCATCACCAGGATCCGGTCGGCGAATTGGCGCACGATGGGCAGATCGTGGGTAATGAAGATGTAGGAGAGGCCGAGGCGCTGGCGGAGATCGGCCAGAAGCTCGATGACCTGCATCTGAATCGACACGTCGAGCGCCGAAACCGCCTCGTCGCAGACGATCAGCTCGGGTTCACTGGCGAGTGCCCGGGCAATGGCGATGCGTTGCCGCTGCCCGCCCGAAAACTGATGCGGATGCCGTTCAGCATGCTCCGCCTTCAAGCCGACAAGCTCCAGCAGCTCCACGACTCGGTCGTTCCAACGTCCGCGCGGCAGGATGTCCCCATGGATCGCCCAGGGTTCGGAAATGATCGAGCGGACGTTCATGCGCGGATTCATCGACCCGAACGGATCCTGGAACACCATCTGCACCCTTCGGCGGAAATCGTCGAGCGCCCTGCCCTTGAGCTTGAAAATGTCCTCGCCGGCAAAGAGTGCCGCGCCCGACGTCGGCACGTTCAGTCTCAGCAGCATGCGTGCAATGCTCGATTTACCCGAACCGGACTCGCCAACGATACCGACCGTTTCCCCGCGCCGAAGCGTGAAACTGACGTCGTCTACGGCCTTGAACTCCCGCTTGGGCGAGAACGGACCGGACCCCAGCTTGTAATGCTTGCTTAAATGGGCGACCTGCAGCAGGACCTCGCCCTGTGCGGCATTCCGAGGCGCTTTCGGCGCGTCGGCATGGGGCACGGCCGACATCAGCCGGCGGGTATAGGCGTGGCTCGGATTGGTAAACACGTCCTCGGCCTTGCCGCTCTCCACCACCTTGCCGCCATTCATCACGATGATCCGATCCGCCATGGCCGCGGCGACCTCGAGATCGTGGGTGATCATGATCAGCGCCATGCCGGTCTCGCGCTGCAGGTCCCGCAGGAGTTCGAGGATTTGTGCCTGAACGCTGACGTCGAGTGCCGTGGTCGGCTCGTCGGCGATCAGGATGTCCGGCTTCAGCGCGATCGCCATGGCGATCATCACGCGCTGCCTCTGTCCGCCCGAGAACTGGTGCGGATAATAGTCGATCCGCTCGTCGGCTTCAGGAATTCCGACCCGTTCGAGCAGCCGAACGACCTTGTCGCGCACCGCACCCCCCTCGCCTCCGCCATGGCTCTCGAACACCTCGGCGATCTGCCTGCCGACAGTATAGACCGGGTTGAGATAGGCCAGCGGATCCTGGAAGATCATGGCGATGCGGCGGCCGTTCAGTTCACGCCGGCCTTCGTCATCGAGGCGGGAAAGATCCGTCCCGTCGAACACCAGCGAGCCCGAGACGATGTCGCCCGGCGGGCAATCGATCAGCCCCATCACCGTTCCGGTGCTGACGCTCTTTCCCGATCCGCTCTCGCCCAGGATGACGAGGGTTTCCCCCGGGCAGACGTCGAACGAGACGTCGTCGACGGCACGCACGGGGTCGCCTTCGGACAGGAAGTCGACCGTGAGTTTATCGATCCGCAGTATGGGTTTGTCCGGCGCGTTCATCGCGGAGCCTTTCGCAGCGATTGCAGACGCCAGCGCTGCAGCGGATCGGCGACGGTCCGGGCCCAGCTGGCGAGAATGTTCAGGGAAAGCGTCGTCAGCAGGATCGCGAGCCCCGGCCAGAAAGCGATCCACCACGCCGTCTTCAGATAACCGCGGCCGTTGGCCACCATGGCGCCCCAGGTGAAATCCGGAGGCTGAATGCCAAGCCCGAGGAAACTCAAGGAGGATTCGGCCAGGATGACGGTAGCGAAATCGATCGCGGCTATCGTTACCAGCGTCGGCAGCACGAGCGGCGCGATATGACGGAACAGGATGCGTCCGGTACTTGCGCCCATGGAGCGCGCGGCACTGACGAACATGCGTTCGCGCAGTTCGAGCACTTCGGCCCGTGCGGTGCGGATGAAGATGGGCATGCGGGTAATCGCCAGCACGATCACGAGGTTCGTCATGCTGGGACCGAGCGTATAGAGCACGATGAGCGCCAGCAGCAGCGAGGGAAAGCTCATCACCACATCGGCCAGGCGCAGGATGACGTGGCTGTACCAGCGCTCCGAATAGCCGGCGGCAAGGCCGAGAATGCCGCCTAAAGCCATGGAGCAGAAGACGGCAGCGGCCGCGATGCCAAGCGTGTTCTGCGCCCCGACGATCAGCCGCGCCAGGATCGGCCGCCCGAGCGTATCGGCTCCCAGAATGTAGATGAACCCGTGTTCCAGTGCGAAGGGCGGCAGGTTGCGTTGCCTGAGCCCGAGCTTGCCCGCAAGTTCGCCGACGAAGAGCGGTCCGACAAGCACGCAGACGATGAGCACGAAGAGAAAGACGGCTGCGCAGAGCGCCAGCTTGTCCCGGGTGAGATAGATTGCGAGCTGCCGCAGGGCGCCGGGCGATCTTACGGATGGCAATGCCAGGTCGGTCATTGTCGCCTCCCCTCAGTAGCGGATGCGCGGATCGAGCACTGCGTAAAGAAGATCGATCGCGATGTTGACGATGAAGATGGCGATTGCCGTGACGAGGATCGTCGATTGCACCACGGCAAAATCGCGCTGAATGATCGAATCGATCATCAGCTTGCCGATGCCCGGCCAGCCGAAGATCGTCTCGACGACGACGGCGCCGTTGATCAGACCGGTCGCCAGGTCGCCGGCGACGGTGATCACCGGCAGCAGCGAATTCCTGAGCGCGTGACCGAAGATGATCTTGCGACGCTTCATGCCTTTGGCGTGGGCGGTCTTGATAAAGGGCGAGGCGAGCGCAGAGATCATCGTGCCACGCACAACCTGGACCAGCAGCCCGAAGGGACGCAGCATCAGCACGACGATCGGCATGATCCAGTGCAGGGCAGTGCCCGTACCCGACGTCGGCAACATGCCGAGCCCGACCGCGAAGACGAGAATGCCGACGATCGCGATCCAGAAATCGGGAGTGCTCGCACCCGCCAGCGAAACGAGACCGGCGACGCGGTCGAACAGGCTCCCGGGACGGGCAGCGGCCAGCGCGCCGACGACGATGGCCAGAACGGTTGCGAGCGTCATCGCGACCAAAGCCAGCTTCAACGTGGCCGGAAAGGCCTCGAGAGCGACCTCGATCGCCGACCGGTTCTGCCGCAAGGACTGGCCGAAATCCAGGGATAGGAGGTTGTGCAGATACTGGAAGAACTGCACGTAAATCGGCTGGTCCAGACCGTTCAGGCGGGCGAAGGCCTGGCGCGCCTCGAGACTTGAATCGAGCGGCAGGTAGAGGGCCGACGGATCGCCGGTCAAACGCGTGAGGAAGAAGACGAGCGTCAGCAGGCCGATCACCGAAATTACGCTGTGATATGCCCGCCGGCCGATATAGCCGAGCATCATGCGGAGCCTCTGGATTCCCTTGCAGTTCATGCGAGCGCGCGAACGTGTCGCGCGCTCGCCCGGATGGTGACACTCAGTCCTTGAGGGCGATATTGGCGAGCGGGATCTCGCTGTTGGTCGTGATGTCCGGCTTCCACTCGAGGCGGCTGCCGACCCGGGTGTAGCCGATCATGTGGAACATCGGGATGTCGACCGCGAGATCGTCATGCACCTTCCCAAAGATCGCCTTGAACTTTGCCGTACGGTCCTCGCCGGTGGCAGCCATGGCATCGGCGACCTCCTTGTCGAGTCCCGCATCCTCGAAGGTCGAATAGCTTCCGCCCGAGGTGTAGAAGATCGGAACGGTGAAGGCGGCATCACCCTTGTTGTTGTCGTGCATCATCTGCAGCAGGTTCGGCCCGCGGCTCTCCGGGAAAGGCTTCTGCAGGTAGCGCAGCCAATCGTTCACGTCGAGCATCGTCAGCTTGACGTTCAGGCCGACATCCTGCCACATGGCCATCATGGCTTCCATGGCTTCCGTACCGTTGGGGTAGATGCCGTTGCGGCCGATCAGTTCGATTTCGGTATCGACCGGTACGCCTGCGGCCTTGGCCTCGGCAATCAGTGCGCGCGCCTTTTCGGCATCGAAGGCCCAGGGCGCCAGCTTGTCGTCGTGGCCGTTGATGCCGGTGACGACCATCTGCGAAGCCCGCTGTACGTCCTCGCCGAAAAGCTGCGCGAGACCATCCCAGTCGATTGCCAGGTTCAGCGCCTTGCGGATTCGGACGTCGTCGAGCGGAGCAAAGCCGGCATCGATGCGGATCGCCGTGGTTTCGGAGTTCAGATAGGCGAAGTCCGTTTCCGGATTGGTCGCGTCCTGGATCGCAATGGACGGCGTCAGATCGGCCTCGCCGGTCTCCACCATGGCGGCGCGAATCGAGGACTCCGGACGCCAGACATAGCTGGCCTTGGCAATGGCCGGCTTCTCGCCCCAGTAGCCGTCGAAGGCTTCCAGCACGACCGTCTGCGGGGTGAAGCTCGAAAGCTTGAAGGGTCCGGTTCCGACCGGATCGTTCACGGCCTTGTCCGCCGGCGTGTTCGGCGAGACGATCATGACCACGCTGAGCAGCGTCGGCAGAATCGGCTGTGGCTTGTCCGATTTGATCTCGACCGTCAGGTCATCGATCGGCGTGACCGTCAGCTTGGCATCGCCGAACTTGGCGATGTTGCTGCAGGTCAGCTTGCCGCCGGTCATCCGCTCGATCGAGAATTTGACCGCCTCGGCATTGAAAGCGGCTCCGTCCTGGAACTTGACTCCTTGACGCAGCTTGAGCTGCCAGGTGTTCGGATCGGTCTGCTTCCACTCGGTCGCAAGACCGGGTGTCGGCTGACCGCTTTTCGGATCGACGATGGTCAGCGGCTCGACGACGTTGCGGCTCAATATCTGACCGACATTGGTGATGATGGTACCGCAGGGCTCAAGATTGGCCGGCTGTTCCGGCAGGACGATCTTGATTTCCGAGGCGCTCTGCGCGCCGGCCCAGCCGGCCCAGCCGGCCACCACCATTGCGCCCGCGATGACGCGAACAGATTTGTTTCCCATTGCACTCCTCCCCAGTTGGAACGACGACGTTTAAGGCGGGCGCCATCCTCCTGGCGCATGGCCCGATGTTTCTTTTCAGCGGCGCGATGCCTCTATCAGCCCCTGCAAGATCTCCCGCTCCTCGCCGGTCAGGTCGACCAGAGGCGGGCGAACCGGGCCCGGCGCAAAACCGGCAAGCTCCACACCCGCCTTGATGATCGAAACCGGATAGCCGGCCTTGCGGTCGCGCAGGGCCGCGAAGGGGAAGAAGAACGTATGAAGAATGCCTTCCATCACCGCCTTGTCGCCGGCACGCATGGCCCGGTAGAAGCGCTGCGCCAGTTCCGGCACGAAATTGAAAACCGCCGACGAATAGGTCGTGACGCCGACGCCGTTGAAGCCTTCCGCGAAGAGCTCATGGGTCGGCATGCCGCCGATATAGCAGAGCCGGTCGCCGAGCCGGGCCGTCACATGACGCACGAGGTCCACCTTGCCGGTGCCGTCCTTGAAGCCGATCAGGTTGGGGCAGGCCTCGGCAAGGCGCGCGACCGTGTCGGCATTGGCGACCGAATTGGCGCGGTTGTAGAGAATGACGCCGAGGCCCGTCGAATCGCAGACGGCCTTCACATGGGCATAGATGCCTTCCTGCGGCGCTTCCGTCAGGTAGTGCGGCAGCAGGAGAATACCGTCGGCACCCGCCTCCTCGACGATCTTCGCGGTCTCGACGGCAAGGGACGTGCCGTAGCCGCAACCCGCAATGATCGGCACCTCGCCCGATACGTCCTTGGCCGCACGGGTGACCTGGCCCACTTCGTTCGGCGAGAGCGAAAAGAACTCGCCGGTGCCGCCGGCAGCGAACAGGGCCGCGGCCTCAAAGCCGGAAAGCCACTCCACATGACGTCGGTAGCTCTCCAGATTAAGCTTGTAGTCCGACGTGAAGTGCGTGACCGGAAAGGACAAGAGCCCCGAACCGACACGCGACTTGATTTCTTCAGGCGACAATGAATTCCCTCCGGCTGCGAGCTTAAGACGGGAAATTCATATGATGACTTTTGAGATGAGTCAATCAACCTCGCCGGATTTTTCGCTCGGGCGCCAGGTCGTCAGCGAGCGGTACCGCTTGATCCCGGTGACGAGATGGCGGCGCATGGCCTCCCGGGCCCGGTCCGGATCCCGCGCAAGGATCGCCTCGGCGATCTCGCGGTGCTCTAGGAGAATGGGCTCGTCCCGGCTCGGCAACGGATCCACGCCGCCCATGACCGTGCGAAACTTCACGCGCGGGATCATGCGACGCCCGACATGCTCCAGAAAGGTGCGGAAGCGGGTGTTGTTGGTGGCCGTCGCTATAGCCATGTGAAACTGGAAATCGGCCTCATCCGTGGGCTTTCCTTCGGCGACGAGATGGGCAAAGCGCTCGACCTGGGTCTGGATTTCGGCCTCCTGCGCCGGGGAACTGCGCGCCGCCGCCAGGCCTGCCGCCTCGACTTCGATGCCGATGCGCAGTTCGAGCTCCTCGATGATATCGGAAATCTTGTCGGTCTCGCCGGTGAAAAGCCTGAGGCCCGGGTCGCTCTGCCGCGGCCCTATCACGAAGACGCCCGACCCCTGCCGCGACTCCACCAGGCCATCGGCCCTAAGCGCCGCGATCGCCTCCCTCACCACCGTCCGACTGAAGCCGAACTTGTCGATCAAAGCCGGCTCGGTCGGCAACTTGTCGCCCGGCGCATAGTATCCTGCCTCGATCTGCGCCTTTATGGCGTCTGCCACCTGCGAGGACAGCGACGGGCGCGCGCCTCCCTTTTTCGTACTCGGCATGAATATTCCCATACCCCGCATCTTAAAATCATCATATGACTGCGACTGTTAGTTGTCGCAGACATCTTATGGGATTATCGAACGGCGGTACAGCAGATTTCGAGCCGGTTACGCGCGGACGAGATGCAGCAAGCCTGAGACGAAGTCGGATAAGGGGCGACAGCAGGCATGTTCCGGAACATTTCGGCTCGTGCAACGTTCAACGGAGTTGGCCCGCACCTGAGGAGCCAAGACTGACGGCGGGCGGGCTTCAAGGAGGAAGCCATGATCCGCGCACTGCCATCAATTTTCCTTCCGCGCCGCCGCCTTTTGCAGCTTGGCCTCGGGGCAACGCTCGTTTCAACCGCAGGCTTCCCCGCGACATCGCAGGCCGACGAGCCGAGTGACGTCGAGGACGAGGACATATTCCAGTTTGCGCTCAACCTCGAATTCATGGAAGCTGAGTACTATCTGCGTGGCACGACGGGCAAAGGCATCGATGATTCCGATGCAGGTTCTGACGCCGGCCCGGTGACCGGCGGCAAGCAAGTCTCCTTCGCTACCCCTGCGATTGGCGCGTTCATGCGGGAGGTTGCGGAAAACGAACTTGCGCACGTCAGATTCTATCGCAAGACGCTCGCAGATCAGGCTGTGCCGAGGCCGGCCATTGATTTCGACGCCGGCTTTGCCGCGGTCGCGAAAGCGGCGGGGCTCGGCGAGGACTTTGATCCGTTCGGTAATGAGACGAACTTCGTGCTCGGCGGCATGCTATTCGAAGATGTTGGCGTTACCGCCTATGCCGGAGCAGCCACCGTCCTCAAGAACAAGGACTTTCTCGCCGCCGCCGCCGGCATCCTGGCAGTCGAGGCCTATCACATGGGCATGGCGCGATCCGCCCTTTACCGGAAGGGCGAAGAAGCCTGGAAGGCCGCGCAAGCGGTATCCGACGCACGGGATAAAATTGATGGCGCGGAAGACAAGGATCAGGGCATTCAGATGGATGGCAAGGCCAACATCGTTCCCTCGACGCCGGATGCGATCGCGTTCACCCGGACCCCGCAAGAGGTGCTACGCATCGTTTATCTCTCCGACAAGGAAGGCGTCAGCAAGGGCGGCTTCTACCCCAATGGAATGAACGGCAAGATAAAAAGCACCTGAATCGGTAGCATTTGTCTGTGTGTGATGTGCTCCCCGCGCGAGCACACCGTGTGCTTGCCATCTGATTGCGTTCTTGTTCGGCTTTCCGTCCGCATCCCGGGAATCGCAGCGAGCTCACATCATTGCGGAGAGCTCAGGCCAGCGATACCTGGCGCGTCTCGGCGTCGATCAGAAAGGCCGCAACGGCAGCCACGAGCAGAAGGCCGGCAAAGATGCCGATGGCGAGACCGAAACTCTGCGCCACCACCAGACCCATCAGCGATGGAGCGAGCAAGCCGCCGAGCCGGGCCATGGCGCCGGCAGCACCCATTCCCGTCGCCCGCGATGCCGTAGGATAGAGTTCCGGCGTATAGGCATAAAGCGCGCCCCAGGTGCCGAGCAAGGCGAAGCTCATGATCAGGAGCGAAGTCCCGATCAGCGTTGCAGTGCCGGCAATCACGAAGAGCAGGCAGCCAAGTGCCGAGAGGAGGCAGAAGCCTATCAGGGTAGGTCTTCGGCCCCATTTCTCGACCCCGTAGGCGGCCAGCGCGTAGCCGGGGATCTGCGCCAACGCCAGGACGACGAGGAAACCGTAGCCCCGAACGAACCCGAAGCCTTCGCCCGCGAGCCGCGGAGGCATCCAGGTAAAGACGCCGTAATATGATATCGAGACCAGAAACCAGATGGCTAGGATCATCAGGCTGCGCTTGCGAAGATCGACCGAAAAAATGCCGGCGCTCTGCGCCACCGGCGACGGCACCAGCGATGCATCGGCACCAAGCTGCGTCTTGCCGTTGACGACGAGGATCCGATCGACGATGGCCTTCGCCTCGGAGGTCTTTCCGCGGCGAAGCAGATAGAGCGGCGATTCCGGCACCAGGAAACGCAGCCCCAGGCCGATCAGCGCCGGCAGTGCAGTCACGGCGAAAATGTAGCGCCAGGCGTCCGCTACTCCGGCGAGGCTCGCACCCCATGCGGCGAGCGCAACGATGAGCGTGCCGACGGCCCAGAAGCCCTCCAGCATCACCAGCCAGCGGCCGCGATTGCGAGCGGGCAGAAACTCCGCCATCATCGCATAGTCGACCGGCAGAGTTCCCCCCACCGCCGCGCCGGTGAGGAACCGCAGCAGAAGCAGGACGGAAAAATCCTGTGCAAAGACCGACAGCAGGCCGAAGACTGCGTCGCAGGCGACGGTGGCAATCAGGACGCGCCGGCGGCCGATGCGGTCCGCAAGCCTGCCGAAACCCGCGGCGCCGAACAACATCCCGAGAAAGAACAGCGTGCCCGTCTGCAGCGCTTGCGGAACCGACAGGCCGAAAGTGGCGGCGATCGATGCGGCCGTGAAGCCCACCGCCAGCACCTGCATCGCGTCGGCTGCCCAAACCAGACCGAAAATGGCGATGAGGCGGCGCTGGTAGGCGCCGGTTCCGGCGCGGTCGAGCGCATCGTCTATCGTGATTGTCGTCATTCGCCCTTTCTCCGGTTCGGCGGACCGCCGCAATCCGGAGAAGTCCGCGTGGATCGGCTGCCGGTTACAGACGTCGGCTGCCGCAGCTCAATTCGATACGCTCCTACTTCTCGCATCGAAGGGAGGATGGCAAGCCGAGCGGGCGCCGGTGAGGCGGGATCAGCGTGAACCCCGGTCGAATGTCCCCGGGCTGACACCGCGCTGCCGCAGGATGCTCCTGGCGACCTTCTCGGTCGGGGTGCGCGGAAGCGGCGCGTCCGTGATCTCGAGGTAACGAGGGACCATATGGCGCGGCGCCAGCGCGCGGAAATGGTCGAGCAGTTCCGCCGGCGTCAGCGTCGAGCCCGGCCGGCGCGAAGCGACCACCATGATGTCCTCCTCGGTGAACTCGGACGCGACGCCGAATGCGGCGCTCTCGACGACATCGGGATGCGCTTCGGCCAGCGTTTCCACCTCATAGGCAGAGATATTCTCGCCCCGGCGCCGGATGGCCTCGTTCAGCCGGTGCTTGAAGTAGAGCCAGCCATCCTCGTCCATCACCCCCGCATCGCCGGAATGGTACCAGAGGTTTCTCAGAGTCTGCACCGTCTTGGTGTCTGCCTGGTAGTAGCCGGAAAACATGCTCCAGCTCTTTTTCGGGCGCGAGACGATCTCGCCGACCGTGCCCGGCGGCAGCGGCCTGTCCTTTTCGTCGACGACGGCCACTTCCCAGTCGGGGTGCGGCTTTCCGCAAGAGCCCGGCCGCGTGGCATCCACCGTGTCGAGGGTCACGAAGCTGGTTTCCGTCTGGCCGTAACCAGTGACGAGGCGCATGCCGAAGCGCTGCTCGAAGGCCTCCTTTTCCGGCACCATGGGAATGCACTGGCAAACCCGCACCGGATTATCCTTGTCGCTTTCGCAGGGCGCCGCCCGCATCAGTATGACGGCCATGGCTCCGAGGAGATTGGTCGCGCTCGCACCGCTTTCACGAACCTGCTCCCAGAAACGCGAGGCGCTGAACCCTTCGACCAGCGTCGCCCGGGTGCCGTAGATCAAAGGCAAGTAGACGCCGAACATCTGGGCATCGGTATGAAACAGCGGCAATGCCGAAAAATAGCTGTCGTCGGTGCTGTATCCGAGATTGGCGGCCATGGCCGCCGCCCATGAATAGCAATGATGATGCGACATCAGGGCGCCCTTGGCGGGGCCGGTCGTACCGGAAGTATAGAGGATCGCCATCGGGTCGGAATAATGCAGCCCTGCAAGGTCGACGGTCGGCAGGGAGGCCAGGCATTCCTCGAAGCGGACGATGCGGTCGATCCGCAGGCCGGCCGCACGCGCTTCGGCGGGATCGACGCCGACCAGGACGAGAGTACTCAGGTCCGGCAGCCTGTGCTCCAACCTTGCGAGCTCGATCACGCCACGCGCGTCGGTGACCAGCACCCCCGCCCCGCAATTGTTCAGATTGTGCCAGAGCAGTTCGCCCTTCAGACCGGGATTGTTCGGCACTTCGATGGCTCCGAGATTCGAAACCGCAAACCAGGTCGCCACGAGTTCGAAGCAATTGGGAAGCAGCATCGCAACCCGGTCGGACCTGCCGATGCCCAGCATGCGAAAACCGCTCGCCAGTCGCCAGGAGACATCGAACATCTCCTCGAAATTTGCCCGGCGGCCGCAAATATCGAGAAAGGGCGCCGATCCCAAACGCTCGGCCTGACGGAGAAGGATCTTCGGCAGGACGCGGTCTTCGATCTCGTCGTCGTGCATGCCCGGAACGGGCGAGCGGGAAACGGTGACTGTTGTTTGCGACACGGTCAAAACTCTTTTGCTCTTGCCTGCGCCTGCGGAGAGAGGAAACCACGAACCGTGGCTGCGGTCTCTCGTGCCATAGCTTCCTGAAGGGTCGAGTGAAGGCCGGCATTGATGGCGCGCTTGGCGTCCGCGACAGCGTCTGCGGGACGCTCCGCGATCCTCAGAGCCAGTTCCCGCGCCTCCTCCAGCAGGCGATCGTCCGGGACGACCTTCCAGGCGATGCCGACGTCCAGCGCCTTCCTCGCATCGTGCCGCTCGCCGAGCATGAGAAGCTCCTTCGTCACTTGTGGCCCGACCTGCTTCGTCAGCAATGCGGTTACGCCTCCCGTCACGAACAAGCCGTAGGTCACCTCGGGAAAGAACCAGCGGGCACTTTCGGAAAACAGCCGGAAATCGCAGTTGATGGCCCATTCCAGCGCGCCTCCGACGCACCAGCCGTGCACGGCCGCAATCACGATCTTGCGCGACTGCATGATCTGGAGCGTGATGTTCTGAATGGCCTCGACCCAGGCTCGCGTATCCGCCTCGCAAGCGGTCTGCGCATCGAGATCCTTGAGGTCGTCGCCGGAACAGAACGCCCTGCCCTCGCCATGGAGAATCACGGCGCGTATGCCTTCGTCCGCTTCCGCGTCGGCGAGCGCCCGGGAGAGCCCATCGACGAGCTGCCGATTCATCGCATTCAGCCGCTCCGGGCGATTCAGCCTTACCCAGGCGACCGCTCCCTCGTTCTTGGAGATGACAGTGTTGTTCATCGTCTCCCTCCTCACACGATCATCGGCTCGGCATAGGAGCCCCAGACCTCCCGAAGAGCGCCGCAGATCTCACCGAGCGTCGCCTTGGCCTTCACCAGTTCGATCGTTTTCGGCAGCAGATTGACGTCTTCGGATTGCGCCTGCTCGGCAAGCTCCTTCAGGAGGCGCTGGATGCGCCCGTTGTCACGGTTCGCCCTCACGGCGTTCAGACGGTCGATTTGCAGCTGCGTGCAATGCTCGTCATAAGGATGAATGTGCACATCCGCCGTACTGGTCGCCGGATCGGCGTATTTGTTCACGCCGACCGAAATCTTTTCTCCCGAGTCGATTTTCTTGAAGGTCGCATAGGCGGAGTCGGCGAGCTTCTGCTGGAACCACCCCTCCTCCACCAGCTTGATCGCGCCGCCCCGTTCGTCGATTTCATCGAGCATCTTCCAGACTTCGCCCTCCATGTCCTTCGTCAGCCGCTCGATGAAGTAGGAGCCGCCGAGAGGATCGATCACCGAGGTCACGTTGATCTCTTCGCGGATGATCTGCTGGGTTCGGATGGCGAGCTTCATCGCCTCCTCGGTGGGGATGGCGAAAGCCTCGTCCAGACCGTTGGTATGCATGCTCTGGCATCCCCCGAGCACGGCGCCGAGCGCCTGAATGGCGGTTCGCATGAGGTTGTTGTGGTGCTCGACCTTGGTCAGGCTCATGGCAGCGGTCTGCACGTGCACGCGCAGACGCATGGATTCCGGTCTGCGTGCGCCGAAGCGCTCCGACATGATCTTGGCATAGACGCGCCGCGCGGCCCGGAACTTGCAGATCTGCTCGAAGAAGTCCTGATGACTGATGAAGAAGAACGACAGGCGGGGGGCAAACTCGTCGATATCCATGCCGGCCTTGGTCACCTCTTCGCAATAGGCAATGGTGAAAGCCATGATGAAAGCGATTTCCTGAAGCGCATTCCCGCCGACATCCGAGAGGTGATATCCGCTGAGGCTGACGGGATTGATCTTCGGGGTGGCGCAGGCGCTGTGCATGATGAGGTCGCGCAGCAGCCGGACGGCCGGCTGAACCGGGTAGATCCATTCCTTCTGGGCAACGTATTCCTTGAGCGGGTCGGCCTGCAGCGTGCCGGTGAGCTTATGCAGGTCGCAACCACGCTGTTGCGCCACCGTGACGAACATGGCGTATATGACCCAGGCTGAGGGATTTATGGTGAGAGAGACCGAGATCTTCTCGAGGTCGATGCCGTCGAACAGGCGGTCGACGTCGTCCACCGTATCGATGGCGACGCCGACACGCCCGACCTCGCCGAAGGCCATAGGGTCGTCGGAATCGAGCCCCAGCAACGTCGGAAGATCGAAATCGGTCGAAAGACCGGTCTGACCCGTCTGGATCATGTATTTGTAGCGTTGGTTGGTCGCCTCGGGGTTGCCGAAGCCGGCGACCTGGCGGATGGTCCAGGGCCGGCCCCGATACATGGTCGGATAGACGCCCCGCGTGAAGGGATAGGCGCCCGGAAAACCGAGCTCGCTTGCGGGAATATCGGCAATGTCGGCCGCCGTATAGACCCGCTTCAGCGGGATGCCGCATTCCGTCTCAAACACCGGCTTCTCCTCCGGCCGCCTTTCGAGAGCGGCGGCTAAAGCGCCCTCCTCCCATTCGGTCTGTCTTCGCCGGATGTCTTCGATCGCCGCTCCCGAGAACAGTTTCACGTCGTCCATGAGTCGTCCTCCCAACCCAGCAGAGCGCGCGCGGCGACGGACGGATCGATCCGCCGGTCCGCCACGGCCCGAACATGCCGCTCGAGCGTCTCTGGCTCCCGCTGAAATTTCTGCTGAAACAGGTGCCTGGCCGTTCCGAGAATGCGCGTCCTGCAGATGTTGCGCTGACGGTCTGCCAGTTCGCCACTTCCGTTCAGATGCGCCCAGTGCTCCCCGATGGTGTTCTTCAATTCGCGGACGCGTTCGCCCGAAACGGAGCTGACCGGCAGGACAGGCGGCTTCCAGTCCGAACCGGCGCCGTCTCCGCCAAGCGCCATCATCCCCCGAAGCGCCGACACCGTTGCCGATGCCTCGGGCTTGTCGCATTTGCTGACGGCGTGGATGTCCGCGATTTCCAGGATGCCGGCCTTGATCGCCTGTATGTCGTCACCGAGGCCGGGCGCGGACAGGACGACGATCGTGTGCGCCGCCGCGACCACCTCCACCTCGTCTTGTCCCACTCCGACCGTTTCGATGATGATCGGCGAATAACCAGCCGCGTCGAGGATATCGACGGCCTGGAGTGTCGAGCGCGCCAGTCCGCCGAGGTGACCTCGGGTCGCCATGCTGCGCACGAAGGCATTGCCCGCCGCGGCCGCATCGCTCATCCGGACGCGATCGCCCAGTATTGCGCCACCCGAAAACGGGCTGCTCGGATCGACCGCAATGACGCCGACCTTGTGGCCTTCGGCGGCATAGGCCTTGATCAGGGCGGAAACGAGCGTGGACTTGCCTGCGCCCGGGACGCCGGTAATCCCGACGACATGAGCTCTTCCACCGCGCTTGTAGAGTTCGCCCAGGGCAAAGGCCGCTTCCCTATGCCCCTCTTCGGCGCGGGAAATCATCCGGGCAATGGCGATCGGCCGCCCGGCCAGGACGCCCTCGGCCAACTCCGTGGAGGGCTTGTAGACCCCGCGCTTCGCCGATCCGGACTGCGTGACGACGGTCATATGCGGCCACGGGCGGCAACGAGGTCGGCAATCGCCGTGACGATCACCTCCGCACGCGCCTCCTGCGGAACGATCGCATCGACGCCGCATTCCAGCAAGGCGGGATAGTCCTGCTCGGGGATCACGCCGCCGGCGACCACGAGAACGTGCTCGGCGCCCTCCTCGCGAAGGCAGCCGCACAATTCGCGAAAGAGCGGGACATGCGACCCCGAAAGAAGGCTGACGCCGATGACGTCGACATCCTCCTGGATCGCCGCCGCGACGACGTCCTTCGGCGACTTGTAGAGCCCCGTATAGACCACTTCCATGCCGGCATCGCGCAGAATGCGGGCCACCACTTTGGCGCCGCGGTCATGGCCATCGAGGCCCAGCTTGGCGACAAGGACACGAATGGTGTCCGCCGCGTGCGACGGAGTTCCGGCTCCGTCGCCAAGGCCACCGCCGGTGCGATTCGTTTCGGTCATCGGCTGCCTTCCCTATTCTGCCGCAAGATCGGGAAGGCCCGCGCCGAGGGACAGAGCCGCCTCGATGGACTGCGTGATGATGCCCAGCCCGAGGTCGATCTCCTCCTCGGAAATCGTCAACGGCGGCGCGATGCGGAACACGCCGCCCATGCCGGGAAGCTTGACGATGTTCATGCTCAATCCCCGGCGGAAAGCCTCGGCGGCGATCCTGCCGCCAAGCTCGTGATCGGCGCTCCTGCTCGGGCCTGGCTTAACGATTTCGACGCCGAGCATGAGGCCGCGGCCGCGAATGTCGCCGACGCATTCGAACCTCTGCTTCAGTTGCAACAGTCCGTGGAAGAGCTTCGCGCCTGTCAGGCGGGCGCGGTCGACGAGCCCTTCCTCGGCAACGACATCGAGCACGGCCAGCCCTACCGCGGCCGGCAAGGGATCCGAGACATGCGTCGTGTAGAAGAGGAAACCCTTCTCATGTGCCGCGTCTTCGATCTCGGCGGTCGTCATCACGGCGGAAAGCGGCAAGCCGGCGCCGATCGTCTTCGAAAGCGTGAGTATGTCGGGCGTGACGCCGTCGCGCTGAAATGCGAACATGCTGCCGGTCCGGCCGATCCCGGTTTGCGCCTCGTCCAGAATGAGCAGCATTCCGCGCGCGTGGCATTTCTCCTTCAGCGCTGCGAGATAGCCCTGCGGCAATTCGAGCATTCCGCCGCTCGACAGGATCGGTTCGGCTATGAAGGCGGCGAGGCTGCCGGTCGACTGGCTGTCTATGAGCGCGAAGGCATCGTCCAGTTCCGTCTCCCAGTCGAGGCTGCCGTCGGGGTGGCGAAAGCGCGGACGGAACGCGTTGGGCGCGGGAATGGTGAGCGAGCCGACCATCGCGGGGCCATATCCCCTGCGGCCGGCACTGTACGTGGCGGAACTCGCCGCGCCAGTCATGCCGTGCCAGCTTTTCGAGAAGGCGACGATTTCATGCCTGCCGGTGACCAGCTTGGCCATGCGGATCGCCGCCTCGTTGGACTCCGCCCCGGTCGAAAGCAGCATGACCCTGTCGAGGCCGGGCGCCAGCGCGGCCAGGCGCTCCGCCAGGTCGACGACAGGCCGCGACAGCATTCCGCTGAACAAGTGCGCGACCTTTTCCATCTGTCGCTGGACGGTTTCGACGATCCGCGGATGGGAATGGCCGACCAACGCACTCATCTGTCCCGATGTGAAATCGAGGATGGGCCGATCGTCCGCATCGAAAACGAAGGAGCCCCGGGCCCGCTCGATGATCGCCGGGTCAAAGCTTCCGCCATAGCGTATCAGATGCCTGCTCGCGGCCGCCCAAAAGGTGGGATCCTGATTTTTCGACATTGTAAGCCTCCAAACACCCGGGAATCGATAGCGGCTGACAAGTTCTGTGTAAAATTGATAGTATTGGGATTCAGATATAAGGAAAGTTGATATGCACGGACCGCTCGACCTTCGCCTGCTGATCACCTTCGTGCATGCTGCCCATTCCGGGTCGCTGAGCGCGACGGCGGTGCAGGTCGGGCGTACGCAGTCCGCGGTCACGATGCAGATGCAGCGGCTCGAGGAGATGCTCGGCCAGAGCCTGCTGCATCGCAGCGGCAGCGGTGTTCGGCTCACCGGCAGCGGCGAACGCTTTCTCGCTCATGCCGAACGCATCCTGAAAATGCACGACGAGGCGGTGTCGGCCTTTTCCGAAAAGGGTTTGCACGGCTCCATGGTTTTCGGCAGCCCGGAGGACTATCTGATATCCTTCTTTCCGGCGCTCCTGAGGAGCTTCGGCACAAAATACCCCGACGTCGAAATCAAGGTCGTATCCGCTCCCACGGCCGAATTGCGGGCGCTTCTGCAATCGCACAAGGTCGATCTCGCGCTCGTTTCGACGCCCAACCTGAACGACGTCGAAACCATCATCAGAACGGAGCCGCTCGCCTGGGTCGGCAGCAAGCCGGCGCTGGAGCTGCATGATTTCGGCGACACGGTGCCCCTGGCGCTGCCGGCGTCGAACGCCATGGACCATCGCGCAGCCCGGGAGGCGATGGCGCGCGCCGGATTGCGCTACAAGATATCCTATGCGAGCAACAGTCTTGCTGGTCTGATCGGTCTTGCACGCTCCGGGCTTGCCGTCAGCGTCATGACGCAGGAAGCCGTTCCGCCGGATCTCCACATCCTGAATGCGCCGCTTCCGGAACTGCCGCATCTGGGCATCTTGCTGGCGTTCGCTGATGCCGACCACCAATCTCCCGCGGTCGCGGCCTTCGCCGAACATGTTCGGGCGGTCTTGCCAACGCTTTGAGATATGGATCTGAATTCGGTCGCCGGATCATGGCTGCGGCGGGCCCTTCTCCTGCCGCAGCCATGATGTTCACGAACGCCGCACTTCATGCAACCGTCGGTGCTCTATTTCTGAAAATAGGTAGGCCTTCCGTCCTCGCCTTTTTTCCATTCGTAGATCACATAATCCGGACGCGTGATATCGCCCTTGTCGTCATAACCGATCTCACCCAGGACGGTCGACCACGGTCCGCCCGCCTTGATGGTTTCGGCGACCTTCTGCGCGTCGTCGGCCGAACCCGTTTTCTCGATGGCCGCGGCAACGATCTGCACGGCGATATAGGCGTAGAGCGTATAGGCTTCCGGCTCGAAGCCGGCGGCACGGAAGGTTTCGACCACCTCCTTGGCGGCCGGATTGCGCCGCGGATCGGGAGCGAAGGTGTTCAGCGTCCCGACGACTGCGTCGCCGGCGATCGATGCCAGTTCGCTGGAAACCATGCCGTCGCCGGAAAAGAGGGTGGCGCCGAGCCCCTGATCGGCGGACTGTCGCATGATCAGGCCGGCCTCGGTATGCAGTCCTCCGAAGTAGATGAGCGTCACGCTGGCATTCTTCATCTTGGCGATCAGCGCCGAGAAGTCTTTCTCTCCGGCGGTAATTCCCTCGTAAAGCACTTCTTCGATGCCTGCGCCGTTCAGCACCTGCTTCGCCACGTCGACGATACCTTGCCCGTAGGGCGTCTTGTCGTGGACGATCGCTATCTTGTCCCCGTGAAAATTGGCGGCGATGTACTCGCCCGCGACCTTGCCCTGCTGGTCGTCACGCCCGCAGGTGCGGAACGTGTTCCAAAGGCCGCGCTCGGTGAACTGCGGATTTGTCGATGCGGGCGTGATCTGGAGCACACCGTTTTCCGCATAAACTTCCGAAGCGGGGATCGATACGCCGGAATTGTAATGCCCCACGACGTAGCGGACGCCGTCCGCGACGAACTTGTTGGCAACCGAAATGCCCTGCTTGGGGTCCGAAACGTCGTCTCCGATGACGATCTTGAGCTTTTCGCCAAGCACACCGCCGGCGGCGTTGAGATTGGCAACGGCGCGTTCCGCGCCCTTGACGAACTGCGCTCCGAAAGCAGCGTTCGGACCCGTGACCGGACCGGCGACACCGATCAGGATGTCGGCCCAGGCAGTGCCTCCGGGTGCGACGATGGACGTCGCGACCACGGCGGACAAGAGTAGTTTCTTCATTGTTGCGCTCCCAGTACTGCTGCGGGCCCCCGATGAAGCCTCCTGCGCTGCCCACTCGTGACGCAGAAAGCCGTCTGGCGCGCAGAGATACGCGTCAGGCATTCCGTACCGGCGACTTTGGATCGTATCGTTCCCTGGACGGGCCTCTTCTATGTCTCCGAGGCATCGGCGCCCGCCAATGCCCGCCACCCTCCACCTGCTAGGCGCGCCGCCGTGCGTGCTGCGCCCTGTCCTCCCTCAGCCTGATATCTCCACCGCCACCGCGGTCGCCTCGCCGCCGCCGATACAGACGGAAGCTATGCCGCGTCTGAGGCCGCGGCGGCGCAGCGCATTGACGAGCGTGACGATTACCCGGGCGCCCGAGGCGCCGATTGGATGGCCCAGTGCGCAGGCGCCGCCGTGGACGTTCACCTTTTCCGCGGCAAGGTCCAATTCGCGCATTGCCGCCATCGGCACGACGGCAAAGGCCTCGTTGATTTCGAAGAGATCGACCTCACCGATGTCCCAGCCGATGCGCCGGCAGAGTGCCTTGATCGCTCCGATCGGCGCCGTCGGAAAGAGACTGGGTGCATCCGCATGGGTGGAGTGACCGCAGATCGTCGCCAGAGGCGCGATGCCCTTTTGATCCGCCGCCGACCGGCGCATCAGCACCAGCGCCGCCGCGCCGTCCGAAATCGAAGAGGCGTTGGCAGCCGTGATCGTGCCGCCGTCGCGAAAAGCCGGTTTCAACAGGGGAATCTTGTCGAACCGCGCCTTTTGCGGCTGCTCGTCCAGGCTGACGGTTCGTTCCCCCTTGCCCGAGACGATGCTCAAGGGGACGATCTCCTCCGCAAAGCTGCCGTCGGCACTTGCCTTTTGCGCCTTCTCGAGGGACGCAATGGCATACTCATCCTGGGCGCTGCGGGTGAATTGGTAGGCTTCGGCGCAATCCTCGGCAAACGTGCCCATCAGGCGCCCCTTGTCGTAGGCATCCTCGAGGCCATCGAGGAACATGTGGTCCAGTACCTTCTGGTGCCCGATGCGATAGCCCTGCCGCGCGCGGTCGAGCAGATAGGGGGCATTGGTCATGCTCTCCATGCCGCCCGCAACCACGATCGAGGCGGAATCCGCCTTGATCAGGTCGTGTGCCAGCATCGTCGCCTTCATGCCCGAACCGCACATCTTGTTAACGGTGGTCGCGCCGACGCCGGGGGGAAGACCCGCACCGAGCGCAGCCTGACGGGCTGGCGCCTGTCCCTGTCCCGCGGTCAGGACACAACCGAACAGCACCTCATCGACTGCATCCGGGGCAAGCCCGGCGCGCTTCAGAGCATCGGCAATCGCGGCCGCCCCTAGCTCGGCGGCGCAAAGGTCCCTCAACTCACCTTGGAAACTGCCAAGCGGGGTTCGGGCCTGCCCGACGATGACCACAGGATCCTGCTTGTTCATTCGAACCTCCCTGCATGGCCATGCTTACCGGGGCGCCATGCGCAAAGCCCCGTCGAGGCGGATGACCTCGCCATTAAGCATCGTATTCTCGCAAATATGCTTCACGAGGGCGGCATATTCCTCGGCCCGACCAAGACGCGGAGGAAAGGGCACACTTGCCGCGAGCGCGTCCTGAACATCCTGAGGCATACCGGCCATCATCGGCGTATCGAAGATGCCAGGCGCAATGGTGACGACGCGAATTCCAAAACGCGCGAGCTCGCGCGCGGCCGGAAGCGTCAGCGCGGCGACGCCGCCTTTCGACGCAGCGTAGGCGGCCTGGCCGATTTGCCCGTCGAAAGCGGCGATCGAGGCGGTATTGACGATCACCCCCCGCTCTCCGTCGGCGTCCGGCACTCCCTGCGACATGACCTCGGCGGCAAGCCGTATCATGTTGAATGTCCCGATCAGATTGACGGCGACCGTGCGGGCGAAACTGCCCAGTGCGTGCGGGCCGCTCCTGCCGAGAATCTTCTCGCCGGGCGCAGTGCCGGCACAATTCACCAATCCGTGGACGTGCCCGAATTCCTGCTTCGCGAACGCCAGAGCGGCGGTGGCGTCGGCCTCACTCGTCACGTCGGCATTTCGGAAGCACACCGCCGCGCCGAGTTCGGCGGCAAGCGCCTCTCCCGCTTGAGGCTTCAGGTCAAGCCCCAGCACCCTCGCGCCCTCCTGAGCCAGCATGCGCGTCACAGCCGCGCCCAGTCCGGAACTGGCCCCCGTGACGATAAAGACGCGGCCCTTGAGTTGCATAGGCTCCAGCTCCAACTTTTTCCAACCGGGATGATGCAGAGGAGAAATATGGTATGCAATGACCGAATGACTCAGATTATGTGATCGCTTTTGCAATGTTCGACGAGAGGGACGTCGCCCATGGAACGCCGGATGATCGCCCCATGTTTCATGGACGATACGCTCGAATGCCTCCAGCGCCATGGAGTGGACGCCGAACCCCTCCTTGCACAAGCCGGCCTGCCATCCGTCGTCACCGGTCCGGTTTCGGCCGAACAATACGGCGCCTTCTGGCATGCGGTGGCACAGGCGATGGATGACGAGTTTTTCGGCGAGGGCGCCCGGCCGATGCGCGCCGGCAGCTTCGCATTGCTGTGCCACGCCATTCTTTCAACCGCGACGCTCGAACATGCGCTGCGGCGAGCGCTGCGCTTCCTCAGGGTGGTTCTCGAGGAACCGCATGGCGAGCTGGTCGTCGAAAACGGGCTGGCACAGATCGTCCTGAAGGACGCCGGCGCGACGCGCTCCGCCTTCGCCTATCGTACCTTCTGGATCATCCTGCATGGCGTCAATTGCTGGCTGATCGGACGCCGGCTTCCGATCCGCTGGGTCGACTTCCGCTGCAGTGCGCCCCCCGCCGGAACCGATTATCGGCTCTTCTTTGGCGCGCCCGTCCACTTCGATCAGCCCCGGACGCGGCTCGTTTTCGATGCAGAGTACCTGAAACTGCCGCCCATTCGTGATGAGCGGGCACTGAAGCACTTCCTCCGGCATGCGCCTGCAAATATTCTCGTGCGCTATCGCCACGACGCAGGATTGTCCGCGGCAATACGCCAGCGGCTCCATGCCACGGCTCCGTCCGCCTGGCCGGGTTTCGAGGCGCTTGCCGCGCGCATGCGGATTGCAGTGCCGACCCTTCGACGCAGATTGAAGCAGGAGGGCCAGACCTATCGATCGATCAAGGAGGACCTGCGCCGGGCGCTTGCGATGGAAGCCCTCGCCGACGGCCGGACGAATGTGGCCCAGCTTGCCGTCGAGCTCGGCTTTTCCGAGCCGAGCGCCTTTCACCGCGCATTCCGGAAATGGACCGGAAAGTCCCCGGCGCAATTCCGGCGCAATGCGACGCGTACGGAATTCTCGGAAAGCACTTCACCACGGAAACGCAGTCAGCCCCAGGAGAGCTGATCTTTAGGCAGCCGGCCACTTGGATCATACACGTCGACGCGATGCGGCAGATCCGGTCCCCACGTCCAAAGTACGAGATTCCGGTCTTCCGCTTCGGTCCCCGGTGCGAAACTCGGAACCAGGATGCCGGCGGTCCCGCGCGGATGAAGACGGTCGTAAATGGCCGAGGAGGCCGGACGCCTCCCCTCGGCAAGCGCGCCCGCCCAGCTGCAGGCCATCTCCTCCAGCGATACCCCGTGTTCCGCCCTCCCCCTCTCGGTCGTCAGATCAGCGATGTCGGCGCAATCGATGTCGTAGGAGCAAAGCACGCAAGGATCGATACGATGGGCGAAGCCCTGATTGGCCTCCTTGACCGCTGTCATGATGCTGAGTGCAAGGTAAAGCGTTTTCAAGCCCTTCGGGTTGAAGCGCGCGCCCTTTAATGCCGCGCCATCGCCGGATGTAGGCTTGAAAGGCCAGCGTGGGTCATGCGCGCGATAGCAGGTTCCGGTGAACCTCAAGCAAAGCCCCCGAGGGCCATGTGGTCGAGATAATCGCGCACGGCCGCCGCCTTGCCGTCCTTCACCAGAGCTTCGGCCGTTCGTCCGCCGAATGCCGGGAGGGGCTGGGCGCGATACCACGCCATTGCCTGCTCCTTGCCGCCCGCCCAGTCGGTGACACGGCTGATGATCTCGAGCATTTCGCGGAGGCGGTTCTGCGTCTTCGTCGCCCGGCTGCGCTCCAGCCGGTAGAGCGTTTCACGCGCAAGCCCGGCCGTTTCGGCAAGTTGCGTTTTCGACATGCCGAAGCCGTCCGCGACCTGCTGAACCGCGATCTTTCCGCCCTTGTCCATGTAGGACAGTATCAACGGTCCGCCATCGCTTTGGGTCTTTTGAGACTGAGCCATCTTGCGCCATATCCAAGAACATATTTCCTGTGCAAAATATATGGCAGGGAATGCGATTTCGCAAGATAGACACGACCGCCCAGCTCTAACGAGGATTTCGACCGTCCTTCGATTCCGAAAGCGAAACCGCCTTCTTCCAGAGATCGGCATCGACGAAAACGGGCTGCTTTCGTCCGGAGTGGCCGGGAAGCCTTACGCCGGCGGCGCCATGGGAGGCGACCAGATTATCCATCGCTTCGCAGAAGCGATCGGCGGCGAAGTGACCAGGGTCGATGACGATCAGGAATTGGCCGACATGCGGCGGCCCACCCTCGTCGCTTCCGAAGGCGCTCGCCTCCGTGCTGACGGCAGAACCGGTCAGGGCGGCAGCAAGGATCTCCACGAGAAGGGCGATATTGGCGCCCTTGCGACCGCCGGCGGGCAGCAGCGAGCCTTCCAGCCCGATGGCCGCGTCGGTCGTCGGCTGGCCGTTCCCGTCCTGCGCCCAGCCGATCGGGATTGCCTCGCCGCGATCGCGGCGCAGGATCATCTCGGTCTTGGTGACGGCACTCATGCTCTGGTCCACGACGATTGCCGGAGCCCCTTCTTTCGAAGGCACGGCGAAGGCAAGCGGGTTCGTGCCGAAAAGCGCCCGCGTCGCCCCGGGCGGCGCAACGGAGGCAGGCGCATTCGAAACGCAGATGCCGATCAGGCCGGCGTCGGCAAGGGGCCGGACGTGATGACCGAGGGCGAGGCAATTATAGGAGTTGCGCACCGCCATTGCCGCGAGGCCCGCTTGGCGTGCGAGGTCGATCAGGACCGGCGTACCGGCGGCAATGGCGGGATGTGCGAAGCCGGATCTCGCGTCGACCGTGACCGTCACACCGCGCGTCGTCACCTCGGGAACGGCTTCTCCAGCGACCTTTCCGATCGCCAGGTGCCTGCAGAAGATCGGCAGGTAGTAAAGGCCGCAGACGCGATTGCCGTCGGCCTCCGCCGTGGCGATCGCGCTCGCCACGGCGCGTGCGTTTTTGGCTGCCGCACCATGGACCGTCAGCGCCTTGAGGCAAACTACCTCGATCTCTTCACGGGAGGTTTCGACCGGTGTCATCGACTTGCCGCGTAGCGTCTTTCGCCTTCGGCGACCAGGTCTTCGGCGAGCTGGAAACCGAGTCCGGGCTTCCTGAAGGCATCCAGCCAGCCTTTTTTGGGGGCCAGGTCGGGTGAGGAGACGATATCCTTCTGGACGAGCTGCCACATGATCTGGTTACCGTCGTCGAGATTGGGAATGGCGAGCCCTATGTGGTGTTCCGCGCAGGTGGTGATGCCGGTGGTAAAGGAAGAATGGATGCAGATCTTCAGTCCGGCGGCCTCCGCCACGGCTGCCGCCTTCATCATCGGCTGTATGCCGCCGATTTCACGCGGACCGATGCAGATCATGTCCGCGGCACGCTGGCGGCATATCTCATAGACGTCGTAGAGCGTAAAGGCGGCCTGATCCGCAACGATCGGGATACCGACTTTCTCGCGGACATGCGCCATGGCCGGAATGCTCCAGCTCACCGTTGGCTGCTCGATGAACTCGATGTCGAATTTTTCGAGCTTTCGGCACATGTTGATCGCGTCATGGACGCTCCAGCCTTCGTTTGCATCGAGGCGCAGGCGCGCGTCGCCGATCTCGCGGCGAACCGCCGCGGTGATCTCCAGGTCGAGCTTCTCGCCGCGGCCGACCTTGAGATAGAAGACCCGCTCGCCCTCGGCGTGACCGACCGCGGCATCGCTCGCAAGCTCCTCGGCGGTCTCGCCCTGCAGGAAATAGAAGTAGCCGACCGCCTTCCTGTGAGCCCCCCCGAGCAGCTGGTGGACCGGCAGGCCGGCGAGCTTGCCCTGCAGATCCCACATGGCCAGGTCGATGCCGGAAAATATCTGATTGGCCGCCCGCATGATATTGGCGCCGTGTCCGAGATATTCCTGGTGAAAGATGCGCGCGATGAGCGGCGCCACATCATGGGGCGAATGGCCGACGAGGTGTTTGGCGAGGCGATAGAGGATAGCCGCCGTACCGGTCTGGTCCGGCGCGACCGTGCACTCGCCGACCCCTACTGTGCCGTCATCTGCCTCGATCTCGATGAGGTTGACCGCGAAGGATTCACGGATGCCGTAGGACCAGTGGTAGGGTTGCTTGAGCGGCAGTACCAGCGGGCGGACGCGGACGTTTGATATCTTGACCATTCTCGGAGTTCCTCGAAAAGACGGCCGGCACGGCCGGTCCGGTATATCTGCGCCCGGTTCTCCGGCACGCACCCTTCCCGCCCGCCGGCAGAAAACCTGCAGGCGGGACGAGACGTTCGTCGATAGATGCGGCGCGTTTACATGCCGAGCGACTTCAGATAGTCGGCGGCGACCGTTTCGATGGTCTTCTTCTCCACATCGACCTGGCTGTTCAAACGCTGCATCGTGGCGTCATCGAGCTTCTTCGAGACCGCTTCGAGCGTTTCCTTGAGATCCGGATTCGCGTCGAGCACTTCCTTGCGCACGACGGGGGTCAGCGCATAGTTGGGGAAGAAGCCCTTGTCGTCCTTCAGCGTCTTCAATCCGAGCGCCGCGATCTGGCCGTCGGTCGCCTGCGCGGCGATCGTGTCGAGATCGCCATTGGCGAGTGCGTTATAGGCGAGACCAAGATCCATCGGCCGGATATTGGCCCGGCCGGTTTCGAAACCGTAGACCTTCTCCAAGCCGATCAGGCCGTCCGGACGCTTCGGAAATTCGGCCGTCGTGCCCATGAGGACATCCTTGCCGTCGTTATACGCCTTGGCGAGGTCGGAGATCGTCTCCATGCCGTCCGTCTTGGCGTTGCCCGGCTTGATGACATAGGCGTAGGTGTTGTTCGCCGCGGACGGCGCCAGCCAGACGAGGCCTTTCTCACCGTCGAGTTCCTTGACGCGGTTGTAGGTCTCCTCCGGCGAAAGCCGTTCCGTCACCTTGTTGAAGGTGATGAGCGACGTCCCCGTATATTCCCAGTAGAGATCGACCTCGCCGTTCTCCAGTGCGGCGCGAACGATCTTCGTGCCCATGCCGTCTTTCTTGTCGACCGTGTGGCCCTTGCTCTGAAGGAGCTGCTTGGTGATCTCTGCGATGATCAGCTGCTCGGTGAAGTTTTTGCCGCCGACGGTAAGGCTGGCGGCCCAGGCAGTCGTCGTGACGAGCGCGATGGCGGCCGCCGACAGAAGGGTCTTGGCAAGTTTCGGTGCGAAGTTCATTTCAGTTCCTCTCTCTCATTTTGTTATCGTAGCGGATTGATGCCCCGTGGAACGAGGTAGTACTGAATCTGGCCGATGATGAAATCGACCAGGACCGCGAGCATTGCCGTGGGAATGGCCCCGGCCATCATCATCGGGAGTTCGTCCAGCGAGATCCCGGTGAAGATCAGTTCGCCAAGCCCGCCCGCGCCGATCAGAAAGACCAGGGGCGCCGAGCCGACGCAGATCGCGAGCGCCGTGCGGATGCCGCCGAAGATCACGAAGAGGGCGTTTGGAAGTTCGACGCGCCACAGAACCTGCCGCGGCGTCATGCCCATCCCGGTTGCGGCCTCCACAAGGTGCGGCGGCACGGCGCGCAGGCCGGCATAGGTGTTGCGCACGATCGGCAGGAGGGTGGCCGCCCAGAGGCCGAACACCGCGGGCACCGTACCGATCCCGAGCAGCGTCATCGAAAGCGCCAGGATCGCGAGCGTCGGCACGGTGCTGCCGACATTGAAGATCTGCATCACGGCTTCCGAAACGAGGCGGAAGGCAGGCCGCGAAAGGACGATGCCGACCGGTACGGCCACAAGGATGGCGAGCCCTCCCGCCCAGGCGACCAGCTCCAGATGCTGCACGGCGAGATAGGAAATGTCGTCGGAATAGGCGAGGATTTCCTCCGCCATGCCGCTCCACCACAGCCAGGCGACGGTTGCGGCCAGCACGACGAGCACGATCATCGGTGCGGTCTCGATCCGGCGGCGATGCTGCGGTGCGGCCTGGCCGGCGAGAGCGCTCATGCCTTCCCTCCATGGCCGAGATTGTGCACGATGGAACGGTAGCTCATCACGCCCGCCATCCGTCCGCCCTCGTCGACGCAGGGCAGCAGCGCCATGTCGTGTGCGAACATCATCGACACGGCCTGCCTAAGATCGCCGGTGGTCGGGACGGCGGACTTTACCGGTTCCGCATGATCGCCCACCGTACCGGAGCGCAGCTCCGCCACCTGCTCGCTCAAGAGAGATTGCGGTGCGCCGTCGGCGTCCAGAACGAAGACTGCAGCGCTGCGCGACGATCGCATTCGCTCAAGCGCATGTTCGACCGAGTCCGAGCTCCGGACCGTGATGAAACCCGTCTCCATGGCGTCGCGCACCGAGACGAGCCTCAGCCGCTTGAGTGCCCGGTCGGAACCCAGGAAGTCTTCGATGAAGCTGTTGGCGGGACGGGCGAGCAACTCGTCGGGCGCGGCATATTGTTCGAGCCTGCCGCTGCGGAAGATCGCGATCTTGTCCGCCATCTTCACCGCTTCGTCGAGATCGTGCGAGACGAAGATGATCGTCTTGCGGATCTCCCGCTGCATCTTCAGAAATTCTTCCTGGATGACTTCGCGGTTGATCGGATCAATCGCCCCGAACGGTTCGTCCATCAGCATCACCGGCGGATCGGCCGCCAGCGCGCGCAGGACGCCGACACGCTGCTGCTGGCCGCCTGAAAGTTCCTTCGGATAGCGCGCGAGGAAAAGGTCGGGCTGGAGACCGACAAGCTCGAGGAGCTCTTTGGCACGGTCGCGCGACTTGCGGCGATCCCAGCCGAGGAGGTCTGGCACGACACAGATATTTTCCTCGATCGTCTTGTTCGGGAAAAGGCCGATCTGCTGGATCACATAGCCGATGCTCCGCCGCAGCTTGATCGGATCGATGGTGCTGGTGTCCTTGCCGTTGATGAAGACCTTGCCGCTGGTGGGCTGAATCAGCCGGTTGATCATCTTCATCGTCGTCGTCTTGCCGCACCCCGAAGGGCCGAGCAGCACGCAGATCTCTCCTGTGGGTAAGTCCAAACTTACATTGTCGACGGCAATGAGGGGATCGTGCGCCGGGCCGTAGTGTTTCGTCAGATTTTCGAGCCGGATCATGGCGTGACCTCCCCCTGGATACCGCGTGACGTGAGAAGGCGCTGTACGAGCGCGAGGAACAGGTCGGCTGCGATCGCAAGCAGCGAGACCGCCAGCGCCCCGGTCACCAGCTGTCGGGGATCGGACTGGCTGATGCCGCGCGAGATGAAAGTGCCGAGGCCGCCCGCGCCGATATAAGCCGCGATCGCCGTCACGCCGATGTTCATGACGACGGCCGTCCTGACCCCGGCCATTATGACGGGAATGGCAAGCGGGATTTCGACCTGGCGCAGACGTTGCCAGGTGCTCATCCCCATGCCTTTCGCGGCCTCTCGAAGAGACGGATCGACATTGGTGATGGCGGTGTAGGTGTTGCGGATGATGGGAAGCTGGGAATAGAGAATGACGGCTACGACCGCCGGGACATAGCCGATGCCGTGGCCGATCGGCGAGAGCAGCGGGATCATCAGGCCGAACAGCGCAATCGACGGAACGGTGATCATCATCGACGCGAGATAGAGGACGGTATCGGCCGTGCTCTTCGACTGCGTGATCGCAATCCCGATCGGCACGGCCGTCGCGATCGCAATCCCGACCGCCAGGAAGACGATCGAAATGTGCTCGATCGTCCGCGTGCCTATGACGTCCAGATTGTCGATGATGAACCGTATGATCTCCATTCGTTGCGGCCTGCCTTTCCTAAACTGGGTCACGATGTCTCGGTCGGTGCGTGACCGATTCCAATAAGTCAGAGCGGGCGGCAGGCGGGACACCCGGCCTTCCGCACTGATGCGCGCCCCTGTCAAACGCTCGTCAGAGTTCGCCGTACAGGTTAGCGGCATTCCCGAAAGTGTAGCGCAGGGGCACCGATCCCTCGACCTGCCATGCTTCGACCGTAGCCCCTTTCAGAAGGGCGCAAGCGGCTTCGGCATCGACGACCGCGCCGCCATAGAGGCGGTTCGCCAGATTGAGAATGCCGGTCTGGTGCATCGCAAGGCCGCCGCTGCCGCAGGCGTCCTTGACGAGCAGGACATGCAGGCCAAGGTTGATCGCGTCCTTGACCGTTGCATCGACACAAGCCTCGGTCCAGACGCCGGCGATCACCAGCCATTCCACGCCAGCGTCCCGCAATTCGCCGATCAAGGCGCTCTTGCCGAAGGCGCTCGCTTCGTTTTTGACAAGCAGCCGCTCCGACGGAAGAGGAGCGACCTCCGGGCAGATCGCCGTGAGCGGATCGTCCTTGTCGCTAAAGGCGGAACGTCCATCCGGTCCGATGGGATGGAACGGCCGACGATTCTCGGCGAGATCGACGATATAGGCGCAATGAAAGACGGGGATGCCGCTGCGGCGGGCCGCCTCCTGAAGGCGCGCGGCATTGCCGAGCACCGTCTCGTAACCGTCTACGAGATAGCGCTCGTCGTGGCGATGCTCCTCCTGGAGATCGATAAAGAGAGCGGCAGCTTTTGCGCGGTCGATCCGCAACGGTTTCTTCATCAAGTCTCCCCGTTCAGGAATTCGTCCTCATAGGGAAAGCGCGACAGGAGTTCCGTTCCGTTCTCCGTGATGAGGATCTCGTCTTCGAGTTTCACGCCCTCGCGGCCGCCCTTTTCGCCGATGTAGCTTTCGACCGAGACGACCATTCCGGGCACGAGACATCCGTCGCGACCGTAGGTCTCGTAGTCCATCGCATGGGCGATGAACGGCGTCTCGCCGTGCATGCCGACGCCGTGCATCACGGACGTGTAACGCTGATCGACGAAGCGGTCCGGTATCTTCCAGGCCTTTTCGGCGATCTCGCGGAAGGCCATGCCCGGCTTGACGATGTCGATATTGTGCTGAACCTGTTCGTAGGCCATTCGGTAGAGCGACTTCTGGTAAGGGGTCGGCTTGCCGGGACCGCAGCGGAAGGTTCGCGAGAAATCGGAATAGTAGCCGTAGCAGCCGATCGTATCGGTATCGAGGGCCACGAGTTCGCCCGGCCTGATCTTGCGGCCGCTTGCCTCGTTAAACCAGGGATTGGTTCGCTGGCCGGAACTCAGCAGCCGGGTCTCGATGAACTCGCCGCCCTGCCGGATCACTTCATGATACATGATCGCGAAGAGCTCGTTTTCGGAAACGCCCGGCTTGATCGCTTCGCGTACGGCGGCCACGGCAGCTTCGGCGCCGGCCATGGATACCTGAAGGCACTTGATCTCTTCGGGAGTCTTGACGGCCCTGACGGCGAGAATTTCACCCTGACAGTCCTTTACCTCGCACCCGCGCTTTTCGAGCGCCAGTGCCTGCAGATGGCTGCAGCGGTCCATGCCGAGCTTCATCGACCCGCCGCCATGCTGCTTGAGCAAATCGGTAATCTCGTCCGCGAAGGGCCCGGCGGTCTCGTCGTCCTTACCGGAGACGGAGGACCAGACAAGCTTGGAAGGGCGGGCCTCGTCGATCGTGTCGAGGACCATCGAGACATGATAGCTCTGCGGATATTCGAAGAGGACGACCGGACCTTCGGTGGGGATGAAGAAATAGCGGGTGGAGTTGCGCAGGAAATACCCGAACATGTTTCGGGAGCCCGTCGCGTAGCGCTGGTTATAGGGATCGAAAAGGACCACCGCGCCGTAGCCGGCCGCGCGCATCCAGTCGCGAAGCTTCTTCAGCCTCCCCTTGCGCAGGGCGTCGGCGTCGATGAAGGACGGTTCCGTGTCCGAAAGCCACATGCCGCCGGCCGGATCGGCTGCCTCCGGATGGCGCATCCGGTCCTTGAAGTCCACGTCATCCACGCTGTCGGGATCGAATACAACAATGCTCATGACATTCTCCTTTTCCAGCAGGATGGAGAAGAGTCGGAGCGCGCATTTGCGCAAATTCCGCGGTATCTATGCCGGAATCCGCAGAGTTTCATTATTTCAGCCCCGCGACTGCGCGAGGCGCCTCGCCCGCTCGCGAAACGCGGCGGCGAACGCTGTGCGGGACATATCCGAACTGCTCTTTGAAGGCGCGGGAGAAGTTGGCGGCATTTCCGAACCCGCAGGCGACCGCGACTTCATTCACCTTGAGACTGGAATGCGTCAGCATGTCTGCCGCGTGACCAAGCCTCAGATTGCGGTAATAGCTGTTGGGCGACACGCCAAGTTCGGCCTTGAAGGCGCGTTCGAGCTTATCGGACGAGACATTCAGCCGGTCGGCCAGGTCCCCGATCCGCAATAGGTCCTCGATCGCATTCTCCATCATCGCCACAGCGGAAAGGACGAGGTCGTCGGCGATGCCGCTCCGGATACGCAAGGTCAGCTTCCGGCGATCGGCGTCGGGTCGCAGCGGGCTGTGCATGAACCAGCCGGCGACGCCGTCGGCGAGCTCGGCGCCATAGTCCCGTCCGATCATGTCCAGCATCATGTCGAGGCTGCCGATGCCGCCGACGGAAGTGAAGCGGCGGCGGTCGATCACATAGAGGTCCGAGCGCATGTCGAGCTGCGGGAATGCTTCCTTGAAGGCCGGCTGGCTGGTCCAGTGGAGCGTGCAGGAATGGCCGTCGAGCAACCCTTTGCGCGCCAGGAAGAAGGCAGCGTCGGCTACCGCACCGAGTTGCGCACCGGATCGGAGATTCTTGCGGATCCACGCCATCTCCTCGTCCGCAACGAGGTGCTCTGCGTCACCGCCCGAACACACGACAATCCGGTCGACCTCCGGTGCGTAGCGTACATGAAAGTCCGGCTCGATACCGATGCCGTTCGATGCCGTGATCTTCTCACCGGCCGCCACGGTAATCCAGGAATAGCAGCGCTTGCCGGAGAGCGTATTGGCTGCGCGCAGCGGCTCGATGACCGAACTGAAGGCCATCAGCGGAAAGTTCGGAAACATCAAAACCGCAAAGCGGATTTCCTGCGTATCCCTCATCTGCCCCTCAAGGTTCGCCCACCCCGATCTCCGCTCGCCGCTTGATCATGTAGGCATCGAGCTCTTCCCGGATCGCCGGGTCGAGGACCGGTTCCTCGTATTCGCTCAGGGCTTGCTGCCAGATGCCGGTCGCGCGCTCCAGCGCGTCGTGCCCGCCGGCCTCCTGCCAGCTGCCGTAATTCTGCCAGTTGGACAGCATCGGCTGATAGAAAGCAGTTTCGTATCGCGCCATCGTATGTTCGGAACCGAAGAAGTGTCCTCCGGCCGGTACCGATTTGATGGCGTCGAAACCGAGATCGTCCTCGGAGAATGGCATGGGCTCGAGGAAGCCCATCATGTTCTGCAGGATCTCCACGTCCAGCACCAGCTTCTCATAGGAGGCCGTCAGGCCACCTTCGAGCCATCCGGCAGCGTGATAGATAAGGTTGGCACCCCCGAGCACCGCACCCCAGGTGGCCATCTCCGTCTCATAGGCCGCCTGAAGGTCGACGGCGTTGGAGGCATTGGCGTTCGACGTGCGATAGGGAAGCTTGTAGCGGCGCGCGAGCTGACCAGCGATGATGTTGGCCTTCGCGTTTTCCGGCGTGCCGAAGGCGGGGGCGCCGGAACGCATGTCCACATTGGACGTGAATGCGCCATACATGACCGGCGTACCCGGATTGACCAGTTGCGCAAGCGTGACGCCGAACAGCGCCTCGGCATTCTGCTGGCAGAGTGCCGCCGCAAGCGTCACCGGCGTCATGGCGCCCATTAGCGTGAAGGGCGTGATGGTCACGGGCTGCCCGTGCTCGGCCATGGCGATCAGTCCGTCCGCCATCGCATCGTCGAAAAGCCGCGGCGAATTCACCGAGATGATCGTGATGACGCCGGGGGATCGGCGCATCTCCTCGACGCTGATGCCGCGCGCGATCGCCATCATGTTGATGCCGTCCACCGCCCGCCCCCGCCCGATGGCGGTGCAATGGAATGAGAGATCGCTGAGCGTGATGTTCGCCTTGTAGGTATCGAGGTGCCGGGAATTGGCCGGCAGCTCCATCGGCGCGCAGACCTGGTTCCCGAGAATGTGGATCGCGTTGAAGTGGTGGGCGAGACGCGTGAAGTTCTGGTAATCGGCGAGATTTCCCTGCCGCCGGCCCTTGATCCGGTCGTGCACGTTCGGAGGACCTGCCACGAGGCCGAAGGCGATCCTATTGCCGCCGATCGTCAGGCGTTTTTCGGGATTGCGGCTGGTCAGCGTGAAGGAAGACGGCGTCGTGGCGAGCGCCGCCTCGACGATGGATTCGTCGATGCGGATCATCAGGTTCTCGCGGTCGACGATGGCGCCCGCCTTCTCGAACAGCGCCATCGCCTTTTCGCTCATGACGCGGATACCGATTTCCGAGAGGATGCGCATCGAATTGCGATGAAGCGCCTCGAGACGATCCTCGTCGAGAAGCTGCATCGGGGAATAGGTGTTGACGACCTCGTGCCATGGCAGCTGCGAGATACCGTCGCCGCCCCGGATCGCCCGCGATCGTCTTCCGCCGCCGCGTCTGCCGCTCATCGAGAACTGCCTTTCATCCCCTGATCCGCGCAGCTGCGCCATAGAAGGCCCTGCTCGGGATACTTATGCTTTTTCTGTTCCGCTCCCCGAAACTATGGCCAATCATGCACCGGTCTTCACATGATAAGTTCGGCGGCAATGGCCAAAAAAAACCATGTCATGGCACGCGTGCACCTTGCAAGTCCCGGACGGGCCTGACTAGCATGGAGCAAAAGGGGAACTTTCAGATGAAGCCGCCGCCGCCATTGAACTACATCCGCTCCTTCGAATGCTCCGCCCGGCATCTCAGCTTCACCGAGGCGGCCAACGAACTGGGCTATACGCAGGCCGCCATCAGCAATCATGTGCGGGCGCTCGAGCAATATCTCGGGCGTCAGCTCTTCATCCGCTATCCGCGCAGCCTCAAGCTGACCGAGATGGGAGAGGCCTTCCTTCCCACCCTGCGCCAGGCTCTGAACCAGATCGACTTCGCCACGGAAGCGGTACTTGCGTCGGCGCGCAACAAAACCGTCGTCATCTCCTGCCCGACGAGCCTTGCCGAAAACTGGCTGGCAAGGTGCGTGGCCGGGTTCAGCAGGAAACATCCCGACGTCGAAATCCTTCTGCACGGCACGATCTGGGAGGATTCGACCGAGCAGATCGCCGATATCCTCATTTCGATCCGCCGCTTCGACAACATGCCGGCAAGCGGCATGCAATTGTGGAACGACCGGCTTGTGCTTCTATGCGCGCCGCAGCTCGTTCACGGGCAGAATGCGATCAGGACGCCGGCCGACGTTCTGAAATCGAACTGGATCGCGGTGCACGGGCGGCAGGAGTTCTGGCAGGAAATGGCCGATGCGCTCGGAATAGACGCCTCCGCGAACGACAAGCGGCTTTCCACCAATTCCACCAATATAGCGCTGGAAATGGCGGCGAGCGGCGCCGGCTGCATCGTGACCACCCAGTCGCTGGCGCGGGCCTATGTGGATCGCGGCCTGCTTGTCGAGCCGTTCCAGATCCGCACCAAGAGCGCGTGGAACTACTACCTCGCCGAAGGGCAGGCGTCGAGGGGAACGACCGTCTCGAAGGTGCGCGACTGGATCATCGCCGAGGCTCAGAAGGTGATCGGCTGACCGGTTCACCCCCGATACCGAAAGGGCCGATTTCACACTAGCCAGAGCCCATCCGGCAACAAACGAAAATTGCGAGATCAATGACCTCGTTTTATTTGTTCATTCGATGACAATAGGGGCCGATTTCCCGCTTTGGGCCGCTTTGCAAAAAACGGCTCGTCCCTAAACTGAAGCCGCGACGGCAGAGATTTGCCGGCGGCAGAGGTCATCGTTTCAAGGCTGGATTTTCATGCGCTCCCACGCTCAAGCGGTCGTCATCGGCGGCGGTCTCATCGGCTGCTCCATTCTCTACCATCTCACCAAGCTCGGCTGGTCCGACGTCGTGCTTCTCGAGCGCAGCGAACTGACATCGGGATCGACCTGGCATGCGGCCGCCAACATCCACGGCCTGCACGACTCCACGAACATCAGTCTGCTTCAGCATTATACAATGGCGCTCTACAAGGAGCTGCAGGTCGAGACCGGGCAAGGCTGCGGCATCTTCCAGCCCGGTTCGCTCTATCTTGCGCAGACCGAGGCGCGCGAGCACCAGCTCCGGCTCCAGGAGGCCAAGGCGCGCCGCTACAAGATGAACTTCTACGAGATCGGCCGTGACGAAGCGGAGCGGCTGCATCCGCTCGTCAACTTCGACGGCATCCGCTGCATCATGTACGAGCCGGAGGGCGGAAATGTCGACCCCTCCGGCGTGACGATGGCCTATGCCGCAGGCGCGCGCAAGCGCGGCGCCGAAATCCACCGCTTCACGCCCGTCACCGGTACGGAGGCGCAAGCGGACGGCAGCTGGATCGTGCGCACGCCGAAGGGCGACATCCGCACCCGGTGGGTGGTCAACGCCGCCGGGCTCTGGGGCCGCGAAGTCGCGGCCATGGCGGGGCTCGAACTTCCGCTGATGCCGACGGAACACCAGTATTTCGTGACCGAGACCATAGCGGAGATCGCCGCCCTCGACCGGCGGCTTCCCTCCGTCGCGGACCGCGACGGCGAATATTACCTCCGGCAGGAGGGCCTGGGCCTGCTGATCGGTGCCTATGAGCGCGACATGCGCTTCTGGGCCGAGGAGGGCACGCCGCTCGGCTTCGGTCACGAACTCTTCCCCGACGACCTCGACCGGATCGAGGAAAACATGATGCGCGCGATCGACCGCGTGCCGGTGGTCGGAACGGCGGGCATCAAGCGCGTCATCAACGGGCCGATGATCTGGTCGCCCGATAGCGCGGTCCTCTTCGGCCCCGTGCCGGAAATGACGAACTACTTCTGCTGCAACGGCATCATCCCAGGCTTCTCGCAGTCGGGCGGCATGGGCAAGCTTGCGGCGGAATGGATGATCGAGGGCGAACCGTCGCTCGACATGTTCGGCTGGGACATGGCGCGCTTCGGCCACTGGGCGAACAAGGCCTTCACCAAGGCGCGCGTGCAGGACCAGTACAGCCACCGCTTCAAGATCCACTTCCCCAATGAGGAGCGGGCGGCCGGACGCCCGGTACGCACCCGGCCGGCCTATGAGAAGCAGAAGGCGATGGGGGCCGTCTTCGGCCTGAATTTCGGCTGGGAACATCCCCTCTGGTTTTCCGCCGATGGCGAGCCCAAGGAAGAGACGACCGGTTTTACCCGCCAGAACTGGTGGGCGCCCGTCGGCCGCGAGGCCCGAATGCTGCGCGAAAGCGCCGGCATCATCGACATTTCCAACTTTGCGAAATACGCGGTGAAGGGACCGGGTGCCTCCGACTGGCTGAACGCGCTTTTCGCCAACCGCATGCCCATGACGGTCGGCCGCTCGTGCCTGACGCCTCTCATCGGAAAGCGGGGGGGCATTGCGGGCGATTTCACCGTGACGAAGCTCGGCGACGACGACTTCATGATCTTCGGCTCCGGCATGGCGGAACGCTACCACCAGCGCTTCTTCAATGCGGTTCCGCTGCCCGAGGGCACGACCCTTACCTCGATGACGGAGCGCCTTTGCGCCTTCAACATCGCCGGGCCGAAATCGCGCGAGTTGCTGATGCGCCTGACGAACGACGACCTCTCCAACGAGAGCTTCCCCTTCATGCGGTCGCGCAGGATGCGCGTCGCCGGCGTCGAGGTCATCGCACTGCGCGTCTCCTTCACCGGCGATCTCGGCTGGGAACTCTACTGCGACGCCGACCGGCAGGTCGCGCTTTACGATGCCTTGCTGAAGGCCGGTGCGGATCTCGGCGCGGGCCCGGTCGGCTCACGCGCACTCGCCTCGCTGCGCATCGAAAAGGGCTATGGCAGCTGGAGCCGCGAGTATTCGCCCGAATACTGGCCGCAGGAATGCGCTCTCGACCGGCTGATCAAGCTCGACAAGGACGCGTTCCTGAACAAGGCCTCCTACCAGGAAATCGCCGGGAAGCGTCCGAGGCAGAAGCTCGCCATGATATCGATCGACGCCACGGATGCGGACGCCACCGGCGGCGAGCCGATCTTTCTCCGTGACGGCACCCCGATCGGCCATGTTTCGTCCGGCGCCTACGGCTATACCGTCGGCATGTCGCTGGCGCTCTGTTACATCAAGGCTGGAACGGCGAAACCGGGTGACACGGTGAGTGTCGCAATCCTCGGCCGCCCACATGACGCCGTCATCCTGGAACGGCCGCCCTTCGACCCGGCAGGCGAAAGGCTTCGAATGTGACGAACAAATCGGTGCCGTCCCTCTGAAGCGGACACCGCAGAACAGGTGCGGTATCTGCCGGAATATCTCGTGCTCTGGAAGAACGCCGGGTCAGCCAGGATGTTTGTGGATCGGATCCACCCAGTAGACTTCCTCTGGCTTTTCGACCGGATCGACATCGGTAATGTTCACAACGACCGCCTCATTATCGGATCGGACCAGCACGCATTCGAGCGGATTTTCCGGATCCGCGTTGATTTCCTGGTGCGGCACGAAAGGCGGCACGTAGATGAAGTCACCGGGTCCGGCTTCGGCGACATATTCGAGCCTGTCGCCCCAACGCATGCGCGCCTTGCCGCGAAGCACGAAGATCACGCTTTCAAGCGGCCCGTGGTGATGCACCCCGGTCTTGGCATTGGGCTCGATCGCAACGGTCCCGGCCCAGATCTTTTGGGCGCCGACGCGGGCATGGTTGATTGCCGCCTGCCGATACATGCCTGGCGTCTGAGCCGTGTTGGCGTCGAGTTGGTCACCCTTGATGACGCGAACGCCGTTGTTCCTCCAGTGGTCCTCTCCGTGATGATCGTGATCGTGCTTCTCGGGCATTCTCCGTCTCCTGCTTTAGGCACAGTTCCGCACTAGATCACGATGAGTTAGGTCGGGTCGACCGAAAATCATGAAGGTGATCGATATCGACACCGCGCCGCCACTGATGGCAGGTTCGCGCCAACAAAAGCCATCGCATGCCAAGCGACATGCCGGAAGCGACGGCGTTACCGGAACGGCGGCGGTGCCGACTTCCGGAACAAGAGCTGCTCGAAGTCGTACGCTAACGCAGAACGAACCGGAACGCGGTTACTTTTGGCGTACTCAATCGGGTTCTAGGTCTTTTGGACGCTGATTTTCGCACATGAAATTTCTCTTCTGCCCTGAGCAAAAGCCGTCTGGAGAGGGGATGCGCCCTGACCCTTGCGATTGATGTATATTCCAGCTAATATATCCGTATATTCCATGCTGAATATACATGAGGAAACGGTCATGTCCCTCTACATTCGCGACGACGATGTTGATGCCCTGGCAAAGAAGGTGCAGCAGGTCACCAAAGCCCCGACGAAGACCGAGGCGGTCAGACGCGCTCTAGAAAATGAGTTAGCGCGAGTGGAACAAGCTGTGCCGCTAAAAGAGCGAGTCGAAAAGATTCAGAACAGTGTTCGAGCCAAGATGGGACCAAACAAGCCGGAGTTCGAAATGAAGAAATTTACTGACGAAATGTGGGAGATCTAATGTTCTTGGATGCGTCGGCGATCGTCGCCATCTTGGCTGGTGAAGAGGATGCAGGTTACCTTCTCGCCAAGATCGAGATGTCGGAAGGTCTTAAGATCTACTCGCCGATCTCGATGTTCGAGGCCGTGATCAGTTTAGCCCGTATAGTCTCGATCTCGCAGTTCGGCGATCAGGTCCCTACTCCGCCCGAGTTGATCGATGAGATTCAAGAGGACGTAGCGAAGTTCCTGGAGACGATCGGCGCGCGCGAAGTGTCCGTGAGCGGCTCCCTACACCGCAATGCAATCGAAGCGGCTCGCAACTATGGCCGTTTTGTTGGCCACCCGGCGCGGCTGAATTTTGGTGACTGCTTCTCCTATGCCTGCGCCAAGGAATATCGCCTTCCCCTTCTGTTCAAAGGCGACGATTTCTCAAAAACGGATATCGACGCTGCTTAAAAGTGCGCACCTTCGCAAGTTTGCGGGCAATGGCTTGCTCGCGGCAAGGCAGCCGGGTGGCAGTGATCGCGGGATGTAGATCACAGGGGAGCAGTTTCTCGAGGGCGGCGAGATCGATGCGCCGGACGCCGCGTCCCAACCACTGCCGCAGCGCCTGCGCCGGGGGCGCAAAGTCGGACACAATGCAGGCGGCCACAAGAGTGCACCCGCAATGCGTAGTAAATTATTATTACCGAACTCCTAAACAAACTAAACTTTACTTATCGGCCCCTGTGCCTGCATCGTGCTCCCGGGAACAAACGCGCCGGGGACCGCCGGCAGAGGAATGCTCGAATGAATGCTTTTTCGCCGCCGCCCCGCCTGCTGATGGGCCCCGGTCCGTCCAACGTCGCGCCGGAAGTGCTCGCGGCACAGGCGCGACCGACGATCGGTCATCTGGACCCCAGCTTCGTCGGATTGATGGACCGCATCAAGGACCAACTCCGCCTCGCGTTCCGAACAGATAACCGTGTGACTTTCCCCCTATCGGCGCCAGCCTCGCTCGCCATGGAGATGGCGTTGGTGACGCTGCTCGAGCCAGGCGACACCGCCATCATCGCGCAAAACGGCGTGTTCGGCGGACGCATGGCCGAAATTGCCCGGCGCGCGGGCGCGGAGGTACGGCTGGTTTCCGTCGAATGGGGCAAGCCTGTCGATCCCGAGGCGGTCCGCGCGTCGATTCTGGAGGCACCGCAGGCCAAGCTGCTCGCTTTCGTGCACGCGGAGACTTCGACCGGCGTACGGTCGGATGCGGCCGCGCTCTGCGGCCTGGCGCGCGAAGCGGGGTTGCTGTCGGTCGTGGATACCGTGACGGGGCTCGGCGGAATTCCGGTGTTGGTCGACGAATGGCAGGCGGACGCCGTCTATGCCGGCACGCAGAAATGTCTGTCCGCGCCGCCGGGCCTTGCGCCGATCACCTTTTCCGATCACGCCGTCGCGGCAGTCAAGGCGCGCAAGGCGCCGATCCAGAGCTGGTTCCTCGATCTCGGTCTTATGCTGGGGTACTGGGAGGGGGAAGGTGCCCGATCCTACCACCACACCGCCCCGGTGAATGCGCTTTACGGCCTGCACGAGAGCCTTACCCGCCTGCTTGGCGAAGGCTTGGAGACCGCCTGGGCGCGCCACCGCTCCGCCCATGATCGGCTGGTCGAACGGTTAGAAGGGCTGGGCATCGGCTTCGTCGTCGACAAGGAGCACCGGCTGCCGCAGCTGAATACGGTTTGGCTCCCGGAAGGCGTGGAGGACGCGCCCGCGCGCAGACGCCTGCTCGACGAGTTCGGGATAGAGATCGGCGGAGGACTCGGGCCGCTGGCCGGCCGTATCTGGCGCATCGGACTGATGGGCGAGACTTGTCGGATCGGGAATGTCGACCGTCTGGCCGAGGCGATCGCGGCAGTTCTGCCGTAGCCTTCTTGCCCTGAGTTCTCACTCCGCCAAGAAGAGCGCCATAAGAGTGCCGACTGCTGTGATCCGGTCGCTTGCCCCCTAGGCGGCACGCGCCGGCCCGGCCGGGAACACACCCGACATGACCGTGAAGCCCTTGATCCGCTTGAGGCGATCGCACCAACGACGGATTGCCGGATAATCCTGCCGGGGAATGCCCCCCTCTTCCGAAAGCATGATGTAGGGGAAACAGGCGATATCGGCCACGGTCGGGTGCGGCGCCGAGCATATCCAGTCACGCCCTTCCTGCTCGCCGAACCAGAGATGCTCGTCGAGGATGCGAAACAGCCTGTGAGCGCCGGCCCGAGCCGCCTCGACGTCCAGATCGTAGAACAGGCCGTCATGGAGACGCGCGGCTGAAGCCGTGCCGGTGATGCCGTCCGCAAAGGCGAGCCACTGGCCGATTTCGCCGAGACGCGCCGGATCGCTGCGCGGGTACCAGGTGCCGGAGGGATCATATTTGGAGGCGAGATAGACGAGGATCGCCTGCGCGTCGCGCAGCACCAGTCCTTCATCCTCGATCACCGGCAGCTGTCCAAGCGGATTGAGCTTCAGGAACCAATCCGACTTGTGTTCGCGGCCGGGATAGAAATCGACCGGTACCGTCTTGTACTCGATGGCGAGCATGCTCATCAGAAGTCTGAGCTTGTAGCAATTGCCCGAGAGTTCGTAATCGTAGAGGGTGATCATCCGGCAGCTCCTAGAGATCGAGGACGAGACGCGCGGATTTGGCGCGCGACACGCAGGTCATGATCTTGGTGCCGGACCTGCGCTCGGCATCGTTGAGGTAGACGTCCTGGTGATCGGGCTCACCCTCGATCACGGTCGCAAGACAGGTGCCGCAGGCGCCCTGCTCGCAGGATGACGGCATGTCGATGCCGGCTTCGCGCATCACCTCCAGGATCGTCCTGCCGGCGGGGACCTTCAACGTCACGCAGGAGCGCGCAAGCGCCACCTCGAAGCTCGAACTGTCGTCGATCGTGTTGGTATTCTTGAAATATTCGAAATGCACCGCCGTTTCCGGCCAGCCGCGATCCGCCGCGATCCGGCGTGCCGCCTCGAGCATTGGCCCCGGACCGCAGAGATAGAGGTGCATGCCGGGCCGATACCCGGAAAGAATGCCCTCGAGCTCGGCGGCAGTCGCGTCAGGGCGGAGTCCGAGGTGAGGCTTCAGCGCCTCGCCGAGGAGAGCGGTCTTTTCCGGAAAGGCGAGCTGTTCCTGGTTCTGGGCGAAGTAGTGGAAGGCGAAGTCCAGGTTCTGGTTCTTAAGTGCCTGTGCCATGGCAATCAGCGGCGTGACGCCGATGCCGCCGGCGACCAAAATCGTCTTCTCGGCATCGCGACGCAGCGGGAAATTGTTGCGCGGCTCCGAAATCGCCAGGACGTCGCCCTCGCGAAGCGTCTCGTGCATGCAGAGCGAACCGCCCTTCGAATCCCGCTCCAGCTTGACGCCGATGACGTAGCTGTCGCTTTCGCCCGGGCCATTGGTGATCGAATATTGCCGGATGAGGCCATTCGGCAAGTGAACGTCGATATGGGCGCCGGGCTGGAAAGTCGGCAGCAGGCCCTTGACCGGGCGAAGCTCGAACGCCGCGATGCCCTCGGCAGCCATCCACTTCCGCGCGACCGTTACACGGACCGTCGCCTTGCGGCCGTGAGCGGTAAGTTCCGGCATCTCCGCAAGTTCCGGCGAGACGCGCTCGATCACCGGCTCGAGCGGCGCCGGCTGCGGTGCGGCGGCCGCCTGGCGCTCGACGATCTCGCGCAGCTTTGAAAGCCGCTCGTTGTGATGGCGCAGAACGGCGATCCGTTCGGCGCCGCGCGGCGAGCCGTCGAGTACGCCGCGGATGACCGAACGGTTGGAGTCGACCGGCTGGACGAAGAAGACGGCCAGCGTCTCGGCGCCGTCTTCGCGGGCCGTGAGCGCCACCGAGAAGCCGTCGCTCGCCTTAAGCGACATATCTGCCGCTGTGCCTTCGAGGCAGCCGTTCGGCTGAAAGCGATAGCCCGTCAGCGCCGCCACCACGACATCGGCCGGCGCATTGACCGGAATGCCGCGAAGGGTGAGAAGATCGCCTTCGGCGAGGCCCGCAACGTCCGGCACGTCCCCTTGAGGCTCCTCCGCCGACCAGACGAGGCCATAGCGCTCGACGCCCGCAAAGGTACGGTTGGTAATGGTGCGGGCCGGAGCGTCGGCCGGGTGCGCCGGAATATAGGTACAGCCGGCGGTGCGGTTGGAATAGCGCCAGCCGTGATACTGACACTTCAACTCGCGGCCATCGTTGATGCCGATAGAGAGGCGGACGCCGCGGTGCAGGCATCGGTTCTCCCAGATATTGACGTAGCCGTCGTCGGCACGCCAGACGGCGAACTCGCGGCCGAGCAACTGGGCGTGGAAGACGTGGCGGAACGGCAGATCATAGGACGCGGCAACGGGATGCCATCTGGTCTTGGCGGTATCGAGCATCGTTCTCTCCAGAATTCTGAAACGTCAGGTGGCGGCCGGGATGACCCCGTAGGTCACGCCCTTCTGGCTGAGCCAACGGCGGTAGGCGATCGCCGACTTGTCGGCGCGGATCGGCGTCTCGGCCCGCGGGTCGAGCGGCAAACGCTTCGGAAACTGGTTCTCCAGGATCGGCTTGTCCTGGCCGAAAATGGTTTGCTGGAAGCGCTTGATCACCTTGTCTTCGTTCTCTTCGTCGAGGACACAGAGCATCATGTGCGCGCGGACATGCTCCTGATCGACCGGCTGAAGGAAAACGGCAATGACGTCGAGGCGGCTCTCGTCGATGGGACTGGATTTGTACAGCACCGAACAATAGGGATGCGGCACCCGATAGATATATTCCACATCGGCTCCGCCGGTGGATGCGGTCGAGGCCATCGGTTGGAAGAAGCGACAGCGCGTGGCGACGATCTCGTCGCGCTCGACCGAAAGCTCGACGTCGTATTCCTTGACCTCCGTATGGGGTTCGGCTCCCAGAATATCGGTGTGGACATAAGGAAAGTGGCCCATGTCGAGGAAATTCTCGATAGCGCGGGGTGCCGAAACATTGACTCCGATGGTGGCGGCATTGAGCCTGCGCCGATCGGCCTCCGCATATTCGGGAATGGGAAACAGCTCGGCGGGCGGCGTCCCCAGCGAGGTCCAGATATAGCCATAGGCAAGCTTGATCGGTAGACAGCCGCCGAGCGTACCGATATCGACCGGACTGCCGGCAGGGAGCTCGGGGCGCGAACGCCAAACGGCCGCCTTGCCCTCGCCATCCGAAACATAGCTGATGCGCTCTTCGAGCAGCACGGTTTCCTGAACCGTCCCCGCCGGCACCTCGTCCACCGCCGCCAGCGGGTGCCACAGATCGAGAACCACCTGGTCCTGGCATTTGGTCGGGCTCATGTCGTTCATCTCTGTGAATGGCGTCTGGTCATCAAGCGGTTGGAAACCGTAACGGCTGTCGGAATTCACCGGCTCGCCGCTACTGCCGCGAACCACCTGATGGCGATAGCCACCCACGACACTGGGCGGCGAAGTCAGCAGCGATCAGGCGCGGGTGAAGGGGCGCGGCCGACGACGTCAGGTCCGCAACGACATGGCAATCATTAAGAAGAACTCGATCGCTACAAAGGGCAGTTCTGCTCATCGCATCCTCCCTGGCTAGCACTTCCCCATGAACCTAGCTCCGTGATGGACTCATTGGAACCACAAGATTGGATACCAATCAACAAAAAATTGCATGGCAAAATGCGTTTTTTGATTGACAGCTTGATTTGATTGAATACCGATATGGAATTCGTAACGCCGGATATGCGGCCGTGCAATGCTCCGGTGCGACCGTCCCGCAGATTTTTCTGCGGGAGATGGAGAGACCTGTCATGAGCAGCCGTTCGCAGGCGATTGCCGACATCCTGACCCGGGCGATCATCGATCACCGGCTCGTACCCGGATGCAAGCTCGGTGAGCGCGAACTGGCCGAAATCTTCGAGGTCAGCCGCATCGTCATCCGCCAGGCGCTGATCAGGCTTGCCGACGACGGGCTGGCGCAGATCGAGCGCAATCGCGGCGCCTTCGTCGCACGCCCAAGCATGCAAGAAGCGATGGAGATCTACGACGCGCTGACGCTCGTGGAACAGGGCGTCGCCGCCCAGCTCTGCGACCGGCTGGGGCCGGCCGGCTTCGCCGAGTTGCGCCAGCACGTCGAGCGGCAGCGCCAGGCCGTCGCATCCGGCAACGACGCGCTTGCCGACGTTCTCGGCCAGGAATTTCATACTCTCTTCGTCCGCCTCAGCCGTAACAAGGTCATGCAGGAAATTCACGCGCAGCTCGTGCGGCGCACCACGCTCCTGCGCTCGTTGATCTCCGCCGATTTCGACTATTGCAATCTGCTGGACGACCACCAGCGCGTGATCGACCTGCTCGAAAAGGGCCGGCTGAAGCCTGTCATGGAGTTGATCGACACCCATCACCGCAGCGTCGTGCGCGGCTATATCATGGATCGGCAGGTCTTTCCGGAGCTGACGCCGCGGGAGGCGCTTCAGCCCTATCTCGACGGCAAAGCCGATGAGGCGTCCAAGCCGGCGCCACGCAAGAAAACGGGAGAAAGCGGCGGGGCCGGCGCGAGCCGGCACGTCCACGCCACGAAATAGATCCGGCGGCCACAAGCCGGAGAAACGACACGAACCGACAAAGGGGTTACTGCCATGTTCAACCTGACCAGACGACAATTCCTTCGATATTCCGGCGCGACCGGTGTGGCACTCGGAACCGGAAGCCTTGCCAGCTTCGCGAGCGCAGAGGAGCCGTTAAAGATCGGCGTCGTCTACGTCTCGCCGATCGCCGAGATCGGCTGGACCAAACAGCACAGCCTGGGCGTCGACGCGATCAGGGAGGAATTCGGCGACAAGGTCGCCATAACGGTCATTGACAACATCTTCATGCCCCAGGATGCCGAACGCGTGTTCCGCGAGCTCGCCGCCTCCGGAAATCAGCTGATTTTCGGGACCAGCTTCTCGCACGGCACGCCGATGCAGAAGGTGGCGCCGCGCTTCCCCAAGACGGCGTTCGAGCACTGTTCGGGCATCGTGCACCGCGCGAACCTCGGCACGTTCGAGGCCAAATATTACGAGGGCACCTTCGTCGCGGGCGCGGCCGGCGGGCATATGAGCAAGTCCGGCAAGATCGGCTTCATCGGCGGGTTCCCGATCCCCGACATTGTCGGGCCGGCGAACGCGCTTCTTCTCGGCGCGCAGAGCGTCAATCCGCAGGTCACCTGCAACGCCATCTTCCTCAACTCCTGGTTCGACCCGGGCAAGGAGAAGGAAGCGGCCAACACGCTCCTGTCGCAAGGCTGTGACGTCATCTGTTCGATGACCGATACGGCAACCGGCGTACAGGTGGCCGGTGAAGGCGGCGCCTGGTCGATCGGCTACGCCAGCGACATGGCCAAGTTCGGCTCGGGCAAGCAACTCACAGCGTTTACCCTCGACTGGTCAAGTGAGTATCTGCGCGCCGCAAGGGGCGTAGCGGAAGGCAACTGGAAGGCTGAGGCGCGTTGGGACGGGCTTGCCGCCGGCGTCGTCAAGATGGCCCCCTATAACGAGGCGATCCCTGCCGACATCCAGGCCAAATTGAAGCAGCTCGAAGTCGATATCGCAGCGGGCAAGATCCATCCCTATGCCGGCGAGCTCAAGGACCAGGACGGCAACGTCAAGGTCGCTGCCGGGTCGGTTCTTTCGGACAGCGACATCCGCGGGATGAATTGGTTCGTCAGGGGGATGATCGGCAAGCTCAGCTGAGCCGCGTCCTGAAATCGGCGTGACCGCGGCAAAATCCGCGTCGCGGCCACGTCGTCGCCAACGCACAACCACGGCAGGAGCGGCCATGATCCCCCGCCTCGAACTGCGCAGCATTACCAAGTGCTATCCCGGTACCGTCGCGAACGACGCCGTCTCGCTGTCGATCCTGCCGGGAGAGATACACGCCGTCCTCGGAGAGAACGGCGCCGGCAAATCGACGCTGATGAAGATCATCTATGGCGCAGCTCAAGCCGACTCGGGCGAGATCTATTGCGACGGCAGACGGATCGAGGCGCACAATCCCGCAATCTCGCGCTCGCTCGGGATCGAAATGGTCTACCAGCATTTCGCGCTATTCGAATCCGTCTCGGTGGTCGAGAATATCGCCCTGGCGGTCAAAGGCACTTTCGATCTCGACCGGCTCGCGGCTGAGATCAAGGCCTTGTCGGCGCGCTACGGCATGCCCATCGATCCGCACCGCAGGGTGCACGATCTCTCCGTCGGCGAGCGGCAACGCGTGGAGATCGTACGTTGCCTCCTGCAGTCACCCAAGCTTTTGATCCTGGACGAGCCGACCTCGGTGCTTACGCCGCAAGCCGTGGTGAAGCTCTTCGAAACGCTTCGCCAACTGGCAAGCGAAGGCTGCAGCATCGTCTATATCAGCCACAAGCTCGATGAAGTGCAGGAACTTTGCGACACCGCCACGGTGCTGCGCAACGGCAAGGTGACCGGCACGGCAAAACCCAAGGAATCGACATCGCTGGAGCTCGCCCGGATGATGGTCGGCTCGCAGCTTCCGCAAATGCATGTGAGCCCTTCGGCCCCCAGCGCCAAGCCGCTGCTGGAAGTCCGCGGGCTGTCCGCTCCCGCCCGGGACAAGTACGGCACCGAGCTGACGGATGTATCCCTCGAAGTGCATGGCGGCGAGGTCGTCGGACTGGCCGGTGTGTCGGGCAATGGCCAGGCTGAGTTGATCGCGCTGTTGAGCGGCGAGCGGACCCATCCGCGTGCGGAGACGATCCTCATCGGCGGCAGACCGTCCGGTCATCTCAGCGCCGGCGAACGACGCAAGCTCGGCATGGCCTTCGTCCCGGAGGAACGCCTCGGCCGCGGCGCGGTGCCGCCCCATGCCCTGTGGGAGAACGCCGTGCTGACGGCCCACCGGGCTGGCCTCGTACGCAACGCCCTCGTCGACCGCAGGAGGGCCGGCGATTTTGCCAGGCGCGTTATCGAGCGCTTCAAGGTAAAGGCGAATGGACCGCAAGCGAGCGCGCAAAGCCTCTCCGGCGGCAACCTGCAGAAATTCATCGTCGGGCGCGAGCTCACCCTGGAGCCGAAGATTCTTCTCGTGTCCCAGCCGACCTGGGGCGTGGATGTCGGCGCAGCCGCCTTCATCCGCCAGACGCTCGTCGATCTCAGCCGCGCCGGCGCAGCGGTGCTGGTCGTATCGGAAGAGCTCGATGAGCTGTTCGAGATCTGCGACCGGTTGCTGGTCATTTCCAACGGCCGCGTTTCGCCGCCATTGATCAGAAAGCAAACCAATCGCGAAGAGATCGGCCTCTTGATGACCCGGGTCGGCCATGGCGAAACGAGGAGAACCGAAGTTGCCCTTGAGGATTGAACAAAGGCAGGAACCATCCGCGCAGATGCGGATCGCCGCTCCGGTGATCGCCACGGTGCTGACCTTCCTTGCGGGGTCCGTACTGTTTGCCGCCCTCGGCTATGATCCGCTGGCGACGCTGCACGCCTTCTTCGTGGCGCCCATCAATTCCATCAACGGCCTTTCGGAGTGGCTGCTCAAGGCCTCGCCTCTGATCCTGATCGCCTGCGGACTGGCCGTCGGATTCCGTGCCAACATCTGGAACATCGGCGCCGAGGGGCAACTCATTATCGGCGCTATCGCAGCCTGTGGCGTCGGCCTCTTCTATCCCGATCCCGAGAGCCCGCTCCTCATTCCCCTCATGTTTCTCGCAGGCGCAGGCGCCGGCATGGCATGGGCAGCGATCCCGGCATTTCTCAGAGCCCGCATGAACACCAACGAGATCCTCGTCACGCTCATGCTGACCTATATCGCGACGCTGTTGCTGTCCTTTCTGGTCCACGGCCCGTGGCGCGATCCGGCCGGGTTCAATTATCCGCAAACGGCGCTCCTGCCGGCGGCGGCGATGTTCGAGCCTTTCGATTATGCCTACCGGCTCAATCCGTCGATCTTCATCACGGTCGTGGCAGTCGTCATGATGTGGCTCTTCACCGATCGCAGCTTCCTCGGCTACAAGATGTCGGTGAGCGGCGCCGCCCCCCTTGCGGCGCGCTATGCGGGCTTTCGCGAATCCTCCGCAGTCTGGACGGGGCTGCTTGCGGGCGGCGCGGCGGCAGGCATCGCCGGTATGGCGGAAGTGGCCGGTCCGCTCGGACAATTGTCGCCCCAGATCTCGCCCGGTTACGGCTTTGCCGCCATCATCGTCGCCTTCATCGGACGGCTGAACGCCTTCGGCATCGTGCTCGGGGGACTGCTGATGTCGCTCCTCTTCCTCGGCGGCGAGACCGTCCAGATGACCCTCGGCCTGCCGGCGGCGCTCACCCGCATCTTCCAGGGCATCCTCCTGTTCTTCCTGCTGGCTGCCGATTTCTTCATCTACTACCGTCTTCGCCTTCCGGAGCACGCCTGATGGATCTTTTCATTGCCATTTTCACCGGGACCATTATCGCGGCGACGCCCCTGATATTCGCAGCCCTTGGCGAGCTCGTCGTCGAGAAGTCCGGCGTGCTCAACCTGGGCCTCGAGGGCATGATGCTGATGGGGGCGGCCTTCGCCTTCTGGGCGGTGATCGCCGGCCTGCCGATGCCCGTGGCCATCGCAGCCGGGGCGCTTGCCGGTGCCGCCACCTCGCTTCTCTTCGGGGTGCTGGCACTGACGTTCCTGACCAACCAATATGCTGCCGGCCTGGCGCTCGCCATATTCGGGTCGGGGGTTTCGGCCTTTCTCGGGCGCGGTTTCGGCAGCGCGCCGATCGATGCGCTGAAGCGCGTCCATATCCCCTTTCTCTCCGATATCCCGGTGATCGGGCCGATGTTCTTCCGCTTCGATCCGATGGTCTATCTGGCAATCGCGATGTTCGGCCTCATCACCTGGTTCCTTTACCGCACCAAGGGCGGCCTCATCTTGCGCACCATCGGAGAGTCGCCCGAAACGTCGCACGCGATCGGCTATCCCGTCATCAGGATCAGATATCTGGCGGTGCTGTTCGGTGGTCTGATGGCTGGCCTTGCCGGGGCATATCTCTCGGTCGCCTACACGCCGCTCTGGGTGGAAAACATGACGGCCGGCAAGGGCTGGATCTCGCTGGCACTGGTCGTCTTTGCGACATGGCGGCCGCTGCGCGTCCTGATCGGCGCCTGGCTGTTCGGCGGCATGACGATCCTGCAGCTGCAGGGCCAGGCCCTCGGCATCGCAGTCCCTTCGGAGCTGCTCTCGGCGCTTCCCTATCTCGCGACTATCATAGTTCTCGTGATCATCTCGCAAAATCGCCAATTGCTGACGCTGCATTTCCCGGCGTCGCTGGCAAAGCCATTCCGGGCGGCGAGCTAGCGTTCAAGGCAAAGTGGCGGGGACGCCGGGCTTCCCGTTTTCGAGTTATGGCAGCTCGATCTCACCCGCCACTACATGATTGAGGCCAATGCCTTCCGCCGTCAGCGTCATGCAGACTTTCAAGGTCTTGCCTGCGATCTGCCCCTTGCGCACCGTCTCCTCGATCTCTCGCTGCGAGGTGACTCCGACCTCCTTCAGGAACTTGCGGATCGACATATTGAAGGCATCTTCGCTCATGGCAGGACTCCTCTGTGTGTGGAAGTGGTTGTAGGAGAATGGGGGTGAACAAGGAAGCAAGCGACCGCGCGGATCGGCGCCGGTTCCTGCCGCCTCATTGCAAGTGGAGCGTGACGGCTGTACCGTGAGGCTGACAGGTGCGCAAAGCGCGCTGCTGCATGCTGCCTTAGGTACCTAGCCGCCAAGGATGATGTCATGCAGCGATCCAAGGTGCCACATCGTGCTTTGCGCGTCCGACAGCACGCGCGGGGCTGGGCAACGGACGCAAAGTCATGGAACTTATCGTCGCCCTCGGCGTGATAGTCTTCAAGGTCGCCTTGCTGATCGCGATCCTGCTGTTGCTGCCCCTGCCGCTGACTTGGTTGGAACGCAAGATCGCCGGGCACATGCAGCAGAGGATGGGACCGATGCGCGTGGGCTGGCACGGATTGCTGCAGCCGGTGGCGGACGGGATCAAGCTCCTGACCAAAGAGGATCATATCCCGGCCGAAGCCGACCGCTTCCTGTTCAAACTGGCTCCGATCCTGGCGCTTGCCCCGCCCTTCGTGGTGTTTGCCGCGATCCCCTTCGGCGAAACCGTTTCGGTCCTCGGCAACGAGATCACGCTCTACATTTCCAACCTGAACGTAGCGCTGCTTTTCGTCTTCGCGGTGATCGGGCTGGAGGTCTATGGCGTCATCTTCGGCGGCTGGGCGGCCAACAGCAAATATGCCGTGCTTGGTTCTCTGCGGACCTGCGCGCAAATGATCAGCTACGAAATTCCGATGGGTTTCGCGGTCATCGGCGTCGTCATGCTGGCGCAATCCATGAGCCTGCTCGACATCGTGCGGGCGCAAACCGACGTCTGGAATATCGTTTATCAGCCGATCGGATTTTTCGTGTTCTTCGTCGCAGGACTTGCAGAAGCGCAGCGAATTCCTTTCGACCTCGCGGAAGCCGAAGGCGATCTGGGAGCCGGCTTCCACACCGAATATAGCGGCATCCGCTTCGCCCTGTTCATGGTCAGCGAATATGTCGTGATGGTGCTGGTGTCGGTCCTCACCGTGATCCTGTTCTTCGGCGGTTGGAACGGTGTGCTCATCCCGCTGCCGCCGCTCCTCTGGTTTTTGCTGAAAGTTGCCTTCTTCGTCTATTTGTTCATGTGGTTCCGCTTCACCTTCCCCCGCTACCGTTATGACCAACTGATGGCGATCGGCTGGAAGGTCTTGCTTCCCCTGTCTTTGGCGAACATAATCATCAGCGGTGTTGTTTTCTCTTGATGCATGCCGCCCAGAAGCTCCGGGCACGGACATGCAGGACGACTCTCAGGAGCCGCAGCGAGGCGGCCATGTCGCACGCACTGGACAAAGCTGGAAGATGGATCGGCTGGGCCTTCTTCGCCGATCTGGCGAATGGTTTGGCTTTGACCTTCGGCTACATGTTCTCCAGACCCGTCACCATGCAATATCCGGACAAGGAGAAGTGGCTGCCCTATTCGCGTTATCGCGGGCACCATTTCCTCAAACGTGACGCCGAGGGAGAGATCAAATGCGTCGCCTGCGAGCTCTGCGCGCGGATCTGTCCTTGCGACTGCATCGAAGTGGTCCCCTACGAGGATGAAAAGGGCAACCGGCGCCCGGCCAAATTCGAGATCGACACGGCCCGCTGTCTCTTCTGTGGGCTCTGCGAGGACGCCTGCCCGGCGGACGCGATCGCTCTTGGCCAACAATATGAATTTTCGAGTTTCTCCTCGCGCGACTTGGTGATCGGCCGTGACGATCTGCTCGCCAAGCCGGGCAAGGCGATGACCGGCGGCGGTGTCGTCGCCGCGCGCCTGAACACCGAACGGGATGTTCTGGTCCAGGCCAGCGAGCGGCGCGGGTACAATTGGTGGCGGAATATTCGACGAAAGTGAAGGCGCGCCGGGGTCGCGCCGAAGCAGGAACTGGAGGCTCAGATGCACATCTGCCAAATCCTGGGAAGCAAGTCTCCCGAAATCGTCTCGGTCACGCCGGACCACACGATGGTCGAAGTATTGCGGCTGTTTCGCGACAGGAATATCGGCTTCGTCGTCGTCGGCCGTTCGCCAGGAGAATGCCTGGGCACGCTCTCGGAGCGGGACTGCTGCCATGCCGTGGCCGAGTACGGCACCGAAGCACCGCTGATGCGGGTGGGAGAAATCATGAACCGCACTGTCGCGACCTGCTCGACGGAGGATTTCCTGCCCTTCGTGATGTCGATCATGACCGAGCGGCGCACGCGCCATGTGCTGGTCATGGACGGCAACGATGCCGTCGGCGTGGTCAGCATCGGCGACGTGGTCAAACACCGGCTCGAAGAGGCATTGCAAGCGGAGCGGGACATGCACGACTACATTTGCGGAGCCAACTATCGCTGACGAAAACGCCTGCCGCATGCCTTAGAGTTGACCCGATCAACAGCAAGGCTGCAGCAAATACCCCCTCTGCCCCGCAGATCCGGATGCAATCAGACCCGGTCTTCCTCCAGAGCGGATTCTGCGCGCCTCTCGCAGGCGCGGATCTCCACCGGACATGGATACTCTCCCCGCCGCATCAGACTGTTGAGCCGCAGGGCGCGGTAGTTTTCGGGAACGAACGCGAGCCCGTCCGGAAAGCGCCTGTTGACCTTGAGCTTCGCCGTCAGCTCGCCCCGGGCGGACCGCACAAGCATCTGATCCCCGTCCGAAAGGCCGAGTCGCGCGGCATCCTGAGCGCTCATTTCGATAAACGGGTCGTCTGCAACCGAATTCAGGGTTTCCGAGCGCTCGGAAACATAGCCATTGTGGAACAGGCAGTTGCCGGTGATCAGCTGGAGCACGTCCGTCACCCCAGGAGCAGACGGAGGAGCGAAGAACCCGCTTGCCCATGGCTGCGGGGCTGACGTGGTGAAGGCACCGTCGGCACCAAGCCCTTCCCGCGTCAAGCCTTCATAGGCGGGAACCAACCGGGTCATCTCGTCGAAGATGGCGGTCTCGGTCGATGGCTGCAGCGGCTGCTCCCGAAGCGCCGCGATAAAGTCGAAGATCGCCAGATTACTCCTGGCGTCAAAAGCCGGTTCGCGGAATTTTCGAAGCGCCTGGGTCCGGCCTTCATTGTTGGTGAAGGTCCCGGATTCTTCGCCGTAACCGGCTGCGGGCAGCACGACGTCGGCCAGTCCCGCCGTATCGGTCAGAAACGCGTCCTGCACGATCAGAAGATTGGCGGTACCGAGTGCGCGCTCGACGAACTCCCGGTCGGGATAGGACATCAGCGGGTCGCTTCCGACCACATAGAGAACGCCCATCCGCCCGTTTACGCAGAGTTCCAGCATCGCATCGAAACCGGCGCCCGGTTCGCGGGGGATCTCCGCGCCCCAGCTCCGTGCGAACATCGTGCGCGTCGCCTCATCGGCGACAGGGCCAAGGCCCGGCAAAACTCCGGGCAGAACACCCATGTCCCAGGCGCCCATCTGATTGGCACGATCGAAGAGAAACTGCAGAGAGGGTTCCTTGCCGAGCAGGCGCAGGAGTTGGAGAAGATTGCCCAGCTGCTGCAGCGTCTCCCGTGCCAGCGGTGATCTCAGCAGATCGACGCTTACCAGGAGGGTGACGCTCCGACCTTCCTTGAGCGTTGAAACCAGACGGTCCAACGCGTCATTGGTGTCGGACCCGGTGATCGTCCCGCTGGTCATCGCAAGGATATCGCCCGGCAAGCCCTGATCGGTCACGGCCACGAGAGCAGCCACGACCGCGGCAAGGCTCCGAGCCTCGCCGCCGGGATGGGCGCGAAGGACCGCCGCCGCATCGGCATCGAGCCGCGATGGCCGCGCCGAAAGCATGAGCAAGCGGGTATGCTGCCGGCGCGCGGCATCGCGCAGGAGGTATTCGGTGACCGGGTTCTCCTCGGTCACGTTGCCGCCGATGATGAGCACGCAGTCCTTGCCGATCACCTGTTCGAGAGGGCCGCGGCTGTAAAAGCTTGCCACCAGCGGCGCCAGGATGTCGAGGGGTGTGGACCAACGCGACGAGCAGTCGACGTTATTGGTGCGGAACACTGTCCGCATCAGTTTCTGGAACTGGTAGAGCACCTCGTTCGGCAGACGCGGCGAGATGAGCCCGCCGGCGGCCTTGCCCTCCATTACACCGATGCGCTGGCGGACAAAATCGCCCGCCTCCTCCCATGACACCGCCGTCAGCGCGCCGTCGCGGCGGATCATCGGCCGCTTGATGCGATCCCGGCTTTCAATGAAGTCGAGGCCGAAACGGCCGCGCACGCAGAGCGTTTCGCGATTGACGCCATGTTCCCAGTCAGAGCGGACCCGCATGAACTCGCCTTTGCGCGCTCCGACGGTGAGCTGGCATCCGGTGCCGCAATGCGGGCAGATCGTGTCGGTCTCGGCGAGATCCCAGGGCCGTGCCCGGTAGCGATAGGGGAAACTCATCAGCGCGCCGACTGGGCAGACCTCGACGCAATTGCCGCACTGGTCGCAGCTCGCAAGACTCCCCTCGAAACCGGTGACGGCGGTGTCCATGCCCTTTTCCACCGTGCCTAGCGCCACCGCGCCCACGACCTCCTCGCACATTCGCACGCAGCGCTGGCACTGGATGCACCGGTTGACATTCATGATGATGACCGGGCTCAGACGGATGTCCTTCGAATGGAACACGCGTTTTGGGTCGCGGAACCGGCTTTCGCCGGGCCCATACGCCATGACCATGTCCTGAAGTTCGCACTCGCCTCCCTTGTCGCAGATCGGGCAATCGAGCGGGTGATTGGCGAGCAGCATGTCGAGCATCGACGAGCGCGTTTCCTCGATCAGCGGCGTATTTGTCCGAACCACCATGCCGTCCGATGCCACGGTCGCGCAGGCCGGCTGCAGCCGCCGCAGTCCCTCGATCTCCACCAGACACATGCGGCACGAGGCGAGTGGCGGCAGGCGCTTCCAATAGCAGAAGGTGGGAATGTCGATGCCCAGACGCTCGGCGGCGGCGAGCACCGTGGAGCCAGCCTCGACCTCCAGCATTTGTTCGTCGATCGTGACCTTGACCATACTTCCTCCCGGACCGGCCGGGTGCCCGTTTCAGTGGAAAGGGCACCTCCGCTCTTCGATATGGACGACGAATTCCTCGCGGAAATGCTTGAGCGCGGCCCGCAAGCCCATGGCCGCACCGTCGCCCAGGGCACAAAACGTGTTGCCGAAAATACCCTTGCAGAGCATCTCCAACTGCTCCAGGTCGCCGGTTTCACCCTCGCCTGCCTCGATGCGGCGCAGAACTTTCACGGCCCAGTCCAAACCTTCCCGGCATGGCGTGCACTTGCCGCAGGACTCATGGTGGAAGAACTCGATGATCCGCGTGGCGAGCTTGACCATGCAGGTGGAGTCGTCGATCACGACCACGCCTGCCGAGCCGAGCATCGAGCCGGCGGCAGCAAGCGAGTCGAAATCCATGCCCACCTCGAGCTCGCTCGCCGGGATAACCGGTGCCGATACCCCACCGGGAATCACCGCCTTGACCTTTCGCCCCGGCAGGGGTCCGCCGGCGTGCTCCTCGACGAGTTCCTGCAGCGATATGCCCATCGGCAGCTCGTAGAGGCCGGGTTTGCGAACCTGACCGCTGAGGCAGTAGAGCTTCGGGCCGGGGCTCTTGTCTGGCCCTATGCAGCGAAACCACCCCGGTCCGCGCATCACGATATGCGGCACGCAGGCAAGCGTCTCGACATTGTTGATGACGGTGGGGCTGGCGTAGAGCCCGGCCACGGCAGGAAACGGCGGCTTCAGTCGCGGCTGCGCCCGCTTGCCCTCGAGTGACTCGAGCATTGCGGTCTCCTCGCCGCAGATATAGGCGCCGGCACCGCGATGGATGTAGACCATGAAATTGAAGTTCGAGCCGAGAATGCCGGTGCCCAGATAGCCGTTTTCATGTGCCTCGGCGATCGCCTGTTCCATACGGCGAATAGCCGTCACATATTCTCCACGAATGTAGACGTAAGCCGTCTCGGCCCCGATTGCATAGGCGCTGACAGCCAGCCCCTCAATGAGCTGATGCGGGTCGCGCTCCATGATGATGCGGTCCTTGAAGGTGCCGGGTTCCCCTTCATCGGCGTTACAGCAGAGATATTTCGGCTTGCCGGCCGCTTTCGGCACGAAGCTCCACTTCATGCCCGTCGGGAACCCGGCGCCCCCGCGGCCGCGCAGGTTGGATTCCTTGACGAGGTCGACGATCTCGTCCGGCGTATATTCGCCGAGCGCCTTCCGGAGCGCCCGGTAGCCGCCGCCGGCCTCATAGGTCGACAGCAGATGACCGTCCGGCACATCGACATTCCTGAGCAGGACCGGCTCGAACATGGCTTACTCCCCTGGCGCCGGCGCAGCAGCGCGCTCCGCCGCGCGGAAGCTCTCCAGCAGCGCATCGAGCCGCGCGGTATCAAGGTTGCCGTGGTAATCGTCGCCGACCTGCATCACCGGAGCCATTTCGCAGGCCCCGAGACATTCGACGGTCGAAAGCGTGAACGCACCGTCCGGGGTGGTTTCGCCCTTCCTGATCCCCATTGTCGTTTCCAGGTGCTTCAGCAGCGCCTCGGATCCGCATAGCATGCAGGAGACATTGTCACAGAGTTGCAGGTGGAACCTGCCGATCGGCTCGGTATGGAAGAGCGTGTAGAAGGTCGCCAGTTCATAGACCCAGACGCGTTCGACGCCGAGGATCTCGGCGACGTCTTCGAGCACCGGCCCGGGCAGATGACCATGCTCCTTCTGCGCGATCATGAGCGCGGGCATGATCGCCGACCGCCGTTCGGGGTATCGCGCCGCCGCCGCCTCGATCTCTTCGCGCATGGTCATCGCGTCCGATCCTCCCTGCTACTTGTCCACCTCCGCCATCACCGGGTCGAGACTGCCGAGCACGGCGATCATGTCGGCGAGGTAGCGTGCGTTGGTGACGCCGAAGAGCGCCTGAAGATTGACGAAGGAAGGCGCCCTCACCTTCATGCGGAACGGCTTCGGCGATCCGTCGCTGATGATGTAGAAGCCGAGTTCTCCTTTAGGCGCCTCGATGGCCGCATAGACCTCGCCTTTCGGTACGTCGAAGCCATAGGCGGAGAGATCGAAATGCTGGATCAGGGCCTCCATCGAGCAATGCACGCGCTCTTTGTCCACGGGGAATGCGATCGTCGGGATATCGACCTGAAACGACCCCTCCGGCATCTGCTCCATGCATTGTTCGATAAGGCGGATGCTCTCGCGCATCTCGTCGACGCGGCAAAGCCAGCGCGCATAGCAATCGCCCTCCTCGCGCGTGATGACGTTGAAATCGAGCCGATCGTAGATTTCATAGGGTTCGTCGCGCCGGATATCCCAGTCGACGCCGGAGGCACGCAGGTTCGGCCCGCTCAAGCCGAGGTCGATCGCGTCCTTTGCGGAGATCACGCCTATCCCCTGCGTGCGGCTGAGAAACACCCGATTGTTCTCTATCAGGCGCTCATAGTCGCGGATCCTGTTCGGGAAGATCTCGCAGAACTCCCTGATCTTCGGAACGAACCCGTCGGGCAGGTCCTCGCGTACTCCGCCGACGCGGCAGTAGGACGTGTGCATGCGCGCACCGGTGATCATCTCCAATAGGTCCATGATCATTTCGCGCTCGCGCATGGCGTAAAGCAGCGCCGTCATGGCGCCCAGGTCCATCGGCAGCGCGCCGGTGATCAGGAGATGGCCGGAAATCCGTGCGAGTTCGGCCATCATCACGCGGATATATTGCGCTCGGATCGGGGCCTCTATGCCGAGCAGCTTCTCCACGGCGAGCGCGAAGGCCAGGTTGTTCGAAGGCGGACAGAGATAGTCGAGCCGGTCGGTCAGCGGGAAGATCTGGGTATAGGTGAAGCTCTCCGCCAGTTTTTCGGTGCCGCGGTGCAGATATCCGATATGCGGGTCGACGCGTTCGACATATTCGCCGTCGAGTTGGAGCACGAGCCGCAGAACCCCATGGGTGCTCGGGTGTTGCGGACCGAGATTGAGAAGCACCTCCTTGGTATTGAGCGCTTCGCCCTCCGGCCTCATGAGCTCGGTGACTTCGGTCATCTCAACTCTCCGGCGTCTGACGGCCTCCTTGCGGTATATCTCTGGTGGCGAGGTCCGGCTGCGTCGGCGGCGGCCCCTCGGCACCGAAGGGGTTCAGTTTGTCCTTGTAGCCCCTCAAGGGAAAATCCTTGCGCTGCGGAAAGCCCTCGAAGCCTTCCCACATATAGATGCGGCGCAGATCGGGATGCCCCTCGAAACGGATGCCGTACATGTCCCAGGCCTCGCGTTCATGCCAGTTGGCAGTTCGCCAGACTCCCGCAACAGAGGGAACATGCGGTGGATCGCCGAGCCGGCACTTGATGCGCACGCGCCATTTGTTCTTCAGCGAATAGAGGTGGTAAACCGTCTCGAAACGCGGCGTTTCGGGGTAGTGATCGACGCCGCATATGTCGGAGAGGAAATCGAACTCAAGCGCCGGGTGTTCTTTCAGGAACCGACAGAAGTCGACGATCTGCTCCGGTTGGACGGCAAAGGCGCAGATACCATGCGCAGCGCCGAGATTCTCGACTGCTCCCGCGAAGCTCCCGATGATCGCTGCGAGATCGACACGCCGCTCCCCGGTCATGATGCTACAACCCGTCCCAGGGGCGACCCGGTGAGGGCGCGGGACCTCCTGATCTTCTCCTGAAGCAGGAGAAAGCCGTGCATCAGCGCCTCCGGCCTCGGCGGACAGCCCGGCACATGCACGTCGACGGGGACGAAGGTTTCCGATCCCTGCACCACGGCATAGGTGTTGTAGACCCCGCCCGAAATCGCGCAGGTCCCCATCGCAATCACCCAGCGCGGTTCCGGCATCTGGTCGTAAAGCCGCCGCACGACGGGCGCGAATTTCCGCGTGACCGTGCCGGCGATGATCATCACGTCGGATTGCCGCGGAGAAGGCCGGAACACCACGCCGAACCGGTCGAGGTCGTAGCGCGCGCAGCCGGCCGAGATCATTTCGATGGCGCAGCAGGCAATGCCGAAGGTTTCGGGCCACAAGGCCGACCTCCGGCTCCAACCGATGATGCTGTCGGCCGTGGTGAACAGTACGCTGTCGCGGATCGCGTCGTTTATTCCTGCCATTCCAGCGCCCCCTTCAGCCAGGCATAGGCGAAGCCCACAAGCAGCAGCAGCATGAAGACGAACATCTCGATATAGCCGACGATGCCGATCTCCTTCAGGACGACCGCCCAGGGAAAGAGGAACATCGCTTCGACATCGAAGACCACGAGGAGGATGGCGAGGATAAAGAAAGGAACCCGGAAGCGGCCGCCCGCGGCCTCGCCCGCCGCTTCCATACCGCATTCATAAGGGGCGTTCTTTTCGGGATAGGGATTGGACGGACGCAGCAGCGAGGAGACGAAAAGCGTCGCCGTCGCCACCAGGACTATCCCGGTAGCCATGAACAGAACCGGCAGGAACTCCATTGCCGTCATAGCGTTTGGCCTTGGCCAATCAGCGGCTTTTCTCAGCCGCGATCGGTCCCTTCGGAACCGGGGATGCCGGCGCCCCGAGAGGCGGTCTGGGCAATCCTTTTCCTCGAAGGCGAGTCTATGCCGTCGGGCTGATCAATGCAAATCCAATTGATTAGTAATGTATGATTTGAATTGGCCCGCCTGCAGCAATCGACGATACAGCGGCGAGGACCCGCCTTACCCTCCGAAAGCCGACTGTTGAGCAAGCCTCAGGAACCACGCCGGAAACAGGCCGATGCCGATGGTGCCGGCGGCGGTGAAGGCGAGCGTGGCACGGACGAGCGGCGTCAGCGCAGGTTCGAACGTCCTTTCCGGCTCGCGCATGTAGATCACCATCACGATGCGGATATAGAAATAGGCGGCGACGACGCTGAGCAGGACTGCGATCACCGCCAGCACGACGAAACCTCGCTCCACCAGCGCGACCAGCACGTAGAACTTGGCGAAGAAACCGGCCGTCGGCGGGATGCCGGCGAGCGAGAAGAGATAAAGGAGCATCAGAAGCGCGAGCCCGGGATGGAACTTGGCGAAACCTGCGTAGTCTTCGATGACCTCGCCGGATAGATCGCCGTTCCGCATCATGATCACGGCGCCGAAAATGCCGAGATTCATGAAAGTGTAGATAAGCAGATAGAGCATCACGCTGGCGATCCCGTCCTGGCCGCCGGCCACCACTCCGAAAATAGCAAAACCCGCATGGGCGATGCTGGAATAGGCGAGCAGGCGCTTGAAATTATCCTGCACCAGCGCCACGAAACTGCCGAGCGCCATCGTTGCCACAGCAATGGCCGCGACGATGATCCAGGCGTTCGAGACCTCGACAAGCGGATTGAGGAACACCCGGAGAATCACTGCGAACCCGGCCGCCTTGGGCGCGACCGACATGAAGGCAGTGATCGTCGTCGGCGCGCCTTCATAGACGTCCGGCACCCACATATGGAACGGCACGGCCCCGATCTTGAAGACGAGCCCCGCAACGATGAAAACGACCGCCAGCAGCAGGGCGGGATCGAGCGGACCGCCGCTCACCGCCTCAGCCATCCGGTCCAGTTGGGTCGTACCGGTGAGCCCGTAGATGAGCGAAACGCCATAAAGGAAAATCGCCGTCGAGACTGCGCCGAGGATCACATATTTCAACGCCGCCTCGTTCGACCGCCGCTCTTTGCGCAGGAAGCCTGTCAGCACATAGGTGCAGAGCACCATCAGCTCGAGACCTACATAGATCGACAGAAGGTCGATCGACGAGGCCATGATCATCATCCCCGCAAGGGCGAAGAGCAGCAGGACATAATATTCGCTCCTGCCGATCCCCTCGATCTCGGCGTATTTCCGCGACAGGAAAAAGGTCAGGATGGTCGCCAGATAAAACAACAACTTGAAAAAGACGGCGAAGCGGTCGGAAATGAACATGCCCGCATAGGCCGGCCGTATCTCGCCTGCCAGCATGAGCGTGGCCACCGCGGCGAGGAGCACGATCGCGACCGAAGCCCACAGGAGCAGTTCGTCCCGCCCCTTGCGCACAAGCTCTCCGACAATCAGCAGGATGCAGGCACCGGTGACCACGATGATCTCGGGGACGCTCGCCAGGGCCCATTGGAGAAGCGCGGCAGCAGTCATTGACCGCTCCCTTCACCGTGTACCTGCACCAGCAGATTTCGCACCGACGCGTCGATGATCCCGAGGAACGGTCGCGGATAGAGGCCGATCCAGAGCACAAAGACGGCGAGCGGCAGAATGGCAGCCAGCTCGCGGCCGTTCACGTCGTTTATATTGTACCTGGCACTCACATTCGGCGGACCAAGCGCCACTTTCCCGTACATGCCGAGCAGGTAGGCGGCACTCAGCAACGCACCCACTACGGCCGCGGCGCCCGCGGCAAGGTTTGCCGCAAACCCGCCTGACAGCACCAGCAGTTCGCCGACGAAAGCGTTCGTCCCCGGCAGCGCCATCGAAGACAGGGTGAAGAGCGCAAGAAAGGCAGTATAGACGGGCGCCACCTTCATCAGCCCGCCGTAATTCGCGATGCTGCGGGTATGCGTGCGCTCGTAGATCAGGCCCACGAACAGGAACAATGCGCCAGTCGTTATCCCGTGGTTGAACATCTGCAGGATGCTGCCCTCGAGCCCGCGCAGATTCAGCGCGAAAATCCCGAGCGTCACAAAGCCCATATGGCTGATGCTGGAATAGGCCACGAGCTTTTTCAGGTCGTCCTGAGCCAGGGCCAGCAAGCCGCCATAAACGATCGCAAGAGCCGAAAGCACGAGCATAAGCGTCGAATAATAGAGCGATGCTTCCGGCAGCATCGGCAGCGAGAAGCGCAGGAACCCGTAAGCGCCCATCTTCAGGAGCACGCCGGCGAGAATGATGCTGCCCGCCGTCGGCGCCTGGACATGTGCGTCCGGCAGCCAGGTGTGCACCGGCACCATCGGCACCTTGACGGCGAAGGCCACCAGGAAGGCGAAGAACAGCCAGGACTGAACGCCGAAGGGCAGATCCTGCGCCGTCAGGGCGAGTATGTCGAAGGTCTCGCCCCCCTGGAAATAGAGCACGATGACGCCGATCAGGAAGAGGATGCTGCCGGCCAGCGTGTAGAGGAAGAACTTGAACGCAGCATAGACCCGGCCTTCGCCGCCCCAGACGCCGATGATCAGATACATCGGAATCAGCATCGCCTCCCAGAAGACGTAGAACAGGAACAGGTCGAGCGCGCAGAAGACACCGAGCATCAGCGCCTGCATGATCAGCAGGCTGACCATGAACTCCTTCACCTTGCGGTCGACCGCCACCCAGGAAGCGAGCACGGAGATCAAGCTCAAAAGCGCCGTCAGGAACAGGAAGAGCGCGCTGATGCCGTCGACGCCGAGTGTATAAGTGATCCCGAGCGCGGGCACCCAGGGACGGCTCTCGGTGAACTGCATTTCGTGCGTCGTCGTATCGAAACCGGCCAGCATAACTATGCAGAGAGCGAGATCGACAATCCCGAAACCGAGCGCCGTCCACCGCACCGCATCGTCGCTGCGCATGAACACCACCACCGCCGCCCCGGCGACGGGCAGGAAGACGATGAGGCTCAGCAGCGGGATCGACATCGTGCCTACCTCCACACCACCGCAAAGACGAGGATGGCCGCGATCAGGCCGGCGATCATCGCCAGCACGTAATGGGTGACGACGCCGGTCTGCCAACGTCGCAATACGCTGCCGCCGTCAAGGATCGATCGGGCGAAACCATTCACGACGCCGTCCACGCCATTGAGATCGAGCCGCACCCCCGTGCGCGCCGAGCCGTGCAGGAAGGGCAGTACCGCAGTCTCCGACACGTCGCTGACCGCCTTCTCATAACGCGCCAACGGTCGTTCTGCGAACCACATGAAGGCGCGGGCGCCCTTGCGATAGAACCAGTCGGTGTCGAGGCTGATCGTGTTCTCGGGATCGAGCGCCCGAAGGAAGATCACGAAGCCCAAAGCCGTGAACATGAGGATCCCGAGGCTTTCGGTCACGTGGACGCCGGTATAGGGCTCGAAATCGACAGGATAGGGCAGAAGCGCGTAGAGCGGGCCGGGGAATACGCCGATGGCGATGCAGAGCGCCGCCGCCATGCCCATCGCGACCAGCATGTTGCCGGGTGGCTCCCGTGCCTGCAGCCCCCGGTCGGTACCGAAAAACATGTAATAGGGAAGCTTGAGCCCGGTGTGCAGGAACGTCCCGGACGACGCCATCGTCAGCGCCAGCATCACAAGCGCGCGATGATCCTGCCCTGCCGCGGCTATCACCATCGATTTGCTGACAAAACCCGAGAAGAACGGAAATGCCGAGATCGCAAAGGCGCCGATCATATAGAGCGCTACCGTCAGCGGCATCGCCTTGTAGAGCCCGCCAAGCTCGGTGAGCTTGCGCCGGCCGGTGACGTAGATCACCGACCCGGCACCCATGAACAAAAGCCCCTTGTAAAGGATGTGCGCGAAGGCGTGACTGGTGGCCCCGTTCACCGCCAGCTCGGTGCCGATGCCGATGCCCGCGACCATGTAGCCCACCTGACTGACGATATGATAGGCAAGAAGGCGGCGGCAGTCGTTTTCCAGCACCGCATAAATGACGCCGTAGAGCGCCATCACCGTGCCGAGCCAGACCAGCAGTTCGATACCCGGAAACGCCCGTGCCAGCACGTAGACGGCGGTCTTGGTCGTGAAGGCGCTCATGAACACCGCGCCGGTGACGGTCGCCTCCGGGTAGGCATCGGTCAGCCAGGCATTGAGCGGCGGCACCGCCGCGTTGAGCAGGAAGCCGGCAAGAATGAGATAGGTACCCGCGTCCAAAGCGCCCTCGACCGGACCGAAGAGCAGCGAGCCTGCGGCTGCCCCATGGAGCAGAATTCCACCGAGCAGGATGACGCCGCCGGTGACGTGGACCATGAGATACCGAAAGGCAGCGCGGATCGCCTGTCCCCCTCCTTGAGCGAAGACGAGATAAGCCGACGCGAATGCCATGCCCTCCCAGAACAGATAGAGGGTCAGATAGTCGCCTGCGAACACCACGCCCAGCGCGCTGCCGACATAGACGAAGGCGGCTACATGCTGGCCGGCGCCGGAAAGGTGCAATGCATAGACCGTCCCGATCAGCGCCATGATGGTGAAGACGGTAGCGAAGACGGTGCTGAGCTGGTCGACCTTTGCAATCAGAATTTCCTGGCCGAGGAACTGCGTCTCGCCATAACTGCCGGGCTCTATCGCCAGGACGACGACGACCGCCAGTACCGGGATCAGCACGAGATAAGCTTTACGCACCGGTCCCGTGAAGAACGGGATCGGCAGAGCGCCCAGAATGAAGATGATGGCCGGATGGACGAAATCAGTCATAATAGTCCTCGCGCCGCATCAGCCCGGCGCGGTGGCCGAGAAACTTGGAAACGAAGATGAGCAGCACGCAGGAGCCGAAGCCGTACGCCGCCGACCAGCCCGGCAGGCGCTCCCACAGGTATTCGGCGTGGTCGCGGCGAACCAGGAAGTCGGCGACGAAGATCAGGACGAGCACCAGATAGAACAGCCGCCGGCGCAGCCTCGCATATTGCGCGTCACCAAAGAAAACGACGACAGGCTTGATCATCGGATCACTCCGTCCGCGAGGGTGAGGAAATAGTAAGGGAAGATGCCCATCAGCACTGAGAGGATCGCGGTCGCGACCAGCGGGATCGTGACCAGCGGGATTTCGCGAACCGGCGCCCGGCTCTCCTTGGTCTCCGACTCGAAAAAGGCGGTGTAGCTGACCGGCAGAAAATAGGCGGCGTTGAGGACCGAACTTGCGAGCAGCACGGCCAGGAAAGCCATCTGCCCGGCCTCTACCGAGCCCTCCGCCAGATACCACTTGCTGACGAAACCTGCCGTCGGCGGGATCCCGATCATGCTCAGCGACGCGACGAAGAATGCCCCCATCGTCCAGGGAAGCCTGCGGCCGATGCCGGCCATGTCGCTGATATTGCGTTTTCCGGACGCACAATAGATCGATCCCGCGCAGAAAAAGAGCGTGATCTTGGAGAATGCATGCGCCGCGATGTGGATGATGCCGCCGACCATCGCCAGCGGCGATAGCAGTACCGCGCCCAAGACGATGTAGGAGAGCTGGCTGACGGTCGAATAGGCGAGCCTCGCCTTCAGATCGTCCCGCGTCAGCGCGTAGACCGACGCCATCAGGATGGTGAACGAGACCAGATAGGCCGTGGCGATGCCTAGGCCCAGTTCCCCGACCATGCCGACACCAAAGACATGAAAGATCACCCGCAGCACGCAGAAGACGCCCATTTTCACGACCGCCACGGCATGCAGGAGCGCGCTGACCGGCGTCGGCGCCACCATTGCGGCGGGCAGCCAGGCATGCATCGGCATTACGGCCGCCTTGGCGAAGCCGAAAAGATAGCAGAAATAGACGACCGCGAGCAGCGTCGCCGAGGCATTGGCGCCGGCCAGCAGCCCGCCCGCCACGAAGTCGAGCGACCCGGCGATGTGGTAGGTCAGCGCCAAGGCAGCGAGAAGCACGCTCTTCGAAGCGCCCATCAGATAGACGAGATACTTGCGGCTGCCCCGCCATCCGTCTTCGTCCTCGTGGTGGTAGACGAGCGGATAGGTGACGAGGCTCAGCACCTCGTAGAAGATAACCAACGTGAACAGATTCGCGGCGAAGGCGCCGCCCACCGCAGCCGCGAGGCTGGTGGCGAAGCATGCGAAAAAGCGGGTCTGCGCATGCTCGTGCAAGTGACGCATGTAGCCGATGGAATAGACCGCGGCCACGATCCACAGAAGCGACGAGACCGTGGCGAACACCATGCCGAGCGCATCGGCGCGGAACGCGAAGTCGATCCCCGGCAGGATCTCGAACAGGCGCAGTTCGACGGTGCCGCCGGCCAGTACCGTCGGCGCCATGGAGACGACGATCGCAAACATGGCGACCGCCGCGACCGGCGATACCGCGTCGCGGAGTTTCTCGCGCTTGTTGAGAAAGAGGATGGCGAGGGCCGCCAGTCCGGCGACGGCGACGGCGAGCAGCGGCCGGGTCGATATCACCGGGTCCAAGCCGCTATCCTTTCATAATGGTGACGTCGTCTACCTTGAGGGTGGACTTGTTCCTCACCAGCGCGACCAATATGCCGAGGGCCACGGCAACCTCCGCCGCGGTGATCGCGATGACGAAGATCGCGAAGATCTGTCCGCGGAAGTCGTCGTAGTACTGGGCGAAGGCGATGAAATTGATGTTGACCGAATTGAGCAGGAGTTCCAGCGACATCAGCACGATCAGGATATTGCGCCTCAACAGGACGCCCCCCGCCCCGATCACGAACAGGGCCACTCCGAGCAGGATCGACCACCAGAGCGGGACCATTAGCCAGGTTCCTTCCGCGCCAGCACGATCGCGCCGACGAGGGCCGCGAGCAGGATGACCGAGGCGACTTCGAACGGCAGGAGATAGTCGGAGAAGAGCGTCTTGCTGAGATCCCTGATGGCATCGCCGCCGCGCTCGGCAACGGGCGGCGTTGCGGTGAAGCGATCGCTCCAGAGCACCAGCACGACCATCTCGGCACCGAGCAGGACGAGCAGCGCGAGCGCCGGCAGGTTGCCGCCCGGCATGAAGCGCTGCAGCACCGCTTCGCGCACGTCGACCATCATGATCACGAACAGGAACAGGACCATGATCGCGCCGACATAGACGAAGATCTGGATGACCGCGAGCAGCGGCGCACCGAGCATGACGAAGATTGCCGAAATCTGCAGGAAGCACGCCATCAGCGCCAATGCGCTGTGAACCGGATTGCGCGCCAGAACCAGTGTCAGGGCTGTGACCACGGACACCGTAGCGAACAGAAGAAAGAACCCCTGATGCATCGACGCCGACCTTTCGCCACGAACTCTCGGCGCAAGACGGCCGGAGTCGAGATAGCGCCGCACTCACAAATTGTGCCCTAGTATCGGGTCTTTCACAAGATTATTGTCGCTTTGACAAATCCCCGATGCTCTGTCCGCGCTTGCGCGACCGTCGGCTTACACCTTCTGAGATTGCCTACGACGCGCCGGATCGCTCAGCCCATTGTTGCCATTTGATCTTGCTATTGCATGTCGGTCACCCTTTAATGTCGAGAGGCCCATTTGCCGACCGACTGGCTGAGGAGAGCCCGCCCTCATGAAGCCAATGAACGAAGAGCATCTCGCGGTTCTGCGCAGGCACATGGTCGAGGTTGTCGCAATCTATGCCGACCTTGCAAGCGAAGAACTCGGCAAGGCGGCGCTCGATGAACGGGTGATGGCAGCGATGCTGCGGGTGCCCCGGCATCTTTTCGTGCCGGTCCCGGCTGCGCCCTTTGCCTACCAGGACATGCCGCTTCCGATCGGCTTTGATAAAACCGTGTCGCAGCCCTTCATGGTCGCTCTCATGACCGATCTCCTTGCCCCCCAACCGCATGAGGCCGTGCTCGAAATCGGCACTGGCCTGGGCTACCAAACCGCAATCCTCGCGCAACTCGCCGGCCAAGTTTGGAGCGTCGAGATCATCGAGGAATTCGCAGGTCAGGCCGAAACTCTCCTGCACGGCCTCGGCATGTCGAATGTCGGCATTCGTATCGGCGACGGTTCTCGCGGCTGGCCCGAGCACGCTCCGTTCGACAAGATTCTCGTCACGGCGGCGGCTGAGCAGCCGCCCCCGGCTTTGCTCGAGCAGCTCAAGCCAATGGGCCGCCTTGTTCTTCCTGTCGGCTCGGAAGAACAGGTGCTGACCGTCATCGACAAGGATTCGGCCGGGCAATTCGCGGCGCGGCAACTTATCCCGGTTCGGTTCAGCCGGCTCGAAGCGGCCTAAGCCCGTGTCTTGCTCCGGGAACAATTTACGGTCGCGAGCAGTTGACCCAGGTTGCACAACCTAGCGGGGCTTTCTTCCAATGCGATACAGCGCCTCACCAATCTGAGTGTCGTGTCATGAACGCACCGACGCCCGAACCGCCCTCCCATAGGCCCCATGATGTCTTTCACCGGCTTATGGATGGCATTGCCGAAGCGGTGATCGTCAAGGACGATGCGTCACGGTTCGTCTTCATCAACGACGCGGCTTGCGAGCTTCTGGGCAAAGACCGGAACCAGCTCATCGGAAGGACCGACCACGACATATTACCAGGGGAGCAGGCAGACAGGATCGTCTCGCTCGACAGGGTCGTGCTTTCGACGGGCGAAGGCCACGAGCTCGAAGAGCAAATCACGACGCCAGATGGGACACAGCGCACGCTTCTGACGAAAAAGCGGTGCGTGAGCATTCCCGCCGGTCCGACCGAGGAGAGGTTCGTGGTCGTGACGATCGTGGATATCACCGACCTGCGCAGGATCGAAGAGACTCTTCGAGCAAGCGAGGAGCACTATCGCTCTCTGGTTGACCTTCACCCGCAAGTTCCCTGGACCGCAAACACGGCGGGAGAGGTCCTGGAGGTGGGCCCGCGATGGAGCGAACTGACTGGCCTGGGCGAAAAAGAAACGCTCGGCAGTGGATGGGCCAAAGCCGTTCATCCGCAGGACGCGGACTCTTTGGAAGAGAAATGGCACCGCTCCCTGGCAAGCGGCGCACCATTCGACTGCGAATACAGGCTTTTGACCAGGACCGGCCATTATCGCTGGTTCCGCGCTCGCGCAGCCGCAAAGCGAGACGCGGGTGGAAAAATCGTGCGCTGGTACGGCCTCCTGGAAGATATCGACGAAAGGCGACGCGCTGCCGACGCCTTGCGCGAAAGCGAGGCCCGCTTTCGCGCCATCGCTGACAACGCGCCCGTGATGATCTGGGTTGCCGACCCCACAGGCGACACGAGCTTCTTCAATCGCTTGTGGTTGGAAACGACGGGGCAAACAGAGGCCGAGGCGCTCGGTTTCGGTTGGGTCGACGTCATCCATCCCGATGATCGGCAGGCAGTCCAGGAAATATTCTTCAGGGCGACTGCGGGCAAGGAACCGGTGCACAGCGAGTACCGGTTGCGACGGGCCGATGGAAGCTGGGCATGGGTCATCGACGTCGGGCAACCGCGCTTCTCCGCCGACGGAACGTTCCTCGGATATGTCGGGTCCGTTCTCGACATCACGGAACGGCGAGCCGCGGAGGTAGCTCAGCAGGAAGCTCAGGCGTTTATCAGAAGCATTTTTGACAGCAGTCCCGACTGTGTGCGCGTGCTCGACATGGAGGGACGGCCGCTGCTCATGAACGAGGCCGGGCGGCGTATCTTCGGACTGGATGAGGGTGCTCCGGTGACGGGGCAGACATGGGACTCCATCGGGCGAGCTTCCGACGCCGACAAGGTCGAGGCCGCCTGGGAAAGCGTCAGACGCGGGGAGACAGCGCGTTTCGAGATTTCCGTTCGGGATGCCGGCGGTGAAGAAAGATGCATGGACGTGATTTCGGCCCCGATCACGGACCATCGAGGAAAACCGTTCAGAATCCTGTCGATCTGGCGCGACATTACCGATGCGAAGCGAGCAAGCGACGAAATCAGTCGTGCGCAAAGGCATGCCGAAGCCGCTGCCGACCAACTTTCTTCGGTACTCGAGAGCACCATGGACAGCGTCATGCTGCTCGACGCCGACTGGCGCGTGCGCTATCTCAACGAAAACGCCCGGAAGCTCCTGCAGGTCGGAGACGAGGCGCTCGGAAGAGTGTTCTGGAAGCTCTTCCCCGAAGAGGAAAGGGGGAGCTTCGCCAAGCATTGCCGCGAAGTGATGGACCGACGGGTCCGCTCCTTTTTCGAGGACCATTTGTCGTCGCTCGGCCGGTGGGTCGAAGCGAATGCCTCCCCGACGCAAGACGGCATTTCCATTTTCTGCCGAGACATAACCGAGCGGCGTCGCGCGGAAGAGGACACGCTGCTGGCCCAAAAGCAGATCGCCCATATGGCCAGGCACGACATGCTTACCGGCCTCGCGAACCGGATGTTCTTCCGCGAATGCTTCGAGCAGGCGCTGAACGAGAGCAGCCATGCCCGTATGGCAGTGCTGTGCCTCGACCTTGACGGCTTCAAAGCCGTCAACGACACGCTCGGCCATCCCGCCGGCGACGCTTTACTGCGTCAGGTCTCTCAAAGGCTGATCCAATCCGTCAGAACCACGGAGACTGTCGCGCGACTTGGGGGCGACGAATTCGCCATAATACAACCTTTGACGAAGTCACGTGACGAAGCGTTCCGCCTCGCACAGCGGATGATCGATACCCTTTCCGAACCCTTCAGCATCGAGGGCGTCGCCGCAACTGTGGGGACGAGTATCGGAATTGCCTTTGCGCCGGAAGACGGCACCTCTGCAGATGAGCTGATCAAGGCAGCCGACATCGCGCTCTACAGTGCGAAATCCAGCGGACGCGGCACCTACAAGCTCTTCGACGTTGCGATGCATGCGCAGCTGCAGGCACACCAGCAGATGAAGATCGCAATGCGGGATGCGCTGGCGAAGGGAGAGTTCGAGCTGCATTATCAGCCGCTGGTGAGCCTGGAGTCGCGCTCCGTGAGCTGCTGCGAGGCGTTGCTGCGGTGGCGACACCCTCAGCGGGGAATGATCGCACCGGCCGAATTCATTCCGATTGCCGAAGAGACCGGCTTGATCGTTCCGATCGGCGAATGGATTTTGAGTGAGGCATGTGGACAAGCCGCGCGCTGGCCGGAACATGTGAGCGTCGCCGTAAACCTCTCCCCTGTCCAGTTCAAGCATCGCAACCTGGTGAGGGCCGTCGCCAACGCCCTTTCCGCCACCAGCCTTGATCCCGCTCGTCTGCAATTGGAGATCACCGAGACGGTTCTGCTGGATGAGAGCGAGCATAATCTCGAGTTGCTACAGGACCTGCGAAGGCTCGGCGTCAAGATCGCGATGGACGATTTCGGAACGGGCTATTCGTCGCTCGGCTACCTGCGCAGCTTTCCCTTCGACAAGATCAAGGTCGATCAGGCCTTCGTCCGCGACCTGCCACACGGTAAGGAGTCGCTCGCGATCGTCAAGGCCGTCGCCGGCCTTGGGCAGAGCCTTGGCATGACGACAACGGTCGAGGGCGTCGAAACGGAGGATCAGCTGGCGGTGGTGAATTCGGAAGGCTTCAATGAGGTGCAGGGTTACCTCTTTTCGCGCCCCCTGCCCGCCGCGGAAATCTCCAAGCTGATCGCAGCCGGTTCCCTCTAACTCTTGCCGCAGTTTTCACGCAGGGCAGGAATTAGCCCTACACGTCGCGCGGCGTGTGTGGCACAATTCAATTACTACCGCTCATTGATCGAAATGACGGGAACTCATTCGCCGAGACGATCGTTAGTTGCAAGTGGAGCCGGGTTAGGAGCCCGTGGCGTGAGCCAGCGAGCGGGGATAGCGTAATGAATGCCTCAGGCGTCGCACTTATTGCCGATGACGATGAATTCTTCAGGATTGCGCTTGGCTTCATTTTGAAGAGCAAATTGCGCTTTACCGAGATTATCGAGACCGGGTCACTCGACGAGGCGATCGAGAGGCTTTCCGAGCGCGAAGACGTCTCGCTGGCATTGTTCGATCTCGCGATGCCGGGCATGCAAAGCGTCGCCAGCCTTGCTGCCGTGCGCGACGTCCACCCGGATTTGAAAGTCGCGGTCGTTTCGGCATCGTCGCGCCGATCGGATATCCTCTCCGCCCTGACGGCAGGCATAAACGGTTATGTCCCCAAGGGCCTTGGGGCCACCGACCTGGCCGAAGCGGTTCGCGCCATTCTCAACGGAGCCGTCTATGTCCCTCCCTCCATTGCAGGCCGCGCCTCCCCTTCCGAAGCAGAGACGCCAGCGCCTGCCGCGGGAGACCAGAACGAACGCCGCCGTACCATCGAATTCCTTACGCCGAGGCAGCGCGAAGTCTTGCAGCTCCTTGTACAGGGGTTCTCGAACAAGGAAATCGCCCGCAAGCTGAAACTCGGCGAAGGCACCGTGAAGATCCACATGGCGGCACTATTCCGAAGCCTGCGGGTCAGGAACCGCCAGGAGGCGGCCGCGGCCGGGGCGCGCCTTTTGCCGATGACCGAAAACCGACAATAGTCCGCTTGGATAGGCCGCCCTCTAGGTCATCCGGACGAATAGCGCAAATACACGCCAGGACGTAGTGACGACAGCAGTCAATGTATGTGGAACGATAATGCGCCAGCCGGTTTCGACAGAGAGTTTCATCCCGACGCCGCTTCGCGCCTGTCCGGCACACGGGCAACGAGGTGTCCAGTGAACAGGCGCCGCGCCTCGTTGGAGCTCGCTGAACAGGTTGCAGGCAAGATCGGCCTGAGCTTCTCGGCATCACGGAAAGAAGCGGTCGCCACGGCGATAGAGCGGGTGATGGTGCGGCGCTGCATTGGCGAGGGTCGCTCGCTTCTCGATCGGTTGGGATCGGACGAGAATTTGACAGACGACGTGATCTCCGCGGTTACGGTCGCCGAGACGCATTTCTTCCGGGGACCCGAGCAATTCGAACTGATACGGCAGACAATTCTCCCGGAACTGTTGCGACGGCGGTCCGGCGGGCCTCCTCTGCGGTTCTGGAGCCTCGGCTGCGCGACGGGTGAGGAACCCTATTCCCTTGCCATTCTCTGCGAAGAGGAGGGCCTCCTGGACGATGTCCGGATCGATGCAGCCGACATTTCGAGGAGGGCACTCGCAGCGGCCAAGGCTGCCGAATACGGCGAGTGGGCCTTGAGGAATACGGCCCCGAGGCTGAGGCAACGTTACTTCACTTCGGGCGAGGGGCGTTTTCGACTGAACGAGCGATTGCGCCGGCAGGTCGACTTCGCTCATCTGAACCTCGGCGCCGACGCGCTTCCGGCTCCGGGAAAGCGATCGCCCGATTTCGATTTGATCCTTTGCCGCAACGTGCTCGTCTATCTCGAGGCGAGCGCGGTGCGCCGCATCGCCCGTCAGCTTCTGGCCTGCCTTTCCGATGGCGGCTGGCTGCTGACGGCCCCGACCGACCCGCCCCTGTGGAAATACGCCCCCTTCGAGACGTCGATCACGCCCGCGGGCATTGTCTACCGCCGTATCATGGCTCCGGACACACGTAAGAGCCCGACCGCGTGCGTCGCTCCCGTTCGACGCCAGACCGGCAACCCGGCCGCGTGCGTTCCGCCCGCCCGGGCTCGCGCCGCGGCATCGCGAAAAACGACCGGTGACGATACGGCCAAGGCCATCGCGCGGCAAATCCGATCGCGTTTCGACCTGGGTGAGCCCCTTGAGGCAGCCCGCCTTGCCGCCCGAGCGATCGAGAGGCATCCGCTGTCAGCGGAACTGCACTTCCTTGAAGGTGTCTCCCGGATGGCCAGCGGCGAGACCGACGCCGCGACGGCGGCACTCCGGCGGGTGGCCTATCTCGACGGCAAACTGGCGGCTGCACAGTTCTTCCTCGGTGTCTGCCTCAAGGACAGCGATCCGCAGGCGGCCCTGCGCGCCCTCGAAAATGCGCTCTCGTCCTGCCTCTCTCGTTCGCCGCGCGAACACGTTGCGTTGATGCCCGAGGCGACGGCCGGACATCTGGCGCAGCGCGCACGGCGAGAGATCGCCACGATACGCCAACATCTCGGGAGCGAAGCCGGATGAAGACACCTTCCCGCCCCCCCGCCCGTCCGCTCGACTGGACCGCCGTCAGAAGCCGTATGGCAGCCGCGATAGAACAGACGGAGGCGCTTCTGGAAGCGGCACAACAGGGTTCGGAAGCGCAATACGTGCAACGATCACCCCGCGCGGCCGTTGACGTATCCGCCGGGCAAAGCGAAGAACAGGCCGTCGATCTCGTGATCTTCGTGCTGGGGGATCGGCAGTTTGCCCTGGAGATCCGCTTCGTTTGCGAAATCGTTTCAAGGGCACGCGTCACCCCGCTCCCTGGAATGCCCCCGCATGCCTGTGGCGTTTACGACCTGCGCGGTCAGCTGCTTCCCGTATTCGATCTGCGCGGACCGCTGGATCTCCCGCAACTGGCCGGCATCGCCAATGACTGGGCGATCGTGTGCGGGCGGGAACGGCCCGAATTCCTGATCCTTTCCGAAGCAGCCCCAGAAATATCGACGCTCCCGCTGGAGGAAATCCGCGCAGCCGAGCCCGCTGCGGGCATAGCTTGGCATCGGGCGACGACGAAAGCCGGGGCGGTCATTCTCGACGGCCGCCTGCTTCTGGAGGACCGCCGCTTCTTTCTTGATGATGGGCAGATCACCGCCAGCGACGAGACGGAAAGGACCGAGTTCCATGAGTCCCCGACCAGCAAATAGCCTCTATGGCGCATTGGGGTTGGCAATGCTCCTATTCTTAGCAGCATCGGCGCTGCTCGTCGGGTCCAGCTTCATTGCTCTGGAACGCGTGCGGGCGGATCTTGCGGCGACGTCCTCGCTTGGCAAGGAACGGCTGGCCTACCAGATGATCTACACGGCCAGTCACCTGGAACGGGCGGAGGGTCCGGCTCGGGCCGCTGTTGCCGACGAACTGCGCCGCTTGATGGATCGCAATGAGCGGCTTCTTGCAAGTCTGGCGAATAGCGAAGAAGGGATCGGACTGGCGGCAGCGAACGAACCTGCTGCCCTCACGCAGCTCGAACAAGCCCGCCAACTATGGCGGGATGAAATCAGGCCCGCTCTGGAAAGCGCCATGGCCAGCGCACCGCTCAGCCGCGGCGCGCTGGACGAGCTGGATCCGGAGATCAGAGCGTTTGCGGCGCGTCTGGACGGATTGATCAGCCGCATCGAACAGGCCGGAGCCACCCGGCTCCAGCGCTCCCAATTGCTGCAGTTCGGTTTTTCGGCTCTAGCCCTGCTGGTGCTCCTTCAGGTGCTGAGGGTCGGGCGCCGTCTGACCCGCCGCACGCGCGCGCTCGCGGTGCTGGCGGAAAAGGTCAGCGCCGGTGACCTGGCGCAGAAGGCGTCGGTCGAAGGCAGCGACGAACTCGCAGTTCTCGGCGCCTCCTTTAATGCGATGACGGAGAGGCTCGCCGGTATGATCGACAACGAGCGGGGCAGCAGGGAGAGGCTCGAGAAGTTGCTCGCCACGATTTCGGAAACGGCGCAACACCTCTCATCGTCAGCTGCCGAGATTCTCGCCGGCACCACGCAACAGGTCGAAGGCATGCGCGAGCAGTCCTCGGCCGTTGCCCAGACGGTCACGAGCGTCGATGAGGTATTGCAGACTTCAGAACAGGCGGCGCAGCGCGCGCAGCAGGTTGCCGCCGCCTACGACAACGCCGTGAAGATCAGCAATGAGGGCCGCAGAGCGCTGGACGACACGGTGCAGGTGATGAATGCCGTCAGCGCGCGGACGGAAACGATCGCTGCAGATATTCTCTCGCTTGCGGAAAACAGCCTCGAGATCGGCGAAATCGTGTCGGTCGTTGCCGAGATCGCGGACCAGACGAACCTCCTGGCATTGAATGCTGCGATCGAGGCATCGCGCGCCGGCGAACACGGTAGGGGCTTCAATGTCGTCGCCAGCGAGATCCGGACGCTTGCCGACCAGTCGAAGGCTGCGACCACCAGGGTCCGCCGCATCCTCATGGAAATCCAGAAAGCGACAAACTCCGCGGTCATCGGCGCCGAGGATGGATCCAAGAGCGTCAGCCGTGCGCTCGAGACGGTCAGCGAAGCGGGCGAAACCATCCGGCAATTGGAGGCGATCGTCGACGACTCCGCGCGATCGGTCGCTCAGATCGCCGCGTCGGCGGGTCAGCAGCGCGCCGGCATGAAGCAGATTCACGAAGCCATGCATTACATCGAACAGACCAGCAGCCAGAACCTCTCGGCGATACGGCAGGCCGAGGAGGCCGCGAAGGACTTGAACGAACTCGGCTCAAGGCTGAAGGAAATGCTCACCGACCACGGCAGCGAACATGATAACACCTGAAGAACTCGACCCCGGCTTATTGACCATGTTCACTCAGGAGGTGCGGGAACGTGCGTCGGAGATGGAGAACGCCGTGCTGGCAATTGAGGCGTCCGGCGATGCGGATCGGAAACGGCATCTGCAGGAACAGCTTCTAAGGGTGGCGCATAGCCTCAAGGGTGCCGCCGGCCTGCTTCAGGTTCGCGGCGTGGAAACGATTTGTCACTGGATGGAGGAAATTCTCTCGATCGCTGCGAATGAACGGCTTGTGCTCGAAAGATCGAGGCTGGACCTGCTGCTGTCGGCTGCGGACGCAATCAGGAACGCGGCCGATCTGCTTGAGGGCGGCGAGATCCCCTCTCCCGCGCATGGCGAGCACGTGGTCGAAAAGCTGAAGTCCGTCGCAAGCGCGGGTTCCGATGACGGCTTGAACGAAGCGCACCATCATCCGCCCTTACCTCAGCCGGAGATCGCCATTCGCACCACCGACACCGACGGTTCCATGCGCGTCTCCGCCGCGCGCCTGGATGCACTCCTTTACAGGAGCGGTGAGATGCTGACCTTCAACGGCGTCATGCGGCGTCATGCCGAGCAGGCCTCTTCGCTGCGCGAGGAAGCAAGGAAAATGCGCGCCCCGGGCTCTGATCCCACCGGGCAGGTGGCGAGTGTCGAAAACGGCCTGCGTCAGCTCGCGGCATTCCTTCGCCAGGATGTTCGCCTGATGCAAAGTGCGGTGACCGCACTCGACGAAGAGATCAGGCTAGCGCGCACACAGCCTTTTGCGGAGGCGTGCAAGGGCCTTGGCCGAATCGTCCGGGACGTGGCGGCGGTATCGGGGAAACGGGCAGAACTGGAGATCAGGGGCGGAGAGATCGAAGTCGATCGCTCCGTCATTTCAGCGCTGCAGGATTCGCTGCGCCATCTCGTCCGCAACGCCGTTGCGCATGGAATCCAAACGCCGGAGGAGCGTCGGGCGGCAGGACAGCCGGAAACGGGCAGCATCCTGGTTTCGGCCGCCATGCGCGGAAACCGGATGGAGGTTCGTGTCGAAGACGACGGCCGCGGCCTGAATTTGGCTTTGCTGAGTGCGGCGACAGGCGAAAGCCCTCGAAGCAATCAATCCGAAGCGGATTTCCTGCGGCGTGTCTTCGAGCCGGGCGTCTCCACCTCGGCGACCGTCACCAGCCTCTCAGGGCGCGGCATAGGTCTCGACATCGTGAAAGGCAATGTGGAAAAGCTACGCGGCGCGGTCGACGTTTCGCAGGTACCGACCGGCGGTGCTGCCTTCACCCTCACCCTGCCTCTGACCCTTGCAACGGTTCGCGTTCTGGAAGTCCTTGCAGGAGGACATGTGTTCACGATCGACACCACGTCCGTCCAGCGCGTCATCCGGATCGGCCGGGGGGACTTCACGCTGGTAGAGGACAGGGATTTCGTCCGGACCCCCGCCGGTCCGATGCCCTTCGTCGATCTTTCGCTTTGGCTCCGCCTCCAGCCGAATCGGAGCGACGCGAGCGAAACCATCCCGGCAGTGGTCGTCGACTCGCCGGGCGGGCCCATGGCAGTGCTCGTCGACGAAATCACCGGCGAACAGGAACTGCTCACACGATCGCTCGGTCCGCGCCTGGCAAATGTCCGGCGTTACAGCGGTGGAATGGTGCTCCCCGACGGGCGCATCGCCCTCCTCCTGAACGTCGCAGCCCTCGCCGAAGCTGCAGCCGAGGTGCGGCCTCGCAAGAGCGTCGTCGGGCGCCGGCCCGTTGCGGCCGCTCGTCGGAAGGTCCTTGTCGCCGACGATTCGAAATATGTTCGAACATTGGTGAAGCTCATATTGGAAGGCGCAGGATACGAGGTGACCATGGCGACCGACGGCACGGAAGCGTTGAAGCAGCTTCGCGACCATGGAGCCGACGTGGTCGTAGCCGACGTCGATATGCCGTCCATGAATGGCTTCGAGCTGACCCGGGCCATTCGCCAGTCGGACCGCCTTACCGGCACGCCCGTCGTACTCGTCACCGGGCGGGAATCCCTTGAAGACAAGCTGAAGGGACTGCGCGCCGGCGCAAACGCCTACCTGAGGAAGGATCAGTTCGATGCGCACGACTTCCTGGAAACAATGCGGCAGGTCGTTTGAGGGAAGAGGATGGTACGCATTCTTCTCGCGACATCCACGCACGAGCTTGAAGATCTCGTAAAGAGGGCGATCGAGGGGGACGCCTCTGCGGAGCTCGTCCTGATCGCAAGAAACGGGAGAGACGCCGTTAGAATGACCGGCGAACTCCTGCCGGACATTGTCGCCCTGGAACTTAGCCCTTCCGGGGATGACAGCGCAGAAACGGTCAGGGAGATAATGATCGCGGCACCGACGCCGGTCGTTTTGCTCTCACATAGGGACGGCTCGCAGCTCGGGACCATTTCTGCGCGGGCGCTCGAAGCGGGCGCTCTCGCGGTCATCCCGGCGCCGGCCGCCCACGGCATGCCGCTCGAACAGCCGACAATCGAAAAGTTTCTTTCGACGATCAAGGCCATGTCGCAGGTAAAGGTCGTCCGGCAATGGCGCCAGAAAGCCCGCGGAGATCGCGCGGTCAAAGACCAACCGCCAGCGGCAGGGACGCCGATCGGAATCGTGGCAATCGCGGCCTCGACCGGTGGGCCGGCGGCGATCCGTGCGATACTCAGAGACCTCTCAGCCGATTTCCCGGTGCCGATCCTCATCGTCCAGCACATGTCGAGCGGCTTCATCGACGGCGTTGCCGCCTCTCTCGACGCGACCGTGCCGCTCAAGGTGAAGGTCGCCAGGAATGGAGAACTTCTCAAACCCGGCACCGTCTACCTCGCACCGGACAATTATCAGCTCGGCGTCTCGGGCAGATCGCGCCTACGCGTCTCGGACGATGCTCCGGTCAACGGCTTCAAGCCGTCCGGATCCTATCTCTTCGGCTCGATCGCGCGCGCCTTCAAGGGTGAGTCGCTCGCGGTGATCCTCACCGGAATGGGCGATGACGGGACGGAGGGGCTTCGGGCGCTGCGCGTGGCGGGCGGCAGGGCGATCGCGCAGGACGAGAAGAGTTCGGTCGTCTTCGGCATGCCCAAGTCGGCGATCGGTGCCGGCCTCGTGGACCTGGTGCTGCCGCTGGAAAGCATAGCCGAGAACATCGCTGCCATCGCTCGGGGACGATGCGAACCGGGAGGCGAGACAAGGACATGAACGTTGTGGGGCCCACGCGTCGGACTTGACGCGCAGGCGCCACACCGCCCCCTCTATATGCTCATTATCTGAATAACCGCCGGTGTAATGATCACCGCAAAGAGCACGGGCAGGAAGAACAGGATCATCGGCACGGTGAGCTTGGGCGGGAGAGCGGCCGCTCTTTTCTCGGCCTCGCTCATGCGCATGTCCCGGTTCTCCTGTGCCATCACGCGCAACGCCTGACCAAGCGGCGTGCCGTATTTCTCCGCCTGTATCAGGCTGGTGACGACGGCGCGCACGCCCTCCACGCCGGTTCTCTGCCCAAGGTTTTCGAAGGCCTGCCGCCGGTCCTGCAGGTACGAAAGCTCCGCAGTCGTCAGCAGGATCTCCTCCGCAGTCTCCGGCGATTGCGTGCCGATCTCCTCGCCAACCTTGCGGAAGGCGCTTTCGATTCCCATGCCGGCTTCGACGGTGATCAACAGCAGGTCCAGCGCCTCCGGCCAGGAACGCCGGATCGACTGCTGCCGCTTGGTGATCCTGTTCCTGATGAAGATCGCCGGAGCGAAATATCCGAACGCGCCCATGGCGGCGGCCATCGCCACCACCAAAAGGAGCGGTGCCTCCGGGCGGACCACCAAAAGGATGTAAAGCAAGCAGGCCGTGAAGATGGCAACCGGCGCAATCAGCCGGAAAGCAAGAAAGGCCGTCACCGCGGCATGGCCACGATAGCCCGCCATGCTCAACTTGCGGACGATCTCGCCGTCCTCCGCCTGCTTGGCAAGGCGGAAGCGGTCGACGATCGCCTGAAAGAGGCGCTTCGGCTCCACACGCAAGGATACCTTGCTCTTCTCCTCCAGCCGGGCGCGTTCGCGCTGCCGGATACGCTCGCGTTCGCCCTCCACTTTTCGCATGCGATCCGACAGCGTGTTCCGGAAGACGTAAGGCCAGGAAACGACGACGACCGCTGAAAAGGCGGAGAAGCCGGCCATCACGGCCGCCAACTGTTCCGGGTCTGGGATATGGACGCCAAGGTTCATCTCAAGTTCTCAGAAGTCGAAGTTGATCATCTTGCGCATGACGAGGATGCCGATGCCCATCCACAGGCCGCAGCAAACGAGTACGATCTTGCCGATCGTCGTCGTGAACAGGAGCGTCATGTAGTCCGGGCTCGTGAAGTATACGGCGCCCGCGACGACGAACGGCAAAGCACCGATGATGCCGGCCGAGGACTTCGCCTCCGCGCTCATCGCCTTGATTTTGGCTTTCATCTTCTTGCGTTCTCGGAGCACCTTGGAAAGATTTCCGAGCGCTTCCGAGAGGCTGCCGCCGGTGCGGCTCTGAATGGCGACAACGATGGCAAAAAAGTTGGCTTCGGCAAGCGGCATGCGTTCGCTCATGCGCTTTACGGCCTCGTCCACCGGTATGCCCAGCGTCTGGTCCTGAACGATCGCGAGGAACTCGCCCTTGACCGGCTCCTGCGCTTCCGTGGCAATCACCCTCAGGCAATCCGGCATCGGCAGACCTGCCTTGAGCCCTCTGACGATGACGTCGACGGCGTTCGGAAACTCGGCAGCGAACCGGGCAAAGCGCGCATTGCGCTTGATGTTCACGTAGAGGTGCGGCAGGAGCAGACCGCCGGCGATCGCGAAACCGACCGACACCAGCGCACCGAGGCCCGCAACCATCAGCATCGCGACCCAGGTGACCAGCGCGGTGCCGGCACAGACGAGAAAATAGGCCTTGCGGGACCAATGAAGGCCGGACTGACGGAGCCTCGCCGAGAGCGTCACTTTGCCTTTGCGCGCATTCGCCTGGCGCTTCTCCTCTATCTCGCGCAGCGTCTTTTCCACCGACCGGCGGCGGTCGCGGCCATCCGTCTCGGCTGGTTCGCTTCGCTTGTCTTCCGCCCGCGCCGAAATGCGCTCGAATCTCTGGCGATAGGCGCTTGCCTTGGAGACACGCGGATAGAACGCCGCCATCATCACACCGCCTATGCTGGTGGATGCCAGGAGGAAGACGAAAACGGGAAACAGCAAAGAGGTTGCCATCTGTTTTGGCCCTTTGTCAGCGTTTAATTCAAGCGGCGGCCTTCATTTCCGCCGCGTCGAGGGCCGCGGCGAGCCGGGCCTCTTCGCCATAGTAGCGAGCGCGATCCCAGAATGCCGGCCGCCCTATGCCGGTCGAACGGTGTCGTCCGATGATGTTTCCCTTCTCGTCTTCGCCGAGGATGTCGTAGACGAAGAGGTCCTGCGTCGTGATCACGTCGCCTTCCATACCGAGCACTTCGGTGATGTGGGTGATCCGGCGCGAACCATCGCGAAGGCGCGCCGCCTGCACGATCACGTCGACCGACGAGACGAGCATCTCCCGGATCGTCTTGGCCGGCAGCGAGCTCCCGCCCATGGTGATCATCGCCTCGACGCGCGCCATCGCTTCGCGCGGAGAGTTGGCGTGGAGCGTTCCCATCGAACCGTCGTGACCGGTGTTCATCGCCTGCAGCAGGTCGAAGGCCTCGGGCCCGCGGACCTCGCCGACGATGATCCGCTCGGGCCTCATGCGCAGGCAGTTCTTCACGAGGTTGCGCATGGTGATCTCACCCTGCCCCTCGATGTTCGGCGGCCGCGTTTCGAGGCGCACGACATGCGGTTGCTGCAGTTGAAGCTCCGCCGCATCCTCGCAGGTGATGACGCGCTCGCCGTGCTCTATATAACCGGTCAGGCAGTTCAGAAGCGTTGTCTTGCCGGAGCCGGTACCGCCGGAAATGAGGACGTTGCAGCGCACGCGTCCGATGATCTTGAGAACCTCGGCACCCTCCGGCGAAATCGAGCCGAACCGGACCAGCTGGTCGAGGGTCAGCTTTTCCTTCTTGAACTTGCGGATCGTCAGCGTGGGGCCGTCGATTGCCAGCGGAGGCGCGATCACGTTGACACGGGAACCGTCGCCAAGACGCGCGTCGCAGATCGGGCTCGATTCGTCGACGCGCCGGCCAACCTGGCTGACGATGCGCTGACAGATATTGAGTAGCTGCTCGTTGTCGCGAAAACGGATTCCCGTCTCCTGCACGCGGCCATTCACCTCGATGAAGACCTGGTTTGCGCCATTGACCATGATGTCGGCGATGTCGTCGCGTGCGAGCAGGGGCTCGAGCGGCCCGTAACCCAGGATGTCGTTGCAGATGTCGCTGAGAAGATTGTTCTGCTCCGCCATCGAAATGCCGGCCTTCTTGGCCGCGACGATGTCGTTGACGATCGCTCCGATTTCCTTGCGCGCCTGCTCCCCATCCATGCCGGAGAGTGCTGCGACGTCGATCGTCGCGATGAGGGCGCTGAAGATTTCCTTCTTCAGAGCGTAATAATGTTCGGCCTTGTCGGCCTTTTCCGTACGGACCGCCGAAACTTCGTTCGGCTTCTGGCTCGGCTCCCGCAGCGGCTCGGCATTACCGGACGCCGGTTGAGCGGCCGCTTCGCGGGGCTTTTCTTCCAGGGGGGATTTCTTGCCGAACATTGGTGTCGCTCTGCTTGTTGAGGTCCGTGAGCGTTGCATGCGAAAGCGGAAGGCAATGCCTTCCGCTTCGCTTGGCGACCGACGGTTCTGATTAAGCGGCAGGCCCTGATTAAGCGGCAGGCCCGGATTAAGCGGCAGGGATGACGAGTCTGTCCGCTATCGCTTGGAACGCGGCCGTCACGTCGGTACCGACAAGCCCTACCGCACCGATGATGGCAACGGCGATAAGACCGGCGATCAGGCCGTATTCGATGGCGGTTGCGCCGGACTCATTGCGAGCAAAACGGGCGAGAAGATTTTTCATGGTTCGGTCCTTCAATGGGTTGGAGAAAGTGCCGAAACCAGGTTCGGCGTCACAGGGTTGGGCCGGGTTCTGCCTCGTGTCCCGCTTGCTGTGTGGCTCTTATATAGACTTTGTTAACCCTCTTGATCCATTCAGCCTGATGGCCGAGCCGGCGGAGCAAATGGCTCGTCCGGTTGGTCTAGTCCGATCGCCGAAACCGATATTTGCTTCAGCTTTTCACTGCGGCACGCCGCGGTTCACGGGTTATTCGGAGACCGATGCACCCGTATCCGAATAGCGATGGCCGCAGCCAATCGGGTCGTTGCAAACGCCCCGGGCCGCGCATGGAAATCCGGTCAACCGATCGGGATGCGCCGCGACAGGTTGAGGCTGACGGGGCTTTGGGCGAGACCGGGGACGACGAAGGTAAAGGGATAGCGGATCGACAGCACGCGGAAGGCTATGCCGTCCACCGTCTCCTTGCTGACGGCGATAGTGAGCAGCCTCGGGTCGCCGCTGTGAAAGCTCTCGCGCACCGCCCCGGCCAGCTTGGTCAGTGCTTCGCTGTCCGAAGCATCGCGCGCGATCTGCCCGATCAGCACCCGGCGGGCAGCAACATCGACGGCGTGCGACAGCTCGTTGCGCATGTAGAAGGCGCGGCCGAACTCGAGGATGCCGAAGACGAGCAGCAGCAAAGGCAGGCAGACGAGCGCGAATTCCACCGCCGTAGCGCCTGACTGACTGCGCAACAGGCGGCGAAGGATGGCGGGCGGAGCCCTCATTGGACCTGCACCTGCATGGAGGACCCGAGCTCGAATACGGGAAGTACCGCCGGCAGGGACATCGGCCGATAGGACTTTGCAGCCGCGAGCCGATAATACACGAATTGCGGTTTCGCGTTCGCGCAGGTCACCGTTCCGCATTGCGGCGCGGCCTCAGGGGCGACATCGGCATTTTCCGGGCAGGCGCAGTAGCGCTTCACTGCCGGCAGCGTGGCACTCGCCAGACGCGGGCTCTGGGCCAGGGTGGAAACGAGCACCTTTTGGACCTGCGCCGCGCCGGGATCGGCCAGGGCTGCCTGCGCACCGGCGCGCAGGACATGGTCGATCGTCATCCGCTCGTTGATCGCGAGACCGAGATCGGCCGTCGCCACGAGACCGAGAGCGAGGACCGGCGCGATCAGCGCGAATTCGACCGCCGAAGCACCGGCCTCGGAGGTCTTCATTTCGCCGGCCTTCTTGCTCAGCAAGGATGATGCCTTCGGTTTGCCGGGCTTAAACACTTTCTGCAGCAACGCCTTTAGCCCTTTTTGGCGGATTCGTCGCTCACGCGTCCCGCCGACCCGCCAGGCAAGCGCAACGATGGCCTTCCCGGCCTTGGAATCGGGCGCCGACTCGATAATCAGCCGGCCATTATTGGCCGCAGCGCCGAAGAGGGACGGGTCGAATGACAGCGAGACGCTTTCGTCAAGGCCTACGGCCGCCAGAAAATCCTTCTGTTTGATTTCCTGCAGTTTCGGGGTGCCGACCTTGTTGAGCACCAGACGGGGCGGCGGATCGTTGGGTCGCGCCTTCTTCAGGAAATCGATCAGGTTCTTGGCATTGCGCATGCAGGCAAGATCCGGCGTCGCGGTCACGACGATTTCGTCGGCCTCGAGCAGAACCTTCCGGGTCCACTGCGTGAGGATATGCGGCAGGTCGACGACGACATGCCACGAGCTCGAACGAGCGACGTCGAGGAGATGATCGACATCCTCCTCACGCAGATTGATGAACTTGTCGAGATCCGTGGTTGCCGGAAGCAGGTGCAGGCGATCCGTGTAGCTCACCGTCAGGCGTCGCAGCAGCACATCGTCGAGGCGTTCGGGACTCTGGAGCACATCCACCATGCCGTATTTTGCTTCGATATCGAAGTTCAGGCCGAGCGTACCGGACTGAAGGTCGAGATCCGCCAGAAGAACATCGGCATCCACCCGCTTGGACATGGCGTAGGCAACATTGTGCGCGAGCGTAGAGGAGCCGGTCCCCCCCTTGACACCAACGAATGCCACGATGCGCCCCAGCTTTTCCCCCATGGAATCGCGAAAGCAGCGGTGTACCGCCGCAACGAAATCCATCGGCTCGAGCGGCATGACGAGATAGTCGCTGACACCCGCGTCCAGAAGCTTCTTGTAGAGTCCCACATCGTTGGAGCGGCCGATGACGATGACCTTGGTGCCGGTGACGCACTCCATTGCGAGCGTCTCCAGGGTGGCCATCAGCCGGGCCTCGCCTTCGTCGCTTTCCACGACGACGAGGTTCGGCGATGTGACGCCGCCATAGAGCGCAGTCGCCTCTTTCATGCCTCCGGCCTTCACCGTCACGGTGGCGCGGGCCATCCGACGATCGATCGCCGCCGTGGCGACGGCATCTCTTACCGATTCCGACTGGCAGAAGACTGCGATATCCACCTTCGGAATGGGCAGCAGCGGGGGAGCCGTGGCTGGCAGCGGCGATCCTTTGATTTCGTCAGGCTGTTTCATCGTCAAGGGTTCCGTAAATGGATCAGCTGCCGTCGGAACGGGAGGGAACCTCCACCATCGACATACGTCCGCCGTTGAAGAAGCGCACTACGCCGCGTCTGGTTCCCTCGGACTCGACGACGGAGGCCTCGTGGTTGTCGGTGATCGCACGAAGTGCGAGCGAGACGGTGCCGGAAGCCTCGGCGGCCGCGACGGCTGCGATCTGTTCCGGATCCACTTCCAGCGTCGCGGTTTTGCCGATGACCGAGGTTCCATCGGCTGCCTGCGAGACGGTCTGATCGACTGCAAGGACGCGAATATTTGACAGGATCGCGCGGCTGACGACCTTGCCGGCGTCGCCGGAGGCGTCCGGGCGGGCGGCGGTGTGAACCACGTCGACGTGATCGTTCGGCAGGATAAATCCGCCGGCCGTGCTTTCGGCCGTGACGCGAACCGCGATCGCCCGCTTTCCCGAAGGCAGCAGACTCGACAGGTAACCCGTGCCGCGCTGCGCCAGCTTGTCTTCGCGAATGGGCTCACCCGCAACGAAGTCGCTCAGGGCCAAAGAACCTTTTAGCGCTGTCGTCGCGTCCGGGCGGGAGCTGCGGCTTATGAAGACAGGGGGGATTTCGCCCTCCCACGGCTGCCAGCGCAGGTGGCTCTCGTCGATCGCGGCACCGCGCTTGAACTCTGCGGCGGCCACGAGCACCTCCTGCGAAGGCGCTTCCCGAACCTCAGCAACCTCGACTGCGGGCTCGTCGCCGACGCCGAGCGCCAGCCAGGAGGCGGCTCCACCGGATGCCAGTGCGAGCAGGAGAATGACGATACGGATCATGGATTAAACCTCGTCTTGCGCAAGCGGACCGTGGCGCGGTCGATCAAAGAAGGGCGGAGCACCAGTGGCTTTCCGGCAGCAGCAAAAGGGCAGCCGGCGCCATTGCCGCGCCATAGGGAATGCCCGTCTCGCGGTCGAGAAGACGCCTCGCCCAGGCATTTTTCTTCAGGACGAGCGGCAGAGGCACCCGTCGAAGCTGAAGAAGCCCAACCGTCAGGGCCGCGCCGATCACCGACGTGTAGAGGATGAAGGGGAGCGCAAGGTCGGCGCCGAGCCAGAGCACGGCGACAGGCAGGAGTTTTGCGTCACCGCCGCCGATCCAGCCGGCAGCAAAGAGTACGAAAGTGCAAGCGAGCACGGCGGAGGCAACGAGAACGCTCGACGTAACCGTCGCGAGGTCCAGGCCTGCAGCGGGCGCAAGAAGGGCGAAGGCGACCACCAGGGAGACGACCAGGCGGTTGGATATGGTCATCGTCACCACGTCCCTGATGCCGGCGTAAGTCATCGCTCCGGCAAAGACAAAAAAGGCGAGCCAAGCTGCGGATGTCGAGATCATCTTCGATGCCTCATGCACAAGGGCCGACGGGCCGGTTGGAATGTCCGGAATGTGCCTATTAGGCCAAGAAATATCCATTCGACCTGATGGCCTAGGAACGCCTGGCAAGGCCTTCGATCCGGACTAGGCCGACTGGCCGAATCGCCGGCAGGCGGCGGGCGGGATATATCGTCCCATCGGAAAGCCCTGATGCATTTCTTCAAGGATATGCAGCGGTTTCAAGTAACGGCACGCAAAAACTTCGGCTTCGGGAAACGTGGATGAGCGAGAAAATTGACGCGATCGATGAAGTGAGCCGTTCGCCTCGGCGGCCAGGGGTCGCGCGGCGATTTCTGAAGGCGGAAGGCGGCGCCGTCGCGGTCATCGCTGCGGTGGCTTTTCCGGTCCTCGTCGGGGCGATGGGATTGGGGGCAGAAACGGGCTATTGGTATCTGGAAAAGCGTAAGCTGCAGCACGCTGCGGACGTATCGGCCTATGCCGCAGCCGTGCGCCATCGCGCAGGTGATCAACAATCCGCACTCGAGGCCGCCGCGCGCAGGGTCGCAGGCGGCTCGGGTTTTTCGCCGGGCGGCCTCGCCGTGTCCACGGCCCCGGGCTCTGCCAGTGGATCGAACAAGGTGACGGTCGAGTTGACCGAGACGCATCCCCGCTTGTTTTCTTCCGTGTTCGGTGCAGGAACCATTACGATGAAGGCACGCGCAGTCGCTCAGGTCACGGGCGGCTCGAAAGCCTGCGTGCTTGCCCTGTCGAACTCCGCATCGGGCGCGGTAACCGTAACCGGCTCGACGGATGTTCGATTGTCCGGTTGCAGCGTGGTCTCCAATTCAACTGCGGCCGACGCCTTTCTGATGAAGAACGGCAGCGCGCTCATGTCGACCGATTGCGTGTATACGGTCGGCGAAGCCGTAACCACGACAGGCCTCACGCTCACCGGCTGCAGCAAACCCGTCCAGCAGGTCCCACCGACGCCTGATCCCTTTGCATCCGTCGTCGAGCCGGACAAACTGCACATTCAGCAGCTTCCCTGCCGAGATCTGACCTATGTCTCGAACTCCACCTATGTCTTCGACCGGCTTGCAAGCGGGGTCGCGGCAATCCGTTTCTGCGGGGGAGTGGACATCAAGGGGACGATCACGCTGAAGCCTGGCCTCTATATCATAGACGGCGGCGAACTGACGATAACGGCCGGGGCAAAACTCACCGGCGACGGCGTCACGTTTTTCTTCGTCAATTCGGCGGCCGCCAATCTGCTCGGCAACGGCGACATCGATCTGACCGCTCCGACCAGCGGACCTTTTGCCGGCCTGCTGTTTTTCTCCAGTCGCAAAAGTGTCGGCGTAGTCCATCGGATAACAGGCAATTCCGAGTCGACGCTGGTTGGAAACCTCTACGCGCCGACGGGCCAAATCGACTTCACCGGAAACTCGAGCGTTTCGGGAGGATGTACGCAGATCATCGCCGATCAGGTAACCTTCACGGGAAATTCGACGATGGAGACCTGCGCCTCGCCGACGAAGGAGATCCTGGTCGGTCGAACGGTATCGCTCATCGAATGAACGAGCGGCCACTTCTTCGTAGCCGGCTGGAACGCAAGGGGACGTCCAGCCGTTGACTCCCACTGTCATCAAAGCAGGAGTTTTCCCATGTACAGGCGCTCAACAGGGGCCGTCTTGGTGCTGGCTATGTCAGCTCTGGTCAGGCCCGCCGCAGCGGACGAGCCAACAACGGCGATCGTTCCCGTTCAGCAACGAAGCATGGGAGCCGAAGGGGTGGAGCGGCTTGTCGTTGATTTTGCTAAGACCGTTGCGCTTCCTCGGCCTGCAAGCACAGTCATCATCGGCAATACAGGAATAGCGCAGGCAAGCCTCAGCGACGACAGAACCGTGATCCTCACCGGCAAGACACCCGGCTCCACGAACCTGATCGTGATCGACGCCGACGGTGCCGAAGTGGCCAACCTCATTCTGGATGTCGTCGCGGGTAGCGGTCGTCTGGTGACGGTTCATCAGGGCGTGCGCCGGGCAACCTTTACATGCGGAAGGCGCTGCGACCCGGTCCTGCTCGTCGGAGACGACGCCGACCATTTCAACGCCACGGCCGCGCAAATTACCGCGCGCAACGGCTTTTCCGCCCCTTCCCCGGACAATCAGCAGTGACGGCATCCTGGAGCGCCTGTCCGCCGGTCAGACCATAATCTATGCTCGCGGTGGCCGCTGAATCTCCACCGGCGTCTTCATGATGATTTCCCGATGCGGAAAGGGGATGGATATCCCCGCCTCTTTGAAGGCATCCCATAGTGCCATCAGAACTTGGCCGCGCACATTCGTCAGGCCGTTGGCCGGATCCGAGATCCAGAAGCGGAGGCGGAAATCCAGCGAGGAGGCACCAAAGGCGGTCATCCAGCAGACCGGCGCCTTGTAGGCATTGACGACGCGGGGAACGCTCGATGCCGTTCCGATGGCGATCCGTACCACCTCATGCGGATCGCTGTCGTAGGACGTGCCGAAATCGACATCGATCCGGACGTAGTCGCTGGAAAACGACCAGTTCACCACCTGCTGCGAGATGAAGTCCTCATTGGGGATGAGGTATTCCTTTTCGTCGCGGGTAATGACCGACACGAAACGTGCACGGAGGTCGCGGATGGACCCGAACGTGTCTCCAAGCGTGATTGTGTCGCCGGGCTTGATCGACTTGTCGAGCAGGATGATGATCCCGGAAATGAAATTGGACACGACCTTCTGCAGTCCGAAGCCCACGCCGACACCGACAGCACCCGAAAACACTGTCAACGCCGTGAGATCGATACCCGTCGCGGACAAGGCGACTGCACCGGCGATCATGATCAGAACGATCTTGATGACCTTGCTAATCAGCACTTTGAACGATGGCGAAAGGTCGCCGGAACGCTGAACCCAATGGGCAAGCACATTGCCGACGAGCACTGCGACCCAGATAAGGGCGACTGTCAGAACGACCGCCTTCAGAACGATCAGCAGTGAAAGACGCATCACGCCCAGATTGACGGCGGCAGCATCGAGCGCCGCCAGGACAGGGCCGTCAAGGCCGGTGGCATATACGGCGAGGTATCCCCAGCTTACGATCGCCACCAGGCGCGACAAGGTCGGGTTGCGGATGATCTTGGTCAGGACGGAAATTATGAACCAGGCGGCCGCGAGGGATAGCGCCGTAGAGACCAGCCATCGCTGCGACGGCCAGGTACCCTGTTTGAGAATGACGTTCGCAAGCCACAGCCATAGGACCAGAAAAAGCCATTTCAGGCGGCGCATGAAGGCGATGATAACGCGCAGCAGATCCGGGTTGCCCTTGATGCGCCGCGCCCTGGTTTCCATCGCCGGCTCGGTTCTGGATGCGACGAAGGAGGCGAAAACGTAGCCGGCGGCGATAATCCCGAGCTGGTAGAATGTCCATTCGCTGAGGACGAATGTCCTGAACCAGATTTCAAGCGGTCGAACCATCAGCATGAAATCCACGGCGGCGCCCTTTGAACTAGATCTGCAAACCCCCTGTTCCCAAAATGTTAGCAGGAAAACCGTTACACACTTTCCCGGAAGTGCTCTAGATGGAGACTCCCGCCTCGCGGAGTCCCTCCACCATCCGGTCCATCAGATGGGGATCTTGGTAGGGTAGAGATCGCCTCAGGTGATCGACGGAAAAGCTCGGATTGACCCCCAATATTTCCCGCCAATAGCCCCGCGCTTCTTCGTGCCGCCCGGTACGACCATAGAGGCAGGCAAGATAGAAGCGCGTCATGTCCGATCGGGGCGCAAGCATCAGCCGACGTTTGAAGGCGACCTCGGCCTCGTCAAAACGCCCGAGATTCAACAAGGCCCTCCCTTGGAAATGCAGTGACAGGTCGAATTGCGGATCCAACCGGTGGGCTCGTGTGTACAGCGTCAGGGCCTCTTCGTGCCGGCCCTGGAAATCCCGTATGGTGCCGAGTGCCGTATAGGCGTTGGCGGAATTGGGATCGAGTTCGATCGCTCGCTGTGCAGCGTGCTCCGCCTCGTCCAGACGCCGCATCCAGGAAAGGGCAAGCGCGAGTGTGTAATGGCCTTGCGGCTCGGTATCGTCGGTATCGATGGCCTTTTGGGCCAGTTCGCGCGCCTGTGTGAGATTGTCAGGCGTCGCGCCGTTCCACTGATTGATGAAGTCGGTCAAGGCAATGATCGAAAGCGAAGCATAGGCAGCCGCCATCCCTGGATCGATCTCGAGGACGCGGTGCAGCATGCGGCGGGCCTCCATGGACGACAGCGCGCTGAACTGCAGGATCGCCTGACGGGAGCGCACGAGCAGGTCATAGGCCTGCGGGTCGACCTTGCCGCGGCTCTCGCGCCGCTCCTCTTCGCCGGCCGTCAGCTTCACGCGTAGCGCGTTGACGATGGTGCGCGTCACCTCGTCCTGTACGGCGAAGATATCTTCAAGCCCGCGATCGTAGCGCTCGGCCCACAAATGGCCGCCGGTCGTACCGTCGATCATCTGGGCGTTGATGCGGATGCGATCGGCTGCCCTGCGTACGCTGCCTTCCAAGACGTAGCGTACACCGAGTTCCCGGCTCACCTTGCGGATGTCCGGCGTCTTGCCTTTGTAGGCGAAAGAGGAATTCCGGGCGATTACGAAAAGGCCGGAAACCTTCGAGAGATCGGTGATGATGTCTTCGGTGATGCCATCGGCGAAATAACCTTGTTCCGGGTCGCCGGACATGTTGTCGAATGGAAGGACGGCAATGGACGGCTTCGCCGGAAGCTGCGGGGGCGGTTCGGCAGCAATTTCATGGGGCTCGCTCGTGCGGTCGTTAGGCGACCAGGTCCAGATGTGCACCGGCCGCTCGATGTTCTTGACTTCATGATAACCGCTGTCGACGAAGTCGATGTCGGTGCGACCATGCACATATTCATGAATTCCATCAGAAATCGCCACGCCGCCGGGATCGGCAAGCGCTTCGATACGGGCAGCTACATTGACCCCGTCGCCGAAAAGATCGCTGTCCTCAACCATGATGTCGCCGAGGTTGACACCGACGCGCAGTACGATGGCCCGGTCTTCCGGCAAGTCTCTGTTGGCAGCCGCCATCGCCTGCTGAAGTGCTGCAGCGCATTCGACGGCGTTGACCGCACTGCCGAATTCGACGAGCACGCCGTCGCCAGTCCTCTTAAAGACACGGCCCTGGTGAATGCCGACGAGCGGCTCCAGCACCTCTTTCCACCGAGCCATAAGCAATGTGTGCGTGCTTTTTTCGTCCCGCTCCATGAGCCGGCTGTAACCGACCGCGTCAGCGGCCAGAATGGCTGCAAGCCGACGTGTGATGGGTTCTTTGGCCATAGGCAATGGCGCCTTCCTAGTGCCCGCGGATCAAAAATACTGCCGTCAATTCGACGGTTCGCGCATTGATGCGCTCTCGCGTCAAACATGCAGAACCACTTCGCGAGGAGCAGAAATCAGACTTGCTCCAAAAGTGCCCGTGCGAGCTCTTCCCATTCTTTATCGACCGTCAAGGTCGACGGTGCGGTACCGCATCGGCGATACCAATATTCGGCGTTCGATTGATCACCTTCCTTGCGATGGAGATAGGCATGCACACGCATGCCCGCGCTATCCTCGTGCTCCTGCGCGCGTTCGTGCGCCTTGTCCCAATCGCCCTTTCCATCCCACCACAGCGCCTGCAGCGCATGGCTTAGACCGGCGGGCGGCTGTGTCTTGGCAAGCGAATCTCGGAAAACCTGCAAATCCAAATCGTCCATCCTCGTGAAACCGAACTCCGATAATACGCTCGCCCAGGCCCGAGCGGTAGCGTGCATCGGGCGATATTCGGAGTACGCCTACCTTGCCGGGAGGATCGAAATCGGGCGCCGCATGCAATCCCGCTATCGCGCATCAAACGCGCAAGCATCTTCTTGAGGAGCAAGTTCTGTGCATGAAGCTGTTCCGCCAGCAGCCTCCTGAGCCGCCCGTCTGCGTCAAGGGCAGCGAGCTCATCGAGGGAGATCCACGCCGTTCGGCGCCGCGGCATTCCTGACGGCGCACCAATACAGTCCTTTCCGCGCGCTTCAACTCCTCCACGTGCGAGGCGGCTCTATGCCTCACGCGCCAACTCGCTTGCCTTTCGCGAGGTGACGGCAGGGAAGCGGCAGCGCAATATTTTGCCGGCGTGGCCGGCATTCTGGCTGCTGCCGGCCGACGGCACCTGGCCGCCGGAACTGGATGTGATCGAAAGTAAGCGCGAATTTCCCCGCACCTTTTGTAATTGAGTGAGCTTTGGCATGAGGTGTCCACCTAAAAGAGGTGGACACCAAATGATGGAAGAAGGTCAAAAACTTGTCGTGCGGCTCGTTGGTCGGAATGGACGACGCCGGTTCGATCAGGCATCGAAAGACCGTCTTATTGCGGCCTGCCTTGAACCTGGCGCATCAGTATCGAAACTTGCGCTCGAACACGGGGTCAACGCGAACCTCGTTTGGAAATGGATAAGGAAACACACCCAGGCCCCTCCATTCCCGCCGTCTTCGACATCGGCTTTTCTTCCGGTTCAGATCACCGCGGCGAGCAGCAAGTTCGCGTTGGAGATGCCTGCCACGGATGGTGAAGAGCTGCCGCCGAAGGCACAGAGGATCGGGCCGCTGTCCTCTCCAGCGAAGGTGAGCGCATCACTGCCGAACGGCGTGAGGCTGACGCTGGAATGCGGTGATGCGAATGCGTTGGCGGCGATAATCGGAGCGTTGGGTGATGTTCAAGCTGGGCGCTGACCTTCAGGTCTACCTGCATCGCGAGCCGATCGACTTTCGGGCCGGCATCAACAGTCTTGCGGTCCTGGTTCAGGAGACGATGGCACTCGATCCATTTGCGCCGGCGGTTTTTGCGTTCTGCAATCGCCGTCGCGACCGGATGAAACTGTTGTTCTTCGATCGGTCGGGTTTTGTGCTGGTGCTGAAGCGGCTGGCCGAGGACAAGTTCCGCTGGCCCCGGCGTCAGGAGACGGTGATGCGGCTGACGACAGAGCAATTGCACTGGATTCTCGAAGGCCTACAGAAATATCCCTGCTTGTGAGTCTGACGAATCATCACCGGACAAGATCGAGGTGCTGGATCCGAGCCATCCGTTATTTGGACGCTCCTTTAATGTGATCCGTAAGGTAGGACGC
>NZ_NWVE01000016.1:0-98046 GCF_002885915.1 Sinorhizobium sp. M4_45
CTTCAATAGGATCAAACAGTTCCGAGGCATCGCAACCCGATACGATAAGCACCCGGAAAACTACCTCGCCGCCGTAAAGCTCGTCGCCGCGAGGATATGGTGTCAGAGTTTATGAGTCGACGTCCTAGCGAATGCAGTTCGCCAGCACAGTAAATATGCTGTCGTTGTCAAGATTATCTTGTTGCCGGATCGGCCTGATTTTCCAGATCAACGATTTCGATATTGAGTTCGGGAAGCCGGACCTTGAGGGCGCTGATATCGCTCTTGCTGTGAACGGTTTTAAGCTCTTCAAGCTCCGCGAAGGTTGACTTCCCCATACGATCAGATTCCTCGGCTATCGAGGTTATGCTGTTTTTGGTTGATAAAGGCCATGTCGACAGGAACTGTCGGCCCCGAATTCGCAGGATCCAAATCGACTTCCCGCGACGAAACCAGTCAGTTTTGCGGCGCGCACGCCGGATCGCGCTCAGCCGAGTGTCTCGAAACGCAGTCTGTCACGGCGATCTTCTGCTTGCCATCCGACTGTCCCATCGCCGCGCCGACGTGGTTGGCGTAGTTGCCCCTGGTATGCGGATCGATGGCGGCGACCGGAGCAGCGAGGATCAGGCCGGCAGCGCTGCCAGCTGCTGCGGCGGCTCCCGTCGTGCCCGCAATGAGATGGTCTCCGAGACCCATCCGGCTGTCGGTCAGTGGCTGACCTTCGGAGATGCGAGCCCCAATGAGCCGGACGACTTCCGGGGACTCGGCGAACTTGCCGTGATGCATGCCGTCGCCTGCCTTGATCTTGGTAAGATCGATGACGGTGATCTCGTTGTTCGCCAATTCCTGCTTGTAGGGATCGGCCTCGGGGTCGATCGAACCGAGCCGGGGAATGTCGCCCCAGACCCTGCGCGAGAAGGCAAGAGCCCGGTCGTCACGGGATACGAACAGGGTGAACCGGGGGTGCTGGCTGCCCATGTCCTCGATTTGCGAGCGGAAGACGTCGACATCGACATCCGGAGCCGCAAGCATCACGTTCTTGAATTTGGCGGGCAGGCCGTCATTGCGGATCGCCATCTGGCGGAGAGCCTCGAGCGTGAGCCAGTTCCCCATCGAATGCGCGAGGATCGACACCTCCTTCACCTCTTTATCGGCGGCGAGGTACTGGAAGAGCGATTCCAGCGCATTGCGGGTGTAATTGGTGCTTTCTCGGTCATAGCCATAGGCAAGCAGGCTGCCCCGCGACGGCCATGTCACCAGGACAGGGGCGCTGTGGACGCCGGAATCATGGACGATCTGGGCGAAGCGATAGACGGAGTCCTCGAAGCGGTTGTTGAAGCCGTGAATGAACACGAGCACACTGCGGTCAGGGCTCTTCCTGACCGTGGCATTGAGCCAGGTCTTGGCTCCATCCCTGGTCAGCTCGTCCGCCTTCAACGTCGCGAAATCAGTGGCCGGATTGGACGGAAGTTTTTTCGGCCAGGCAACCTCGCCGACCTTCCGGACAGGCGGGATCGAGACCGTTATGTTCGCGAAGGCTGCCGCGCGTGCCCGCTCGCCCGTGAACATCTCCCCGGGCACTTCTGAACGGCCACGGGTGGTAGTGATCAGCATGTCAACCCGGCTCGTTGCAGGCATGCTGTCGGCGACCGGCGTCAGCACGCCTTTGGGATGCCCGCCGCATCCCGCAACGACAACGAGCATTCCGCAGACCACGATGCTTTGCAGAGGCCGGAAGAGTCCGGAGTGAATCGTGCGGCGATTTTGACCGGTCACTTGTTTCCCCATGTTAAGAGTGAGTCCCGCGAGATGCGGTATGCCGTCGATCAGCCGCCCCCGGCCCACACACAGAACTAGCTGAAGACAGAGCGGTGCGCCCGTAGCATCAGGGAGGTTACGGATCGGAAACGCGAGCAAGGACACGCATATCTCTAGCGCGACTTCGCATCGGCTGCTTCCGCTGCCGCAATCGATGCCTCCACGCCGTCCGGTATCGAAAATCCCGCCTTTCGAAGTCCCGAGACCAGACGGAGCTGGTCCTTTGGCTGGAGATTTCTCATCTTGAACTCGGCCTGGAGGTTGGGAACGAAATCCGGGCGCCTCCGCATGAACGTTTCGCCCGCTCGCCGGGCCTCATGCAGCATCCCGGCCTCCGCATAGATGACCGAGGCCACGGCGTGGAAGAGCGGGAATTTCTGCAGGTCGGCCTGTCTAATCCCGGCGACCGCGGCCGGATGGTCTCCAAGCATGTGGGCCGCGAGGGCGCGAGTCCCGTGGTAGTATCCCGCTCCACCTGGATTGAGCGCAATCGCACGGTCCAGAAGCGCCGCGCCTCGCTGCCATTGGCCGCCCATGGCCACTCGAGTTCCGAGCTCTCCCATGAGCTCGGTGTCGTTCGGGTTCATGGCGAGCGCCTGCTCTCCGGTGCGCATCGCCTCGGCATACTGCCCGTTGAAGAACAATGCGGTCATAAGCGCCTGAAGACCGCGAGTGTTGCCTGGATCAAGCTGGACGGCCCTGCGCGCCGCCTGAAGCGCCCGTTCCATGGCCGTCGGAGCGCCGGACTTCGGATTGAATTTGAACCGCTCCTCGTCGAGATGGGTAATCGACAGCATCGCCCACGCCGTCGCATAGCCTGGATAGCGGGCGACAGCGCTTGCGAGGCATGCACTGACCTTGGCGTGGCGTTCGACGCTCAGTTCGGCGCGGTATTCGTAGAAGCTAAGTGTGCACCTGTAAGCCCCGAGATCGTCCGGCGGAGGATTGGCGGCATCCGTCTGGGCAATAATGCCGTACGGCTGCGCAACGGCCGTCGCGACCTTGCTCGCTACATCGGACTGGATTGCGAACAGATCGCGCGACTGCAGATCGTTGTCATAGTCCTCCGACCATAGGATCGCTCCGTCGGAGGCATCGACGAGCCGCGCGGTCACTCGGATGCGGCTGCCAGAGACCCGCACGCCGCCCGCGAGCAGATAGCGCGCACCCAGCTCATCCCGGACCTGCGATACGTCTACGTCCGGCGGTAGCGATTTCGACGTCTCGCGACCGAATACCTTGATCTCCTTGAATCGAGGAAGTGCGGTCAGGAGCTCTTCCGTCACACCATCTGTATAGAGTTCTGCATTCGGCCCTTCTCCAAGATTCGCGAAGGGCGCGATCACTAGCGTTGGGCCATCGGGCACCGAAACACTGCCCGCTGAGGAAACCGACCCCGGCCGATCAATCGTCCAGTAGCCGAGGATCGCGGCGGCCGCGACTGCCACGACGCCTACGGTCAACAACACCCGGCCCCGCCGTCTCGCAGAGACGATGGGGCCGGACGCATCCGGAACCGCCGTCCTGTCCGATTCGGCACGCACGGCTTCCTTCCAGCTAAACGTCGGCCCATACCCGCCCTTGGGAACCTCTATCCGCAACGGATCGTTCTGCCCCGCCACCAGATAGTAGCGCTCGAGCGCCCGCCGCAGACGTGCCGCCTCGATACGCACGACCGGATCGTCCTGCGTGAAGCTCTTATCCCGCTTGAAGACCTCGATGGCGATCGAGTAGCCCTTGATCCGCTCGGCGCGGCCGGCGAGCGTCTCCTCGATGATATAGCGCAGGAGCGCGTCTCCTCGCCCGCCACCGTGAAATTCCTTGCTCGATACTATCCGCTCGAACTGGGCGCGAACATCATCCGGACCCGGACCCGGACCCGGACCCGGACCCGGAGGCGGGCGCGCGGCAACGGGCGAGGCATCGCTGGGTCCTGCTGCCTGAGCCTGCATCGTCGGCATCGAACTTTCCGCCGCATTAGCGTCTTCCGGCGAGCCTCGCTCAGAGAAGGTGGGGAGATAACCGCCCTTGGGAATGCCGATGACAATAGGATCGGATTTCCCAGCCGTTAGGTAATAGCGCTCGAGAGATCGGCGGAGGTGGCTCGCAGCGATGCGCACGATCGGATCGTTCTGCGGATCGAACGTGCTGTCCCGGCCAAACACTTCCACGGCAACGGTATACGCCTTTATCCGGCTGCCGCGCCCGGCGAGGGTCTCCTCGACGACATACTGCAGAAAGCGGTGCTCGCGGCCGGTCGCGTCGAACTCGGCGCTCTGCCGGATGCGGGCGAGCTGGGCGAGACACCTGGAGTCCGTGGACTGCGGTTTCTCCGCTTCCGATGCTGCAAGGTGAATCACGGCACCCCCGTACGTGAAAGAGAAGACGCCGGCCTTCCCGCCAGCCGGAGGACGCATCCAGTAGCACAAGCTATACATCAAGGGTGTGAAACGCAACTGCGACAACCGGTGATAGATCATCTTAGTGCGACGGTGACCGCAAGAACTTGGGGAAGCACTGCGCGATCGCCTCCCGGTAGCCGGCGGGCAACAGTTTACCACGTAAGTTACAGCAGTTCTCCTGCGCACATACCGAAACTCCGCATAGGCTGCCTGCTGATGGGAGCGGCGATGACCAAGATCAACGACCTGACGGGCAGGGAGCAGGCATTTTCAGCGGCGGCGCGCCGCTTCCCACAGGCCGAATTCACGGTCCGCCGTCTGATGAGAATGAGCGAGGATTTCTACGACTTGTGCGGTGAGCTCGCAGAGGCCGAGGACGCGCTGGCCCGGGTTCCGCAATCCGCCAGGCAACCTGAAGAGCGGCAGCGCGAGTGGCAGGAGCTTATCGATTGCCTCGCCAACGAAATCGGCCAGGCGCTTGCAGAGCACGGAGCGTGGAAGCCGGGTCCGGGGAGCCCCGGGTGAAGCGACCGCCCGATAAGTCATTGGCGATGCACCCAAGCATCGTTCTAGGTGAGAGAGAGTGACATGAAGCAACAGAATGTGGGTGCCAATCTCGTTTCCGGGACGAGACGTCGAGCGGGGGGACTGGCGGTCGCCGCAATGGCCGTCGCGCTGTCGAATGCGCCGTCCCGAGCCCAGAGCGTAATCAATCCGGATGCGGATTCCGTCCTGCGCGCCATGACCGATCAGTTGCAGGCACTGCAGGAGTTCTCTGTCGAATACGATACAGACCATGAGGTCGTCCAGCTGGACGGGGAGAAAATCCAGTACAGCGCGTCGGGGCGGATCGCGATGTCCCGATCCGCGGGGTTCCGCATGACGCGGCAGGGCCCGTATACGGACACTGAGATCAGCTTCGATGGCAAGGTTGTTTCCCTCTATGGCAAGCGGCTTAACGTCTACGCCCGGATCGACAGTCCTGGCCCCTCGATCGACGAAGCGGTCGCGGAGATTCAGGCGGCGACAGGATTTGACGCCGCCGGGGCCGACTTCCTGTCCGCCGATCCGTATGCAGCGCTAGCGGAAGGCGTGCTTTCGGGATCGTTGGTCGGCACCGCCTTCGTGGGCGGCATGCTGTGCGATCATCTGGCGTTCCGGAACGATGACGTGGACTGGCAGCTCTGGATCAGCAAGGGCGAGCAGAATCTGCCATTGAAATACGTGATCACCACAAAATGGGTGACAGGTTCGCCACAATACACGCTGCGGTTCCGAAATTGGGCCACAGGCGGCGTTAGCTCGAAATCGTTCGAGTTTAAGCCGCCGACCGACGCAAGGAAGGTGGACGTGGTCCACACTGATGTCGTTGGCGACCTGCTCCTGGAGGCACAGCAATGAGCATGAAACGGACGTCGCACAGATACATCTCGGCTGCGGCCATGATCGCCGCCCTTGTGACCGTTGACGGATGGACTGCAAGGCTGTCGGGCCACGGCGCGGTCTTCATCGGCAATGCCCAGGCGCGCGTCGGCCGGCCGCTGACCCCCGCCAGCGTCGCCGGCGTCGCGCGGCGCACCACGCGCCGGACGATACGGCGTTCGGCGATCTACGTGGCCGCCCTGCCTGCCGCATGCGTGAAGACGAGCGTCAGCGGTACGGTTTTATGGCAGTGCGGAGCAACCTATTACCAGCCCTATGGCGGCCGCTACGTCGTCGTCTACGTGGACTGATTCCAGCAATTAGCGAAAATCACATATCGAATTGATATTGAAGGACAGGATCATGAAAATCGCCCGCAAATACGGCCCCATTGCCGCAGCGTTCGTTGCCGCGTTGGCCGTCACGACATCGTACGCGCAATCACCGAGGCCTGGCTACAACACCAAAATTCCCGAGCAAATCCTGACGCCGGACAAAGTCGAATCGAGCATAGGGACGCTGAATTTCGCGGATGGCGTGCCCACCGCAGAGACCGCCGGGAAAATCTACGACTACCTCGACACTCTCCGCGGCGTCGAGGTCTTCCTCAATTTCATGCCGGCAGCGAGCCTGGAGGCCCTTCGGATGGGCAATGCCGAAATGGGCGCGACCAAGGCCAACCAAGCGCTCATCTTCGACCAACTGCTCGACTCCAACCCCCTTCTGCTCACCGGCAACACGGACACCGTCTACTGCTCCGTGTTCCTCGACCTGGAGACCGACGGGCCGACTGTCGTCGAGGTTCCGCCCGGCACCGGACCCGGCACTGTCAACGACGCGTTCTTCCGCTTCGTCATCGACATGGGCGCGCCCGGACCGGACCAGGGCAAGGGCGGCAAGTACCTCATCGTCCCGGCGGACTACAAGGGCGACCTCCCGAAGGATAAGAGCGAGGGCGGCGACTACTATGTGGCGCGCTCTCCGTCTCATGTGAACTGGCTGATCCTTCGCGGCTTCCTCGTCGACGGCAAGCCGGACGCAGCGTCAAAGCTGTTCCGCGAGGGACTCAAGGTCTACCCGCTCGCCAAGAAGAGCAATCCGCCGAAGATGGAGTTCCTCGACGGCTCGAAGGTCGCCTTCAACACGGTCCACGCAAACACTTTCGAGTTCTACAAGGAGCTCGACCACGTCATCCAGAAGGAACCGATCGACCTGTTCGATCCCGAATTGCGGGGCCTGGCGGCTGGCATCGGCATTCGCAAGGGCAGATCGTTCGCCCCTGACGATCGGATGACGAAGATTCTGACCGACGCCGTCGGCATCGGCAACGCCACGGCGCGGTCGATTGCTTTCCACAACCGCGATCCTCGCTCTCCGTTGTATCCGAACAGCCAATGGAGGAGCGGTTTCGTCGGCAGCGATTATCGCTGGATTGACCTCGACGGCGTCTCTGGCCGCAACAAGGATGCCCGCACCAACTTCTTCTATATGGCCACGGTAAACACGCCGGCAATGGCCGCGAAATTGATCGGCAAGGGGTCGCAATATGCCCTGATTACCGCCGACGCTACCGGTAACGCCTTCGATGGCGCAAAGACCTACCGGTTGAACGTACCGTCCAACCCTCCGGCAAAGGACTTCTGGTCGGTCGTGCTCTACGATCCCCAGACACGCTCCGAACTGCAGACGAGCCAGCCCTTCCCAAGCAGGAACAGCAAGCGCGACAAACTGGTCGCCAACGCCGACGGCTCGGTCGATCTCTACTTTGGACCCAAGGCTCCCGCGGGCAAGGACAGCAACTGGATCGAGACGGTTCCGGGCAAGGGCTGGTTCTCGCTCCTCCGCCTCTACGGTCCGCTCGAACCCTGGTTCGACAAGACGTGGCGGCCGGGCGAGATCGAAGAGGTGAGATAACTGCGAGGAGCGGCACATCCGGGTGCGGCGCATCTACGAACCCAAAGGAAGTCTAGAATGATTACGAAACGCGATCTGCTTCGCTCTGCTGCGATAGGGGCACTCGTCGCCGCGACGGCGAACTCCACTACGGTGATTGCGCAGGACAAGGCCGAATGGCCGAGTCCGCTGGAGGCCAAGGACATCGCCGAAGAAGGTTTCATCTACGGCTTACCGCTGGTGATGAACTATGCGGTCATGCAGGAGTTCGCTGTAAACAGGGACTCGGGTCAGTTCAAGGCACCGTTCAACGAAATCAACAACATGCACCAGGTCGCCAGCCCCGAGGATACGGCAATCATCACGCCGAACAGCGACACCCCTTACTCGATCCTCTGGCTGGACTTGCGCGTTGAACCGGTGGTGGTCTCGGTGCCGGCGGTCGACAAGGAGCGCTATTACTCGGTTCAGCTCATTGACGGCAACACCTACAATTTCGGATATATCGGCTCTCGCGCCACCGGGACCGAGCCGGGTTCCTATCTCGTTGTCGGACCCGACTGGAAAGGCGAGAAGCCCAAGGGCATCAAGCAGGTCTTCCGATCGACCACCCCGTTCGTATTCGCCAACTTTCGGACCCAGCTTATCAACGTAGAAGACATGCCGAACGTGGAAAAGGTGCAGGCCGGCTACAAGGCGCAGCCGCTTTCCGCATTCCTGAAACAACCCGCCCCGACCGCCGCGCCGGAGATCGCGTTCGTTCCTGCCACCACCGCCGGGATCAAGGACAACTTCTTCCAATATCTGGAAGCAGCCCTGCAATTCGTTCCTGAGACGCCAAGGGACCAGGCGATCCGTGCGAAGCTAGCCACGATAGGCATAGGTCCCGGCAAGACCTTCGAGTTCAAGGAACTATCGCTCGAACACAAAGCCGAGATGCTGATAGGCATGAAGCTGGGTGACGATAAAATCAACAAATGGCTGGCCAGCGGAAACAAACCCATCAACGGCTGGAACGTCAGCTCGCTTCTCGGCGACGAGGTCTTCTTCAACGGCGATTGGTTGAGGCGGGCCGGAGCTGCAAAGGCAGGCCTTTATGGCAACGATGCAGTAGAGGCCATGTACCCCTTCACCAGAACGGATGCGACCGGGGAACCGCTCGACGGCAGCAAGCACAAGTACACACTCACCTTTCCACCCGGCCAGTTGCCGCCTGTGAATGCGTTCTGGTCCGTTACGATGTATGACGGCAAGAGCCAGTTCCTGGTCAAGAACCCGATCAATCGCTACCTCATCAATTCTCCGATGTTGCCGGGGATGAAGACGGAGCGGGACGGCTCGCTGACGCTGTACATTCAAAAAGACAACCCCGGTGCGGGCAAGGAAGCAAATTGGCTTCCGGCCCCGGATGGCACAATCTATCTGGTGATGCGGCTATATTGGCCGAAGACTACGCCACCCTCGATCCTTCCTGCGGGCAAAGGGACATGGCAGCCACCCGGCGTGAAACGGGTCTCTTAGAGACATGCCGGCACGGTTCAGCCAATTGCGGGTGAAACTTGGCCTCGCCCCGGAAGCCCTGTCACGTGCCTCTTCGGCGCTTCGCCAGTCGGGAGTGACCGTAAAGCGTAGAATGATCGAGATTTACGACAGGCACGCGCTGGAGCGCTTCTGACGCGGCGCTACACGCGATGGTTAGAAGGATCCAATGCGATCTTCTTGCGTCCAGAGCCACGGAGTCGCATCTTTCGGTGAGTCCCGTCCCAGACGACTGCGGTTGGCTGGTCTCCTAACCACGTCACGCGCGGATGGGGGAACCATGTGCCGTGCCCCGGAGCACCGAACCACAAGTCTAGGTGCGTATCGGCAAGAGATCGACTGAAGCCTTGATTTGTTCCCTCGGGAAATAGATGATCGTTGTCAGGGGGCGTTCACGACGAGGGAGCAACTTCATGGGACAGTTGACGACGCGTGAACGTGACCTGGCCGCGGCAATACTGCTCGTCCTGGCTATTGTCGGTATTGCCATGGCGGCGGCCGGCCGGTTCGACCCGCTCGGAGTACACGGAGCGGTTGTCCTCTTTTATAGCCTTGCATTGCTGTACCTCATCATGTCCAGCTCGTTTGGACCTCCCCCGGACCCGTCGCGCATCTCGCGCTACTACGACGATCCCATCAAGGTCGGCGTCTGGTTCACACTGTTCTGGGCGATCTTCGGCATGTTCATCGGCGTCTGGGCGGCGGCGCAGCTAGCCTGGCCGAGCCTCAATTTCGACACCGCCTGGGCGAGCTTCGGGCGGATCAGGCCGGCCCACACGACCGGCGTCATTTTCGGGTTCGGCGGCAACGCCCTGATCGCAACCTCTTTCCATGTTGTTCAAAGGACCTCGCGCGCCCGGCTGGCAGATCAACTCAGTCCGTGGTTCGTGCTGTTCGGCTACAACCTCTTCTGCATCCTGGCAGTGACCGGCTATTTCATGGGTGTGACGCAATCGAAGGAATATGCCGAGGCGGAATGGTATGCCGACCTCTGGCTCGTCATCGTCTGGGTCACCTATTTCGTCCTCTACATCCGAACGCTGGCGCGCCGCAGGGAGCCGCACATCTACGTCGCCAACTGGTACTACATGGCCTTCATCGTGGTCGTGGCGATCCTGCACATCATCAACAACCTGGCAGTTCCGGTCTCGCTCGGCCATGCCAAGAGCTACACGATCTGGGCGGGCGTGCAGGACTCGATGGTGCAGTGGTGGTACGGGCACAATGCGGTCGCCTTCTTCCTGACGGCAGGCTTCCTGGCGATGCTCTACTACTACCTGCCGAAACGAGCCGAGCGGCCCATCTTTTCCTACCGGCTGTCGATCCTCAGCTTTTGGGGCATAACCTTCTTCTACATGTGGGCCGGCTCCCACCACCTTCACTACACGGCCCTGCCGCACTGGGTGCAGAACCTCGGAATGACGTTCTCGGTGATGCTGCTGGTTCCCTCATGGGCATCGGCCGGCAATGCCCTGCTGACGTTGAACGGGGCCTGGCACAAGGTTCGCGACGACGCGACGCTGCGCTTCATCATGATGGCCGCCTTCTTCTACGGGCTCTCGACCTTCGAGGGATCGTTCCTCGCCGTTCGTCCCGTCAATTCGCTTTCGCACTACACCGACTGGACAGTCGGCCATGTCCACGCAGGCGCCCTGGGTTGGGTGGCGTTGATCACCTACGGTTCGCTCTACACGCTCGTGCCGGCGATCTGGAAGCGCGAGAGGATGTATTCGGCAGCCCTCGTTGAGGTCCATTTCTGGCTCGCCTTCGCCGGCACCGTGATATACGTCTTCGCAATGTGGAACTCGGGCATCATTCAGGGCCTGATGTGGCGGACCTATACCGGGGAGGGGACGCTCGCCTATTCCTTCGTGGATTCCCTGGTGGCGATGTACCCCTACTACATTGCACGCGCCTTCGGCGGCCTGCTGTTCCTGATCGGAGCCGTTGTCGCCACCTACAACATCTGGATGACCGTTCGCGGCGTCCCTGTCCTGGCTGAACGACACGATGACGTTCCGGTCGCCGCACCGTTGCCGGAGGGCGCGGCAACGGGACCGGCGGAGTAGCAACATGCGCGAACTTATCCATCGAAAGCTCGAGCGGACGGCCATCGGATTCGTGCTGGCGATCATCTTGGCGGCCAGCGTCGGCGGCATCGTGGAGATCGCTCCGCTCTTCACCATCGACGAGACGGTGGAGGACGTCGAGGACATGCGTCTCTACACGCCTCTGGAACTGGCCGGCCGCAACATCTACATCCGCGAGGGCTGCTATGCCTGCCACAGCCAGATGATCCGCACGCTGCGCGACGAGGTCGAGCGCTACGGCCCCTTCTCGTTGGCGGTCGAATCCAAATATGATCACCCGATGCTCTGGGGATCGAAGCGGACCGGACCGGATCTCGCCAGGGTAGGAGGCAAATATTCCGATTTCTGGCATGTAGCCCATCTCACCAATCCGCGGGACGTCGTGCCGGAGTCGAACATGCCGGCCTATGCCTGGCTGGCGCGGGCGCCGCTCCGGCTGGACGACCTCGGCTCCCATCTGGAGGCGCAGCGACGCGTAGGCGTGCCCTATACCAACGAGATGATCGAGAACGCCGCGCGGGACGCCTTCGGTCAGGCGGTGCCCGACAGCGAGCACGCTTCCGGCGTGACGGAACGCTATGGAGAGGAGACGCAGGTCAGCGCCTTCGACGGGGTGGCAACTCGGGTCACGGAGATGGATGCGCTCGTCGCCTATCTGCAGGTCCTGGGAAGATTGACCAAGGCGGCATACCAGAACACCGTGGCGCCGGAACAGGTACCCGACCCCAGCGATTGAGCGAGAAAGGACAACGTCGTCATGGACGTGACCCACGAGACATTGGTGGAGGCGGCGAAGACCTGGGGGCTCTTCTACCTCATCGGGTTCTCGATCTGCGTGATCGTCTACGCGTTCTGGCCCGCTAACCGCGAGCGTTTCGATCGTGCCAAGAGGGACATTCTCGATGAGGACGACCAGCCATGGACGTAGAGGAAGTCGATCCGATCAGCGGCCGCAAGACCACCGGACATGAGTGGAACGGCATCAAGGAACTGGACACGCCGGTTCCCCGAGGAGTGCTGCTTTTCCTGGTCGTCACCCATGTCTTCGCGCTGATCTGGTGGGTGCTGCTGCCGACGTGGCCGCTCGGCACCACCTATACGAAGGGCCTGCTCGGAATCGACGAGCGGAATGTCGTCGAAGAGAAGCTTACCGCCGCGGCTGCAGCCAGGGCGGTTTGGGAGAAGAGGATTGATACGCTCTCCTACGAGCAGATAAGGGCGGACGAGCAGTTGATGGAGACTGTCCGCTCCACCGGCCATCAGTTGTTCGGCGACAACTGCGCCGTCTGCCACGGCGTCGACGGAAAGGGCCGGAGCAATTATCCGGATCTGACCGACGACGATTGGCTTTGGGGCGGCGGACCGGAGGATATCGCACAGACCCTCAGGGTCGGCATCAACACGCGCCATCCCGAAAGCCGCGTTGCGCAGATGCCCTCCTTCGGACGCGACCAGATGCTCGAACGCAATCAGGTCCGCGACGTCGCCGCCTATGTCTATTCGCTGACCAATCCCGGATACTCCACGCCTGAGAACATTGGCCGGATCGAGGCGGGCAGGGAAGTGTTCCTCACCACTTGCGCCGCCTGCCACGGCGAGGACGCGAGAGGCAGTCGGGAGGTCGGCGCTCCGAACCTGACCGACGCCTATTGGATCTATGGCGGCACGATGCAGGGTATCATCGAATCCGTCCACGGCGGGCGCCAAGGTCATATGCCGACATGGGACGAGCGGCTGACACCCGCGGAGATCAAGATTTTGGCGCTCTACGTCAACTCTCTGGGCGTGGAGAAGCCGTAATGACGAAAGCTGCCGCAAGACGAAACAGGTCGCTGCTAGCCTGGTGGGGTCTCGTCGCCGCGGCCATCTTTCTCGGTGCCAACGCCCACATGCTTTACATCGCGATCGACAGCGATCCCGGATGCGTCGCTCACCTGAAGGAAACGGGATCGGCTCCGGGACGGTACAGGGCCGCGAAATCATCCTGCTGACGTCATGGTGCACCCGTGGAGAGACATATGTCAGGGACTGGAAAGTTACAGCGGTGGGTAGGCGAGGTCTCAGGCATAGAGGAGACCTGGAACCCGAAGTGGCAACGCCATCTGCCGGCCCAGGCACCCTTTGGGTGGCTCGCGAAAGGTTGGCGTGATCTGATCACGTATCCGATGCTCAGCCTGAGCTACGGGGTAGCCGTCTTTGTGGTTTCCTTCCTGATCATCTGGCTCCTGTTCGCCACCGGACGCGACTATTTCCTGTTCCCCGCAGTTGCAGGTTTTATGATCATCGCGCCGCTGTTCGCGACGGGGCTCTATTTGAAGAGTTCGCGCCTCGAGCGATCCGAGCCGGTCAGTCTCGGGAGCATGCTGCGCGTCAGGCCGGTGGCCGGCGCCCAGGTGTTCTTTACCGGCCTTCTGCTCTGCATGCTCATGCTGCTGTGGATGCGCGCGGCCGTGCTCATCTATGCCTTGTTCTTCGGGGTGCGGCCGTTTCCCGGCCTGGGGCATGTCACGCAACTGCTGCTAACGACGCCCACCGGCTGGGCCATGCTTGCAGTCGGCATTTTCATCGGCGCGCTTTTTGCCGGATTTTCCTTCGCCATCAGCGTGTTCTCCATCCCGATGCTGCTCGACCAGCGCATCGACGCGTTTACGGCCATGGGCGTCAGCGTGGCGCTCGTCTGGAACAACCTCCGTCCGATGCTCGTCTGGGGCGCTATCGTGCTGGGACTGTTCCTGTTCTGCCTCGCCACCGGTCTGCTCGGTCTGGTCGTGATCTTCCCCTTGCTCGGGCATGCCACCTGGCACGCCTACAGAGCGGTGCGCTAGCCATGTCCTGCTGCTCGGGCATTGCTGTTCCAATCACCGCGGGCATCGGCGGCAACACAGCGCGCGCCGAGGAGATCCGGCTGGCGAGCCGCGACCTAGGCGACGGGCTTCGCCAGACCATTTTGACGCTGCCCGATGTGCATTGCGCCGCCTGCATCGCTGCCGTCGAAGGCGCTCTCCGAAAATTCCCCGGTGTCGAGCTTGCCCGAGTGAACCTGTCCGTCCGGCGGGTCACCATCAACTGGCGGGGCAATGACGACGAGTGTCCGGATTTCGCCGCTGCGCTTGCGAAGATCGGCTATGCTTCGCATCTGGCCTCCATCGAGGAGGAGACACAGGACCCGGTGCTTGCCTCCCTTTTGAAGGCGCTCGCGGTCGCGGGTTTCTCGGCGATGAACATCATGATCCTCTCGGTATCGGTTTGGTCCGGGGCCGATCCCGCGACGCGCCATGCGTTCCACCTGGTGTCGGCGGCGCTCGCTCTGCCGGCGATCGTCTATTCCGGGAGGTTCTTCTACCGCTCGGCCTGGGCGGCGCTGCGGCATGGTCGCACCAACATGGACGTTCCGATCAGCGTCGGCGTTCTCCTCGCCTTCGCCCTGAGCGTCTACGACACCCTTCACAACGCGGCCTTTGCCTATTTCGACGCGAGCACGTCCCTGCTGTTCGTTCTGCTGGCAGGCCGAACTTTGGACCATCTGATGCGGGGCCGGGCGCGTTCGGCCGTGGGAGCGCTTGCAAGGCTCTCGCCGCGTGGCGCGAGTGTCGTCCAGACAGACGAGGCGATTGACTACGTCCCGCTTTCCGAGATCCAGCCGGGCATGCGTCTGCTTGTCGCCGCCGGCGAGCGCGTGCCGGTCGACGGCGTTGTCGTCAAAGGCGCCTCGGAGCTTGATGCTTCGATCGTTTCAGGGGAGAGCGAGTGGAGGCGTGCCGCGCCGGGAAGCGCATTGCAGGCGGGCGTGATGAACCTCGCCAATCCGCTGACCCTCTTGGCGACCGCATCCGCCGACGGTTCCTTCCTGGCCGAGATGACCCGCATGATGGAGGCTGCCGAGAGCGGACGCTCCACTTACCGTCGCATCGCGGATCGCGCTGCAAGCCTGTATGCGCCAGTCGTGCATGGCGTCGCCCTCCTTTCCATGGTCGCATGGCTCTTTGGAACCGGAGACCTCCACAAATCCGTCACCATTGCGATCGCCGTACTTGTCATAACCTGCCCCTGCGCCCTTGGACTTGCCGTTCCGATGGTGCAGGTAGTGGCGGTAAGGCGCCTCTTTGAACGCGGCATCATGGCGCGCGACGGATCCGCATTCGAGCGGTTGAACGAAATCGACACCGTACTCTTCGACAAGACCGGGACGCTGACCCTCGGCGAGATGCGCCTCGTCAACGCGGGCGACATTCAGCCCCGGCTCCTGTCTCTGGCAGCCGCGATGGCGAGGGTCTCACGGCATCCCGCGTCCGTCGCCATCGCCTTGGCAGAGCCTCGACGGCCCGTGACCCCTGTGGAATTCGACAGCCTCGAGGAGGTTCATGGCTGCGGCATCGAGGGGCGGGCAGGGGACGCGGTCTACCGTCTCGGACGCCCGTCCTGGGCATCGACTGCAAAGCAGGTCGATTTGGGAACGTCGTCGACAACCGTGCTGTCGAAGGACGGCGAAACGATAGCGGTTTTCGCGTTCGAGGAAACCGTTCGTCCCGGTGCTCGCGAGCTTGTCCAGACGCTGCGCTGGGCCGGCCTTTCGGTGCGCATCTTTTCGGGAGATCGTAGTGCCGCGGTTTCGTCCATCGCCGGGCAATTGGACATCGAGGCGTTTTCGGCTGAGCTGCTTCCGGGTGAAAAGGTCGAGGCCATCAGGGCACTCGCGGCGACAGGCCGCAAGGTGCTGATGATCGGCGACGGTCTGAACGATGCGCCGGCGCTGGCGGCCGCGCACGTGTCGATCGCCCCCTCGTCGGCAACGGACGTCGGACGGAGCGCATCCGACTTCGTTTTTCTCGGTCAGAGCCTGCTGGCTGTCCGAGACATCATCCAGACCGCGGCGAGGGCCGACGTGCTGATCCGCCAGAACTTCGCAATGGCAATCGCCTACAACGTCGTCAGCGTGCCCTTCGCGATTGCCGGACAGGTCACGCCGCTCGCTGCTGCGCTTGCCATGTCGCTGTCCTCGATCGTCGTCGTTGGAAACGCGCTGCGCCAAGGTGCAAAGGTTAAAAAGGGGCCGCGCACCTTCGGCGCGACCAAACCAGCCACGGTAAAGATATGAATTATCTTGCTCTCCTCGTTCCGGTTGCCTTGGCGATGGGCTTCGTCGGACTACTGGCATTCTTCTGGTCGCTGCGCTCCGGGCAGTACGATGATCTCGACGGAGCGGCCGAGAGGATCCTGCTGGACGATGAGGAGGACGAGGGACCGTTGCCGGACCGGGTCCGGGACGGAACTGCCAGCAGACGCCAGCGTTCCCCGAAAGAGGACGGTGAATCGAAGCTCTACTCCGGAGTATCCAATGCCAAACACGGATGAACGTCTGGACAACCGCCCACTGGAGCGAGCCACGGAGGGGCCGGATACGACACAAAAAGAGGTTCCCGACCGGCAGATCGATCCGTCGGAGTCTGTCACCCTATTTGCAATTGCCCTTGGAGCGATCGGTGCTCTGGTCGGACTCGTCGCGGGTATCGTTTTCCTGTCGGGTTCCGCTTTGGGGGCTGCCGTCCTCAATTGCCTGATTGCGGTCCTTGCTGGCGGCTCTGCGGGCGTGGTCGCCGGGGGGACTGTGGGAGCTGCGATTGGCGTCATGCGTGGGGTCAGAGTGCCCAAGCAAGTTGACGGGTGACAGCCGCAATCACTTTGCCGCCTATCAAGTGGCCGCGGCGAAGGCGGATATCTCTACGACACCACGGTTGTTGATCTGGAACAATGGTTGGTTCCGGAGGCTCGTCTATTTGTAATCGCAGCGCCAGAATGGAGAATGGATGATGGCGAGACAAACGGACGGGATTGAGCCGGGCGCTGGCGCTGGTCGCCGCCTTCATGCTCTTCCTGCAGTCCGTGGTCCACGCCTTCGCCGGCCAGCCATCGGATATCCTACCATTCGACGCGTTCGGCAATTCGCTCTGCGTTATGGGCACCCCATAAAATTCAGTCAGAAAGCTCGCCGCTCTGGAAGCGATGGCTGACTGGCTTAGACCTACAGCGCCGCCGTCCCATATTTGAGCCCACACGGGTCGCTTCAGCACTTTGCAATCTTTTAATCGGATACGACTTGGGGAAACATGCAGTAAGTCCGCTGGCATTTCTTCGGGTCCGTCTTGCCGCTTTGCGCCGGTGACGCTTTGCTACGGGTCGGACATGATATCCATAGGGGAGCTTTCCGTCGGTGGCGGCGCTCAGAAAAAACCATAGGCATGTTTCAGGTCCCCAGCAGCTGCGCTTACTATCTTGGTCCTCATTCGCCCCAACCAGGCGAAGAACGATGAGAAAGTTTCGGCCAACCTGGCGCGGTTCACACCCACGCGAACTTCACCAGTTTGAATAATGTACTACACTTCTTGCCGAACGCCTGCTAAGATTACTTTCCTTTCCAGTATGTCTTGTTCCAAAATATAAAGAATTTAGTGCTCGGTAGCCAGATTCACAAGTCGTGAGAAGGATTTAGCCGATGTCAAACGCACACATTACGATTTTCGGAGACAGCAAATACGACCTGCGCTGGCGAAAATTTGGCCGAAATGCCTCGCTATGTGAGGGCGTTGCTCGAAAACTGCTCATGGCGGGCGCTCTTGTGGCGGCCACTAATGTCCCGTGCTGGTCACAAAGCGTGGCAGACACGGTCAAGCAGTACAGCAAAGAATCCATGCAGCAGGCCTTGCAGACCAGAGAGCAGTACGATGTCCATGGCCTAAGCTTCGACACCGGCCAGTCAACATTACAACCAGGTGCGAAGCCGCTTCTCGATGATATAGCGACCGCGCTCAAGAACTTCCCTGATTGGAGCTTGAGAATTGTCGGCCATACTGACGCAAGCGGCAGTGCAGAAAGCAATGAACGTCTTTCACTTGAGCGTGCCAACACGATCAAGGCCGCGCTGGTCGAACGAGGGATCGATGCCGGCAAGTTGCTGGCGGCGGGCGCTGGGCAGAGCCGGCCGATCGCTAGCAATGAGACAGATGAAGGAAAAGCGCTCAACCGTCGGGTCGAGCTCATGAGGTTCACCGACTCGGCCGAAGCCAAGAAGCTGCTCAAGGCCATGTCTGATTATTTGGCAGCCCAGAAAGCGATATCGTTCGCGTACGATGCAAATCTACAAGTTGTCACCAACAGTGATCAAAAACTCGGGCTGGCGAGTTCAGGGACTGTGACCCTCAGCCGGCCGGACAAGGTGCACACGACCCGTTCCGGCGGCTTTGTCGATGTCGAGTCCCTTTTCGATGGTAAGACGCTCACGCTTTTAGGAAAGAACGTCAATAAGTATACACAAGTCGAAATCCCCGGCACGGTCGATCATCTTGTAGACGAGTTGAAGGACAAGTATGGATTACCCTTGCCTGCCGCCGACTTGTTGTTGACCAATGCATATGACGAGCTGATCCAGGGTGTTTACGATTCGAAAGACCTGGGAAGCGGCGTCATCAATGGTGCCGAGTGCGATTCGCTCGCCTTCCGCAAGGACGATGTGGATTTTCAGATCTGGGTCGCACAAGGAGCACAACCTCACCCATGCCGCTTCGTCATTACTTCCAGACTGGTCAAGGGTGGACCGGAATACAGCGTCCAGATCAGGGATTGGAAGTCTGGGGATGGGGTTACGCTCGGTGATTTTAGCTTCAAGAACCCGACTGATGCCGAAAAGATCGATGTTAACGACCTGAAGGGTAACCTAGGCGAATTGCCGGAGAATTTTGTAGGAGGAGGGGGAAAATGACCTTTTGTAAACGCATGCTAATCATCTCTCTCACCTGGGCAGGACTTTGCATCGGTGATCTTGCGCGGGACCAGTCAGTTGTTTCGATCCCCAGTCTCGTCTCTTCTGCCGTTGCCAGAGTTGGTCGGCCGCTGACCCCGGTTAGTGTGGCCGGTGTCGCTCGGCGAACGACCCGGCGCTGTGCCGCGGGTGTCTATAATTGCTAGTGACGCGCTTTCGACCACCGCTCAGAACGGGTCTCGCTGGAGCGCCCCCTTGAAGCGCAGGCGGGGCTCAATGCACTCGCAAAACAACGGTTGTTCGCGAAAACGAAACTGATGCAAATAAAGCGTTCTTGCATCGGCGACAGTTTAAGCCACCGTAGAGCGGATTCCGGGGGAGAATTTCATGTTCAAGAAGCTTTGTGCAGAATTTCTCGGGACGTGTTGGCTTGTTCTCGGCGGTTGCGGGAGTGCGGTGCTTGCCTCCGCATTTCCGCAGGTTGGCATCGGCTTGCTTGGGGTCTCCTTCGCATTCGGTCTCACTGTTCTGACCATGGCATATACGGTCGGCGGAATTTCCGGCGGGCATTTCAATCCGGCCGTGTCGCTGGGGCTTGCCGTGGCCGGCAGAGTTCCGGCCGCCAGCCTGGTCAGCTACGTCATCGCGCAGGTCGCAGGCGCGATTATTGCTGCCGCGGTGCTTTACGTGATTGCTACCGGCAAGGCGGATTTCCAGCTGGGGAGCTTCGCCGCCAACGGCTACGGCGAGCACTCGCCGGGTGGCTATTCGCTGACGGCAGCGCTCGTCACAGAGGTCGTGATGACATTCTTCTTCCTCATCATCATTCTCGGCTCGACGCATCGTCGGGTGCCAGCGGGCTTCGCGCCGATTGCGATCGGCCTCGCTCTCACCTTGATCCATCTTGTCTCCATCCCGGTCACCAATACCTCGGTGAACCCGGCGCGCTCGACCGGACCGGCGCTGTTCGTCGGCGGCTGGGCGCTTTCCCAACTCTGGCTCTTCTGGATTGCGCCGCTTTTCGGTGCAGCAATCGCCGGGATCGTCTGGAAGAGCGTTGGCGAGGAGTTTAGACCGGTAGACTAGACCGGCTCGACGATGCGTCGCTGCCAAGCGCCCAGCGTCTTATCAGACGCACAAGGGGCGTTGTAGCATCTTGAATTGCTGCATGTTTCCTTGAATCAGTTCCCATCTAAGCAAACAATGCAGCCGAACGACAGGATTAGCCCGCACGCGGGGGATGGTGTATTACCGCATGCGAACTTTGCGAGTGTTCCCCTTTCCCTCAAAAGGAGAGCTGTCCGACCCACGTTTTACAAAGCGGGCATGTTTATCGTCGAGCGTTCGGCGAAATCACTCGAGAACGTCCCTGCGGCGCGTTTCGAATTCGTTACGCACCAGTGCGTTGCTCTGGATCGCATAGTTGCAGCGGGCGACGAATGTCTGTCGGCCAGACCAAGGCGGCGATCGAGCGGACGCGAACGTGCGCCTGAAATCTGGCGCGCGTTGCGACGAAGGCGTTCCGCGTACAAGCGCCTACCACTCCAAGGGCAAGGCGAGGTCGATCGCCCCGATCAGCCGCGACGAAGCCCCGAAAGCAGAGCGGGAGAGCAGTTTTCCGCCCTGCTTCCCGCCCCTAGCGTAAGCGGTCACGCTACGTGGGGCCGCTTGCGCGTTTACGCTCGAAATTATGAGAGTCCATCGCCCTTATGATTTTGAATTGACTCAATCCAAAATCATCGTGGCTTAGGGTTAAAGGCCTACAGGTGCCTTGTTCGCCGCCAGCTCGGCGGCCTTCCTCATGTTGAGCGCTTGCTGCGCGGCGGCGGCGTTGTCGCTTCCTCCCGAGACATGAACGGTTGGAACCGCGATTTTGATGCCGTTCTCATCGAATGCCTTCTTGATCATCATGAAGGCTCGTCGCTTTATAGTGAACTGCGCGCCCGGTTTGGTCATCAGCTTCATCCTGAGCACGATCGCAAAGTCGCCGAAGCTGTCGACGCCCTGCATCTTTAAGGGCTCAATCGTGTCGGCCGCGAACTCCGGATCCGCAGCCAGCTCCTGGCCGACCTTCTTGATGAGCTTCCGTGCGAGGTCTACGTCGGCATCGTAAGTGACGTTGAGAGTCATCTTGTCGATCACCCAGTCGCGGCTCATGTTCTGAACGGCTCCCAGCTCGCCGAACGGCACTGTGAAGATCGGGCCGCGGTGATGCCGCAGCCTGACCGACCGCAGGCTGAACGATTCGACCGTGCCCTTGTAGCTGCCGCTCTGGATGTACTCACCGACACGGAAGGCATCGTCGAGCATGTAGAAAACGCCGCTCAGGACGTCCTTGACCAGCGTCTGCGATCCGAATCCGATGGCAACGCCGAAAATACCCGCCCCGGCAATCAACGGTGCTATCTGCACGCCCAGTCCGGACAGGATCGTCAGCACGGTAACGGCGCCGATGAAGACAGCGAGCACGTTGCGGAATATCGGCAAGAGCGTCCGTAACCGGCCGCTGCGGGCGAGTTCATCGATGTTGGAACCGTCCTTCGGCCCAAGTCCCATCCGATAAGCGATTAACGCCTTTGACATCTGCCAAAGCAGGTCGGCGACCAAGAGGGCGATGATACCGTTGAGCAATCCCGGTATCACGATCGCGCCGGGTTCGCTGCCGGCGAGGGCTGCAGCTCTGATGCGCCAGATGTAGGCGAGCCATGCGACCGCGGCGGCGATCACCGCTGCCCTGGCACCCCTGACTATGACCACGCTCAGTACGATGCCGGGAGGCCCGGTGCGCTGTGCTCTGGTCGCTAAGGCCTGCGCCACATCGCCAACGCCGCGCACCAGAGGCGGTAAGAGCAGCGAATAGATGCCCAGCCACAGCAGTCCTAGCAATCCCGCTACCCAAGCCGACCAAAGCACGACTAGATAGAGGGTAAGCAGTGACTTGACGACAAGCGAAGCCGGCTTGTCGGGGCGCCGCCAGACGACCTCGACTGCGGTTACCAGAATGCCCAACCCGAACAGAAAGGCAGCAAGCCGGGTTACCTCATTGGAGAAGCTCAAAGCGGGCATGAGACTGACGATGGCCCAGCCGAATAGAAGAAACCCCGCAATAATGCTGATCCTCCAAAGCCAGAAACGACGGGCCGCATCGCTTTCAAAAGCTGACGACGGCTGATCGGCAATGCCGCTGGCGCCGCTCAAGGCAAACAGCAACTTGCCGATCGCTCGGACGACCCGAAACACGATGACGGCTAGAAGCAGCGCAAGGATGATCTTACGCAGCAAGGGTGGCCATTCGAATACCAGGAATGAACCGACGCTGGCCAAGGCAAATGTCAGCAAGGCAGCGATCTCGGACAGGATCTCTTGTCCGGCGTTCTCGTTTGCCCCGGATTTGCGTGCCCGGGCGAAGACCCTCCGGATCAGCCACTCGGCGCCGAGGCCAACGGCAATCAGAACGGCCAATATGCTGACCACCAGCCCGGGCCTGCCCGAGTTCACGTCGCGCGAGACAACAGCGGCGCCCCTTGCCAGCTCCTCTGGTATGCGGGGAACTGCGCCCATAAGCCCGTTGATGCGATCGCGGATGGCGGCCTCCCAGCTCGATATGGTCTCGACGGGCGACCCGGCAGGCGGCTCCGCGGCAGCCGAAGGGATCTTAGCCTCGAGCCATGTCTTCACCTGCGGATCAGAGAGCAGATCGAGGAACTGTTGTGCCTTTTCGGGCGGCAGGCCTACGGGAGCCTGCTGTGCCCAGGAAACTCCAAGCAGCATCCAAAAGAGGATTGGAGCGACGCCCAGTAGCAGAAAACCAATTCGAATGGGTTGTACGTTATTCATGGGGCGCTCCGGATTGATTTTTGGCGGGCAGCGCGACCAGAAGATCGGAGGTTTCGGCTTGACCGCGCGGCCAATTCTCGCTCTATCCGTCGACCTTTTCGGACGGCATCATAATGCCGGGGATGGGCAGCCCGCACGCAGTCCGCCCCTTCCTCGATCAGGGCCGCGTCATCCGTTTTCAGTCGCCGTCACGGTCGTCGTCATGGTGCGGGTCATCGTCATCGTCGAAATTGTCATGAGAAGGATCGACGACGGGGACTAGGAAGACATGTCGACCCTCGTCATCGGAATCCTCACCTGACTGAACAGCCGCCGTCCGGCTTATTTGCCAGATCTCAGTCTCCTCAGGGGTCGCCGTCCGCAAATGGATGTCCGCGACACCATCCCAGAGCGCGCGACCCTCATTCTGCAAGACGATCAGGTCCCGTAGGAGTCCCCTGTTTGCCAACTGCGCTTGCGCTTCAATGTCGTTGGCTGCGTCAAAAGCGGCGATGCCGCGTCCTGAAATCTCGGCGACGTATACGATCATTTCGAACCCCACTTGATCTAGCACCGGGGTTCCCATGTTCTCCTGGGTACCCTTGAAGTCATTCGTTTGGTGTGATGACGATTGCCCCGAACAGTTCCGGGCGCAGCGATACGAGGATCATCAGCGCCCAGCCGGCCTGTTGCCGATCACCTAGCCGGCGAGCGGCTCGACGGCGACAAAAGATCGCTTCAGCGTGTCGACAACGACGCCCTCGGCCGGGATAATCCGGGCAAACGCATAATTAACCGGTCTATCGAGCGTGCGACCGTCGACGACAAGTTCCGCGTTATAGTTCAGCACCTTCGGAGCGGTCTGCGCGCTGTATTCCCGACACTGCTCACGACGCTGGCGCATCACGTCTAGAAACAGGATAGAACGCTGCCAGGCATCGAGCGAATAGGCGAGTGTGTCTGCGAATGATGGAGTGGTCGGCTGAGGCATTCGGTCTACTCCTCGGCTTGAACGAAGGGCGGTCCCAGTCTCTGATCGCACATACACCAACACCGCCTTCTGCGCATTGATCTCCATCAAATCCAGGCGGACCGGGCGCGCTCCCGGCGGACTGGCTTAGGCGAATCTTTGGTGCAGGATGCTGCGCGTGATCGGGTGCTGTCATGTGTTCGGCCTCTGTTGCGGCCTTGTCGATGGCCGCGGGCCCGTATGGAGTTCGAGGATCAGGTCCACATCATTGGAACGCGCTCGAAGCGCTCCCCATGCGCCTGGTTCTCCTGATCCCGCCTCGCCGACGTTGCGCCATACCTGTCCTTTGACCTTCTCACGCCGCTAACGGCCTCACGCCCGTCCCGTTCAGGCGGGTACGGCCGGAGCTCGGTAGCTTTCTCCCTTCGTCAGCAGTGCCCAGGCGATACGGGCATTCTTGTTCGCCAGTGCGACAATCACCAGCATCGGCGGCTTACGCTCGAGCATCCGCCCGAGCCAGGAGCCTTTAGGAACCCCTTTGCGCTTGGCCCAGCGGACCACGGCGCTCGCTGCGATAATAAGAAGCCGTCGCAGGGTTCGCTCTCCCATCCTGGATGTTCGGCCCAGCCGTTCCTTGCCGCCTGTCAAGCGCTGCACCGGTGTTAATCCGACCCAGGCAGCGAAGCCACGGCCCGACCGGAACGTCTCCGCTGGCGGTGCAAGCGCCTCTATCGCGGTCGCGATCAGGGGGCCGATCCCAGGCACAGTCATCAGGCGCCGGGTCGTGCCGTCTGCCTTGGCGCGGGCAGAGATCTCAGCATCGAGCACGCAGATCTGCTCTTGCAAATGACGCAACCGCTCAACGAGGAGGACTAGGCAAGAGCGAGCGGCCTCCGGGACACTCGATGCAGGATCCTCGATTTGCTCGATGAGGCGCCCGACAGCGTTGCGCCGCCTCGCAGATCGCCTCTGCGTCCGACATGTCGTTCTTCTGCCGTTTAACAAAGGGCCTCACATAGACAGGTGCGATCAGCCGGACCGTGTGGCCGAACTTCCCGATCTCCCGACCGCAATAATGGGCGCCGGGCCATGCTTCCATCGCTACAAGGCAAGGCGGCTGAGCTGCAAAGAAGCCCAGTACCTGGTCGCGTCTTAGCTTCCTGCGGAACAAGACGTCTCCCGCAGCGCTCGCTCCGTGTGCCTGAAAGACATTCTTGGCCAGATCCAGGCCGATGGTGCTAACTTCGGTCATGGGCGCCTCCTCTGATTTGCTGAGCACACCTCCATTCTGGCATATCGGTGCCGTCGGGGGCGTCCACCCATCATTGGAAGACGCTGACCTTCTCGCCGGACTGCGCCACGACCGCATCCTCGCGCCTTCGTGCTCGATGGCCCGATCAACGGCATTGCCTTCACCGCCTGGGTCGAGCAATGCCTGGCACCAACCCTCGATCGCGGCGATATCGCCATCCTCGACAATCTCGGCAGCCACAAGGGCAAGCCGGCGCGCAACGCCAGCCGCGATGCCGGCGCCCATCTGTTCTTCCTGCCGCCTTACAGCCCCGATCTCAATCCGTGTATGGATGGCTCCTGCGAGTCAAGGATACAGTTGGTTCCAGTAAACAGGTCGGTTGCGGCCATGTATACGGCGTCTGATGTGCAGCGAGATTGCTGCGCGCCCCTGATGAATATCCGCTTGGAGAACAGGTCCCACTCAATCGAGCGCGCTCGAAGAGCTTCGGATTGATCGGGGCGTCCTGGTTCTTCGTCTCCGCTTGTTCGCCATCACCTCACGTTGCTCTGACCATTCCGAGAGCCATTCAGGTGGCTGAAGCCTGTGGCCCGTAACGCGTGCCGTCACGGAGGACTGCGAAGATTGTTCTTGCCATGCGATGCGCCAAAGCGATGGCGACGACCTTCGTCTTCTTCCGGATCAACATGCTTGACAACCAATCCGATCCCGGTTCGCGCTTGAGCCTACGTCTGAGCATGATCTGCGCCATCGCGCCGAGATACAATAAACGCCGGATGTAGCGATTTCCCATCTTTGAGATGCGGCCGACCTTTTGTTTGCCGCCGGTGGAATGCGGTTTGGGCGTAAGGCCAAGCCAGGCTGCATAGTCTCTTGCCGAACTGAAGTTGCCGACATCGGGCGTTGTCGCTGCGATAACAGTCGCCGAAAGTATGCCCACTCCTGGGATTGTAGCCAGCCGCTGGCTTGTTTCGTCTTGCTCGTGGGCGTCTTCGATCTCGCCAGCCAACTGTTCGATCCGCTTGTTCGTCTCGGCAAGTTGTTCGAAGAGCAAATCGAGGGACATTCGGGCCGTTGTTGGTAGCCTATCCAGTTGCTCCCTCAGTCGATCGACATTCTGCGCGCCTTTTGCCACGACGACACCGAATTCTGCCATATGGCCTCGGATCGCATTGCCAATCTGCGTGCGCTGGCGAACGAGAAAGTCGCGCGTACGGTGTAGGACGAGAACCGAAGTAAACGCCTCGCTCTTGATGGCGACGAAGCGCATCCAGGGGCGGGTAACAGCTTCGCAGATTGCAGCCGCATCCGCCGCATCTGTCTTCCCACGTTTTACATAGGGTTTAACATAAGACGGTGGCATTAACCGAACGTCATGTCCCATCTCCGGCAGCTTGCGGCCCCAATCGTGGGAGCCCGAGCAAGCCTCCATACCGATCAAGCAAGAGGCACGCTCTCAAAAAACGCGAGCAACTGGCTGCGACGGAGCTGGCGACGCACAAGAACCCGACCGTTCTTGTCGATACCATGGACCTGGAAGACGCTCTTTGCCAGGTCGATTCCAACAGTGGCAAGTTCAGACATGGATAGCTCCTTTGTTCAGGACAATGACATCCCGGACTATGCCGCAATGCCACGACAGAAGCAGGAGCCATCCACACCATCAATCGAGATGGTGTTCGCCAAACTCAAAACCCTGCTGCGCAAAGCCGACGAGCGCAGCGTCGACGCGACATGGAGGCGCGTCGGCGAAATCCTCAAAGCCTTCGGCCCGCACGAATGCGCCGCCTATCTCAGGCATGCAGGGTATGTTTCAATATAAACCTGAAAGACTCTAGCAGAGCCAGCCCTGTAACGCCCTCGGGCACGCGCTGTTCTGCGAGTGGCTTCTAGTCTAAGTCTATGAAATCATCTTGAGTGTACCTAGGTGTTGTCTCGGTGGTGCTTCATGCGTTCATAGAATGCACCTCAACTTCAACATTCACCTTAACAAGGGAAAAAACCAGATGGATAAAACCGTGCCCCGGCGCGGGGATCTTCGATTGCATCAACCGCGCTCAGCACGTAAATGGAAGCGTCTGTGAATTCGAACGCTCAGACGCTGGGCCTCTTCTTTCGTCGAGAGAGAAGGGGCCCTTTCGCGTCTAAGAACAGACCGACCCGCTATTCTGGCTCTGACCGCTCGCTCAAGGCTGATCGTCTGGCTCGGCCAACGTCGGTATGGGCTCGATCGGTCTAGCTGCTAGAGCTTTGAGATCCTCGGCGAGGCCGGCAAGCTGTGCCGCAACGTCCAAAAGATTAGTAGCGGCGCATTGTGCCGCGATCTCCGAGAGGTCAGAAGCCGGCTCGATCGGGCCGGCGCTCTTCGCTTCGGTATCGTCCATGTCCCAGTCCCTTTTCCATTGATGTGGATCAATGGCGAGGCCCGTCAAAGGCCGCGGGCCGGTGACGAGCCTCCCGGCCGCCTGCGAGGGGGGCAGAGCGACCAACATCAGTTTAAACCCGAACACTGCCGGCCGCCATGCGCCAGTGCGGCTTAGCCCGCTAAGCACCTCAACCCCTCAACGACAATCAGGAGAAACGAAGGAGCGCCATCACCGCTCAGGACTTTCGCGCTGCCGCAAAGGGCAGGGTGAACGAGAGCAACCTCGCGTCCATGCTCGTGGCGCTGGATAAGTACGGCGACTGCTTTGGAATGGATCGGCCGCACCGGCTCGCGCAGTATCTCGCCCAGCTCATGCATGAGAGCGGCGACTTCCGCTACGATCGCGAGATCTGGGGGCCGACGCCGGCGCAGCAGCGCTACGACACGCGCACCGATCTCGGCAACCCGCCGGGAAAAGATGGCGACGGGTACCTTTACCGCGGCCGCACCGGCATGCAGCTTACGCCATCTGTCATCGGCGGTGGCGCTTCGCTGCTCACCGTGATCGGCGGCATACCGTGGCAGAACCTTCTCCTGATCCTCGTCGCGTTCGGTGCAATTGCCGGCTTCCTCTACTGGCGCAAGAACGCCGATCGGAAGGCCGTGGCAAGGGTCGAGGGGATGGCGTGATGTTCTCCACTCCTCTACCGGCAGGGCGGCGACGACGTCAGAACCTCCATCGAAAGGCAGAACAATGAAGCTGGCCGCACTGCGGACGATGTCCGCACTCGCTTTGACCTTTGCCGTCCGGGGAGTGGGACTTCGGCACCGGCAAGTGCCGGGTGTAGAGTGGTGGACGGTTGGCTGAAACGCTTGACCCGCGTATTTTGGAGCAGAAGTATCTGTGAACGGCATAGCCAGTCAATTGGAGCGCGGTTGATCGCGGATCGATCGAGCGACAGCGAACTCAGCTCGCGTTCCCCACAAGCGGTGCCGTTTTGGGTACAGGAACCCTGCAGAATTCTAAGCGTTACGTAGGGGCCGCACGTAAGCACTTCGATCGATTCTTTTTGGCAGAAAGAAGGTCAGGTCTGTGAAAGCCCCAACGCTCGCCTTTGCGGTGCTTGCCGCAGCAATAGGTATGTCGCCGGCAAAAGCCCAGACATGCATAGGAATTTGCAACGGCGGTACGGGAGGCACCACCAACCATAACCTCTTCATCGAGAGAGAGTACCGAGACTTCCTGCAGCAGCGATATCCAAATTACGGCTCCCGCTATCGCGGCATGAGGCCCGACATCAGCATAGGCCCGGGTGCAACTGTTGGGGGTCCCCGGGTCGGAGTGCGTCAACAGTTTCGCCTTCGCCAACGAAGGGTAATCGACGCAAACAAGCATCTTCGCTGGTGCCAGGAGCGATACCTATCGTATCGACTGGCCGACGACACATTCCAGCCGTTCGAGGGTGCGCGCCGCCCGTGCAACTCACCTTACAACTGAAGGGGCGGGAACGGCCGCTCTGCGCGTGTCCGGCAGGACTTTCATGGCGAGCGTAATGGCGCGCGTCGGCTGTGTCTGCGCTGCGGCAGTTTGAGACGAAGGCGGAATGCGCCCGCCACGCCGAAGCGCAGCAGTAAATCGCACCAGACTACGAGGGCAGGGGATTGTCTGAAACACAGGAACCCGAAAAGATGGTGGCAACTCCGAAAAGGAGGTTTGAATACAACCTCAATACCCTTGTCATCCTATTTGGCTTTGCCGGCGGCCTCGTTGCTTGGGGCGCGACTTGGGAGAGGGTGAACGCCAACTGGAATTCGCAGGCAAATTCCATCGAAGGCGGCCGAAGCGGCGACGTCGATGAAGGCCGTCGAGAATACGCTCAACAGCCTCTATCCTGACGCATGATCCGCACCCGCTGGTGCACTGAAACTGAAAAGGACCGTTGCAGTTGGTCGACTTGTGCGATTGCCGCTAAGAGCAGCGCCTCTGAGATAGACCGGGCCGGTGCATTCAACACTTCAGAAACACCGCGCGCGTCATTGCCGCCTGCGGTATCTTACCGGCCGGCCCCTTCCGGCTTTGCCCTTGTAATCTTGTTTCAGTTTCTGAACAATGTCCAAAATAGGAAGGCCTGCTGGTAGGCGGAGCTGGATTTTATGGGAAAAGCCAACCCTCTTGTCGGGCCACTCCCGGTGAAATTGAGACTTGAAGCTGCGATGGCGCTTAAACGGTACAATAAGGCAGAATGCCACGCCGACCGACTTCGCCAGCGGAAGCACGACCTCGATGGGCAAGCGCGAGCGCTACTGCAGGAATGGGTTGATCGTCAGGCCGAGAAGGCGCCTGCAACAGAGCTGGACGCAGTTGCAGCCCGGTATCGGATAATTGTGGAGCAACGCTGCAGTCTGTTGCGTCAATTGGTCGACGCTGAACGCTCTCTCCTAGCCGCATTTGAGCGTGCACAAGCGGTCCTGCGGAAGCTCGGTTTTGGCCGGGCGTAGCTGCCTTAAAATCGAATGCCGTGCAGTGTCGCCCATTCTGTACTCTCGTCATCGCATCATGTACCGATGAAACTTGTGGTCCCTTACGCGCGCCGCACACGGAGGGTCTCCGAGATTGGCGGCCTGCTCGGCCATAGCGCAGGCGGCCGGCCCGGCGAGCGCTTGATGCGACGGCTCGGCATGCCGGTCAGCGACGACACGATCCTGCGGCAGCCGAAGCGGGATGCTGCGCTCGTTTCCCGGGATGCCACGATCCGGGTCGTTGGCATAGATGATTGGAGCTGGCGGCGATCATGGCGCTATGGCACGATGATCGTCGACCTGGAGCGCCGTTTGGTTGTAGACATCCTTGGCGACCGGAGCGTGGCGAGTGCAGCGCGATGCCTGAAGCGGCATCCTACTGTCGAGATCGTCAGCCGAGACCTATGCGGGCTGTACGGGCAAGCTGCTCGCGAGGGTGCGCCGCAAGCGCGTCATGTCGCTGATCGGTTCCATCTAATGCAGAATCTGCGGGTCGCAATCGAGGATCAGATGAGCCTTTCCGGCCGCGCCACTGGACGAGCATTGCTGCCGGATAAAAGAACCGGGGGCGCGCAAATCGATCTGATTCAGGATCCGCGCGTTGACGCAAGGCACCGCCGCCGGCGTCACGCTCATCGACAATCACGGCAGTTAGTGTTCGATACTGTGCACGCATTGAATGAGGAAGGTCTGTCCTATTCGGAGATCGCAGGTAGCACCGGCTACGGCCGGCGCAGCATCGCGAAATAGTTGACTTTCGAGACGGCACCCGACCGACAGAAGGCGGCGTTGAAGCCGACATCCCTTATATCTCGAGGCGTTTCTCGCCCAGTGCTGGAGAGATGGCAATCGCTGCGGACGGCATCTGTTCCACGATCTCAAACAGCGCGGTTACACGGGCAGTTTCTCGAATCTCGAGCGGCTTCTCGCAAGTTGGCGCCGCCCGGAGAGGTCCGTCAAGGACAGCGCGTCGCCGGCTCCGGTCCTTGGCATGCGCTTCCGCGGAATCTTTCGCAGCGGTGATCCAGGCAAGCTCAACAGGTGGATTGACGATGCCGTTAATTCGGGCTTGGTCGCAATTGAGCGGTTCGCACGCGTCCTGCACCGCGATCTTGACGCCGTCTGCAGCGCCATCGAACTGTCGTGGAGCAACGGCCAGGCGGAAGGCCAAATCAACCGCCTGAGGACAATCAAGCGTGAAATGTATGGCAGAGCTGGCCCGGAGCTGCTCAGGGCACGCATGCTGCCGCTTGACCAAAATTACCGCCACAAGTGGGGACGAACCCAATTGAATGCAAAACGACATCGATGGCGAACTCGTCCATCTCGAGGACCTCATGCTGGACGACGCGACAAAGGATGTCCGCACACCGACCCACGAACTGACCGTCGCCCCCGACGTCTTGAAATCTCGGCGGCGCATCAATACGCAGCCGCCTGGTCTGTCGGCCGCCGGCCTGCGCAGTCTCCGCGGCCGCGACTTCGTCTCCGGCTCGCCTGCAGCATCCTCGGCTGCGGATGGCACGGTAGAGGTTACCACGGATCCGGATGTCGATCGGTCGACAGGGGGAGGGGACGAAAGCAATGGCGACGTCAGTGGTTCGGCGCCGAGTTCGTCGCCATCGACGCGGTGCTGGCCTGACCCGATGCGGCCCATTGAACAGGCGACGCGACCCGGTTGGCCGGCACTCGGGAACGAGATCTGCTCGTCTACGATCTCGACTGGACGAGGACGCGCGGCTGGAAGAATGGCGCGGGGTGCTGCGGCAGGCGCACGACCTGCCGCCGGTGCTGCAGGCAATCGTTGCGCTCGATGCCTGGAATGTTTTGAGTGTCCTGCAGCATGCGCCCTGGCTCGGCCGCGTGCTGGCCGCCTCCATCCTCCGCCAGGCCGGGGTCACCGCCAGTGCGCATCTCGCCGCCATCAATCTCGGCCTCGAAACCATGCCCGTCGAACGGCGCCGGCATCGCGATCGCAATTTTCGGCTGCTTGCGTTGCCCATGGGCTGATTGCAGCCGGCGAGATCGCGCTGAAGGAGCACGACCGGCTGGCGCCGGCAAAAACGATGATGGAGCGAAGCTGAAGGGGCGCCGCACGTCATCGACATTGCCGGAACCGGTCGATCTGGTCATGGCGCGGCCGCTGGTGTCGGCGAGCATGGTGGCGAAGACGCTCGACGTCACGCCGCAGGCGGCGCGACGGATCGTTTTGGAGCTCGGCCTGCGGGAGATTGCACTCGTGACCGTTGATGACGCCGCTTCCCTGGTCCTTCGAATCGTAAACACCCTGCAATTGCCACTTGCTGGCTCCGACAAATCGGGAAGCAGCAGGCTATGGTCGCGGCGGCGGCGCGGTTCCGGGAGCGCCGCCGCCCGTAGGCATCGCAGAACGAGCCTTTTCCAGCAGCGACGTGGTCAGGTCTACACAGTCTTTCATCGATTCCCGCGGGTCGCAACGGACTGCTACTGTCGCGTCGCCGCTACGGAGCAGGAAGGCGGCGCCGCGCCGCGGGCCACCGCTCCCGCCGGAAACCTCGTCGGTGATGCTACGCAGCAGGTCTTCGATTTCGCGATCGTGGATCGAGCCCGGGTCGCGAGAACCGGTGTCGGGCGCGCTTTGACTCAAGGCTGGAAGCGGCATCAGCAGGAGGCCTGCCGTCATGAGAAGAAACTTGTTCATTTCACCTTCTCCTGGCTTCGTGCGCGGTTGGCGCGCAGGAATTCCCAAACCCGGCGTGGTGCACTCCGCCTGCGAGCAGGCACTGGAGCGCATAGCTCCTTTCACTTGCGGGCGCATTCGCCGGCGGGATCTGCTTCGTTACCCATCGCGAGTTTCGAAAAAAATCATGCGGTCATACGCATATCAAAACGGCACCATGGCCTAGTCCCGGCACACCCGCCTGCGAACGAAAGCCAGCCAGTCACCGTTCTCGGCCCGCAAGCTGCGGGTAATAAAGATGCAGTCTTCGTCATTTCCATCGGCAAGACGCTCCAACAGGCGTTGCCGCAGGAGACCGCGGCCTCCACCCTGATCGTCGCGGTCTCCGATCAGATCCATGAGCTCATCCCGGCGGTCCCGCCGCGCGGCGATCAGGTCCATGAGCCGCTCGCGCCGGTCACCGCGGTCGCCGATCAGTTCCATCAGGTCATCACGGCGGTCCCGCCGCGCGGCAAGGAGGTCCCGAAGCCGCTCGAGCCGGTCGCCGCGGTCGCCCATCGGATCGCCGCCGTCTCCGAGAAGATCTAAGAGCTCGTCCTGTCGCTCGGGGACAAGGTCCCGGATCAGATCGCGCCGATCGCTGCGGGCGCGAAGGGCATCCCGCAGGAAGTCGCGCAGGTCGCTGGCGCTGATGTCTCCGCCATCGTCCCCCGCACTCAACGACTGTGCAGAGGCCGGGGTTGTCGTTACACAGATCAAGGGGAAGGAAGAGGCAAGCGCAAGCGCTGCCGCTGCCATGCTAGGTAGCCGTGCCATAGGATTCTCCCGTCAGATTGTAAAAGACCGACTTATTTCGACACGTGAACGCACGCGGTCGTCGCTGGCTTCCGCCATCACGGCAGCTAGGGGCAGCCATTGATCGGAGAAGAACTCCGGCCGCCCCGAGCGTTACTCAACAGGAAGGAATAGTATCTATCCAATACTACCGGAATACTGGTCTCTCTTTGGGGCGAATATATGGCGACCTCGCCATCAAGCAGCGGGGCAACCTCAGTATAGTGAGCGGCGGTTTGCCCCCTAGGGGAAGCGCAACATTTTCTCTAGCGTGTCCGTCGTCTCGCACGCCCGTACTATAGTAGATCAGGATTGAACGAGCGAGGGTTGGAGAATCTGATCCAAGTGCAACAATGACGAGTGGAAGGTAGAGTATTACCCGCAATCGCGCAAATGCGCCATGAACACCTCGGCGGGCGTGCGGTAACCAAGGCACTTCCTGGGCAGTGAATTGAGATGATGGGCGAGGGCGACCAGTTGCGGCTGGTTGACGGCGGACAGGTCCGTATCGCTTGGCACAAAGCGGCGGATGCACTTGTTGGTGTTCTCGACTGCGCCTTTCTGCCACGGTGAATTTGGATCGCAGAACCAGCTCCTGGCACCGATCCCATCTTCCAGAGCCTTGAAGCCGCGAAACTCGGTACCCCGGTCGAAGGTGAAGCTCTGCCTGGCAAAGGCGGGCAGCGGTGAGAAGGCAGCAACGATCTTGTCGATAAGCGGCCGAAAGTGGCGGCTGCCATTCTTGATCATCACCGTGTAGCGGCTCTTGCGCTCGACCAGCGAGGTGACATTGGCTTCACCGAGGTCGCGCCGGAAGATCAGGAGATCGCCCTCCCAATGGCCGAACTGCGAGCGATCGGCAATAAAATCAGGGCGTTGGTCGATCCTGCAGTCAACCGGGATCAAGCCATCACGGGGCTTGCGGGAGCGCGGGCGGCGCTTGCGGCGGCCTTCCGGCAGATGCTGATAGAGCAGCAGCGGATAATCTTCCTTGCCATAAATGAAGCGGTAGATCATTTCCCGTGCAGATACGCAGGGCGCTCACACCGTCGGCAAGCAGGCGGCCAGCGATCTGCTCCGGCGACCAAAGTGCCTTCAGCTGCTCAATGACCAGTTCGCGTAATTCAGGGTGGCGGCTGAGCTTGCGCAGCCGTCGCCGAGGCTCCTTGGAGATGTCGTTGGCGATGCCGCTGTAATAGCCGCTGTATTCCGGAAACTCGGCATCATGAAAGGTATTGCGCTTCAGTTCACGATCGATTGTCGATCGATGCCGACCGAGTTGGCGGGCGATCTCAGCAATCGGCACCTTGCGTTCGAGAAGCTGATGCACGCGTCGGCGATCGGGAAGGGTGAGCTGCAAATAGCACTGCGACATGCAAAAATCTCCAAGGGGTAAGCCATTGTTTTTGTTGCCATGTCGCACTTGAAAATAGAATGCACCGAATAACCATAATTCAAAACCTGGCGGCGGCATCGCGTCGTTTGCCCGGCACGCGCATTGCAGATCAGGGGAGTTGTCGATCTGCGACGAGAGCTTCAGGGGATGTGCGAGGACCTTTCAGCCGCTGAAAACGCGTTCGTCCATGCTGATCAACTGCCGTTCGGCGTTCGTGGTTGACACTCGGCGGCTTCGTCGGGGGCGTGATCTTCTGGGGCGCCTTCAACACCGCCTTGGAGCTCACCAACACCGAGGAGTTTTGCGTCTCCTGTCATGAGATGCGGGCCAACGTCTATGAGGAGCTGACGCGCACTATCCATTTCTCCAACCGCTCGGGCGTCCGGGCGTCCTGTCCCGACTGCCACGTGCCGCATGAGTGGACGGACAAGATCGCCCGCAAGATGCAGGCCTCAAAGGAAGTGTGGGGAAAGATCTTCGGGACCATCAACACGCGCGAGAAGTTCCTCGACCACCGCCTGGAACTCGCCAAGCACGAATGGGCGCGGCTCAAGGCCAACGACAGCCTCGAGTGCCGCAACTGTCACTCCTCAGCGGCGATGGACCTTTCCAAGCAGACGCAGCGTGCAGCAGAAATCCATACGCGCTACCTGCTGCCGGGCAGGGCGACCTGCATCGACTGCCACAAGGGCATTGCCCACGAGCTACCGAACATGCAGGGGGTTGAGCCCGGCTGGAAGCTGCCGCCCGAACTCGAAGGAGAGACGCTGCCTTCTGCTTCCGCGATCGATGAGCTGAAAAAAGTAATGAATGACTCCCACACGGTAGCCTTTGGCAATTGATGCTTGCAAGTAATGGCGAATTGTTCCGGACGATGGAAGGTTACTTGCACCGTATCAATTTTCATTTGGCTGGAGAGTGCACGCCGGTCACAGACCTTCATGAAGAGGTTTGATGTGCGAAAAAGGCGGACGGCAGCCTTTCCGGTGCAATTTGACCATTGTTGATCACAATCAACGACTCAACCGAAATGACAGCGTAGAGTTATTCAGCATGCGGAGTAACTTGGGCCACCGAACGAGCGTCGCCGACGCGCCGACGGAATAGCTACTTATTTCGCCATCCGGCTTGTGGCACATCGGCTTACGCTGCTGAGAAACATACAGGATCCGTTCTGACGGTCCTATATCCAAAAAAATTGGAGATCGGGATGCGAGCAACGTGGGTAATTCCGGTAGCCGCTCTGGTGCTCCTACTCGACAGCTCCGATGGATCGGCTGACCAACCAGGCAAATCAGCTGACCAGCCCACCAAATACGTACCCAGCGTTGGCGAGATCATGACTAAAATAGATCTCAACCGCTCTAAGCTTTGGTACTCAGTCAAGTTAAGAAACTGGGCTTTGGCCGGCTATCAATTGGAACAGGTAAAGACAGGCTTCGATGACGTTTCTCGCCATCCTGACAAGTCCAACTTCGATTTCGCTAACACGCAAAAGATCGCAAATTTGATCGAAGAGGCCATTGTCGCAAGAAGTGACGAGCAATTTCAGCAGTCCTTCGCCCTGATGACAACCGAATGCAACGACTGCCATAGGGCCGTTGGAAAGCCTTTTCTCCACGTTGGAGCGCCAAAGATCCCTTCCCCTTACAGCGACAAGATGCTCGAGCCGGGAGCCTTCCGCTAACTTGATTTGCTTTGGCGCGATATTGGAGGCCCCTCGTCATGCGATCTTGAGCAACCACTAAAGGCATAAATTCTGAAGGGCTCGATATCCCACGAGTTCAATCCCGCGAGCGCCATGCAACTCGATGAAGCCCCTGTGCTTCAGCTTTGTCAGCGAGCGCGAAACCGTCTCAACCGTCAGCGCGAGATAGTCCGCCACATCGACTCGGGACATGGACAGCTCGAACCTGCGTGAATAGTCCGAGCGCTCCGACATCTCGAGCAGGAATGCCGCGACGCGCTCAATCGCACTTTGACGACCGATGACGAGCTGATGCTCTTGTGCAGCGGAGTAGTTTTCCAGCGCCGCGGAGAATAGAGCTGGCCGAAAAAGGGGTTCTTCCTGAAGGCTGATGCATCTTACGCCGGTGACCCCAATCGCTTCTGCATGCGAACTGTGCCGGTCCCGACTTTGCAGGCCAAACCAGTTGCCAACAAAATGGAATGCAAGGATCTGTCGCCTTCCATTCGCGGCTAGTCTATAGACGCGGACCGCGCCGAATTCGACCCGATAGACTTGATCGGCGCGTTCTCCGAAAGAGTAAATGCACTGTCCGTCAACGAAGCTGCTGATCGACGCCAACGCTGCCTCGCCTGCCTGTGGGGGAATGGCATTTATATGCCTGCCCCAGGATACCGATATCGAGGTATTCATTGCTCCACTCCCAAAACTTTGGGCCGCCCAGTTCGGAGGCTCCCGCCGCTGTTCCCTGTCGTTAAACCGCGTAACAACGCTGCCCTTCGCTGAGCAGACAAATGCCTCCAGTCAAATGAACCCGTCCGCCGGGCCAAGCGCTTCAGCAATTTCTGCTGCCAAGCTCTCTATAAGCCCCTTGAACTCGGCGCGGCGCTCCTCGCGAACATGCACAGGAAGCTGATCGACGGCCGCGAGTGCGTTCTCAGCGGCTGCAAAATCCTCGCACATTCCCCTGAAGTCCTCATCGCGCATCGACAACTCCCTGATTTGCAGGGAGCGCGCCGGAAACCGCCGCAATGCCGCTGCCATGCAGTGTTTCCAGTCCGGTTCCCCATTCATTGCGCTGCTCCACCTTTGGTTTCAAAGATGTTTTTTATCTCGTCGGATTGTATTGCGCTCTGCCGGGGTATGGACGTAATATACGAGAGTATACGGGGCAGTTTTTTGCAATCCTACGTTTTGCCCATGAGGGGCGGACATGACAATTGCTGACAGGGGGAGCGTCCGAGCCGGATCGCCCACCGCTCTCCCTACGAACACGGAAATTCTTTCACAACTCGATCGAATACGGTTAAGCGCCGAATTCGACGTGCCGGACCGAGCGCGCAAATTCCTGGCCTACATTGTCGGAGAGGCAATTGCGGGTCGTGCCGACCGGATAAAGGCCTATTCCATCGCCACCGAAGTGTTCGGGCGGGATTCTTCTTTCGATGCTCAAACGGATCCAGTCGTACGGATCGAAGCAGGTCGTATCCGACGCGCCCTCGAGCGCTATTATTTCGTTGCTGGGAGCAACGATCCGATCGTGATTAAAATTCCCAAGGGCGGCTACGCGCCCGCCTTCGAAAAACGGGACGGTGCGCCGTACCCCCTAAGCTTCGGACAGGCCCCAAACGTTCAGTCGCGTTCCATTCCGCTTGAGCAGACCGCGCTGTGGGTCAGTGTGGCCACAGTGGGTCTCCTAACATGCGGTTTGCTAGCAAATGCATTTCTCGGCTCGGCGGCAACGACAATCGAGAGCCTCACGAAGCCTGGCGGCACTCGACCAAACATTCCGAAGCTGATGGTGATGCCGTTTGAAGACCTTTCACAAACGCCGCAATCGGCGATGATCACACGCGGGCTAACAGATGAGGTCATCAGCAACATCGCCAAGTTCAAGGAGATTGTTGTGGTCGCCGGGCCGGCAGCCCCGAACCCTCATAGCGCCGAACGGGAATACCCGGCCTTTGCGTTAGAAGGCCGGGTCCGGCTCGATGGCGACAAACTTCGGCTGGGCATACGGTTAGTCCAGCATTCCGATGGTTCAGTCGTGTGGGCGAACACCTATGACGAAGTACTACAGCCGCGTAAGATCATCGAGTTGCAGCAGAACGCCGCTGCTGCAGTGGCTAGCGCAATCGCACAACCATACGGCATTGTTTTCCAGGCCAACGCCACACACTTCATGCGCTCTGTCCCGGGCGATTGGCAGGCTTATGCGTGCACCCTGGCCTACTACGGGTATCGGGGCGATCTGAATCCGCAGACACATGCCACCGTTCAAGAGTGTCTTCAGCAAGCAACGACACAGTTTCCCGATTATGCGACGGCATGGGCACTACTCTCACTGACCTATGTTGACGAGCTTCGCTTTCGATATCGTCTGCACCGATCGACGACCGTGTCGCTCGCGCACGCGATCGAGGCTGCGGCGCGTGCGGTGGAACTTGACCCTCAGAACGTTCGCGCACTGCAGGCGGAGATGCTTACATTATTTTTCCGGGGCGAAGTTAACGCTGCCCTGACGGTCGGCGCGCGCGCTTATGCTATCAATCCCAACGACACTGAGCTCTCGGGCGAATATGGGTTCCGGCTCGCCCTGTCTGGTCAGTGGCGTTCGGGGTGCGACCTTGTATCGAAAACCGTAGCGAGCAATCCCGGGCCGGTTGGATATTTCGAGGCCGCACTGGCGGTCTGTCGCTATATTGAACACGACTACGTCGCCGCCGAACGGTGGGCCCGATCGGCGGACCTTCACGCCAATCCTGTCTACCATGTCATATTGCTTGCCATCCTTGGAAAGCTCGGCAAGATGGATTTGGCTCGTACCGAGAGAGAATGGCTTGAAACCAACGTGCCTGGCTTCCTCGAGAACGCACGCAAGGAAGTCGCATTACGAATTCACCGCCCGGAAGACCAGCAGCATTTCATAGAGGGTTTGCGTCAGGCGGGCGTATCGATTCCCGGAAAATGAGGTATCGCCCCAAGGGGAACAGGACAACAGGACTGCGTCTTTTCACGTCGGATTCGGTAGTCTGGATTCCCCTAGCCGCAGCCCTTCCGATCCCACGGTGTCCGTGTTCATCCAGATTAATAGTAAACTGTGGAACACGCTGAGAACGATCGGCCCCAGGAACAGTCCTATCAATCCGTAAGAAAGCGTGCCTCCGAGCACACCCAACAAAATCACGAGTGTCGGTGTGGAAAGTCCGCGCGCGACCAGGATTGGCTTCATGACATTATCGATGATGAGGAGCGGTATCAGCAAGATCGTAAACAAGGCAGCCATCCCGAACTCCATTGAGGTCCACGCCCAGACGATTACCGGCAGCAGAACCAACGCTGGTCCAATCTGAATGATGCAGAGGATAAGGACGACGAAGGCGATTGCACCGGGTGCAGGAACTTTGAAAAGGCTCAGGATCAAAACACAGAGAAAGGCTTGCAAGAGGGCGACACCGATCACACCCCGCGCCACGTTGCGGATCGTTGCCGCTGCCAGCTGCAGAAAGCCAACGCCTCTATCCCCACCCATTCTGCTCGCAAAGCCCTGCGCACTGTTTGCCAGCCGTGCTCCGGACCCGAAGAGAAAACCGGCGACAAGAACGGAAACTACAAAGCTGAGCAGGTCGGCACCGATCGACGCGATCTTGCCGAGCGCCTTGCTGCCCGCTTGCAGGAGCGAAGGCTTGATCTGTTGCAATACGGCTTCAAGATTGTCGGAAGCCAAACTCCAGACGGAATAGATGCGCTCGCCGATAAGCGGAAAACTGCGAATACTGTCGGGTGGCGCCGAAATCAGCAGAGATCGATCATTGAGTCTTGCAAGCACCACCTGTACTCCCTCGGCAAAGCTGATCGCAATGGCTGCGAGCGGAGCGACGATAACGAGCAGCCCCAGCATTGTAATGACGAGCGCCGCCACGCGGGGCCGGTGACCGAGAATAGCTGAAAGCGCAGCATAGGCGGGATAAAGGGCTACAGCCAGGATCGCGGCCCAGATAAGAATAATCGCAAACGGCGCGATCAAGGTAAAAGACCAGTAGGCGAAAAGTCCAACCAGGCCGATCCGCGCGATCTCCGTGATTCGCGGCTCGATAGACGGCCGCGCGGCGGGATTAACCGAGTCCGGGTTTCTTTTGGATGATGGATTGTCGTCCATGGCGCACCTCGCCTGTAATGCCGGAAACAAAAGCTCATCCGCTTGGTTTTTGAGGCTTGTGCGTTCGATCCGGTCGCACAGGGCAATTTCAGCTGGAGCAACGCAAGTCCTGTCTTCCGCACCGATCGTTCCGTCGCGGGGGCCAGGTCACCCTCATGCAGCAAAAGATGATCGTTGATCGTACGCCGCTTATCGGTAGCACAGCAGTAACATACCGTAGCATACGTCAATCAACGTTCCGGCTTTGCGCGTTTCGTCGTACACAGAACTTCGCTCATGGCAGGTTTTACAAGCGCGTGAATGATGAGGAATTGACGGGACCGCCCGCAAGTTACCTATCGATATTGACCACGATCAATGCCACCGACGCATTCTGGTGTAATATTAGACTTAAGGAAATTGAGGTGATTAGTCCCCTTTTCTACTTGCCTTAGATTCAAGCATTTTTGCCGCAGCCAGCGGCTTCTGCCACTTTATAGGAAAGGGGGGAGCGCAGAGATGGAAGATTCCTTGCATCCGGCTGCGGTTGCCCATCTGCCGCCGTTCATCACCGCGCCGGGTCAGACCGACGTTCTTTTCAACGTGATGATCGTCTTCGTCTTGCTGATGGTCTTTGTGGTCGGCATCCTTTACCTGCGCCTGCACGCTTTGCCCGAGCACATGGCGCATGGCGCCAGCAAAGTGCAGTTGCAGATCGTCGGCGTCTTGGCGCTGATCGCGCTCTTCACCCACAATCACTTGTTCTGGATTGCGGCTCTCCTACTTGCCATGGTCGAATTTCCGAACTTCTCGTCTCCAGTCGAATCGATCGCTCGCTCCCTGGCAAAAATGGCCGACCGCCACGATGGAACCGACGAACCCGGGACGAGCGCCCAGCCGGCGGCGATGCCCCCGCGAGCCAACGAATCCCACGCAAGCCCGCCGCAATGGGTGCCGCTCGAGATAGAGCCCGTGGCAGGTGGCAATAAGGCGGAACGGAGGGGGTGAATTGTGCTGGAATTCCTGATCTGCTCGCTGCTCACCATTTTTCCGGACTACCTCGTCCGCCGCTATGTCCAGGGCAAGCGTGTCGGCCGTGAGATAAATCTCTATTCCATGTGGTTTGAGCTCCGATACGGCATAACGGCCTGCCTTATCCTCACCATTTCACTGATCACAATGATCTTCTACTTCCATCCATCTACTAGCAACGTCACCGCGGTGTTCCGCACGGTAACGATCATGCCCGAGTCAACCGGGCGAGTAGCAGAGGTTTATGTTGACCTCAACGAGAAGGTTTCTGCCGGTGCTCCCCTCTTCCGCCTCGACGATTCCGAGCAACGGGCAGCACTTGAGACCGCCCGCCGACGCGTCGCCGAGATCGAGGCAGAGGCAATTGTTGCGCAGAGCGAACTGGCCTCCGCCGACGGCCTTATCGCCCAAGCCGAGGGCGACTATCTCCAGGCGCTGAATGAACTCGAGACGCAGGTCGAATTGAACCAGCGCAACCCTAACATCGTCGCAAGGCGCGAAATCGAGCGCCTTCAGGTCGCTGTCGACGGTCGCGATGGTGCGCGTGCCGCGTCGATCTCCAACAAGCGGACCTTGGAAACGAAAATCGCCTCACTCCTGCCGGCGCAGAAGGCGAGCGCTGAAGCGGCGCTGACCCAAGCCCAGGTGGAGCTCGACAAGACGATCGTACGGGCTGGAACCGCCGGCGTAGTCCAGCAGTTCGCGCTCCGCGCTGGAGATATTGTCAATCCGATGATTCGCTCGGCCGGCATCCTGGTTCCCGAGCAACGCCGCATTGGCTTGATCGCTGGCTTCGGCCAGATCGAGGCACAGGTGATGAAGGCCGGGATGATTGCCGAGGCGACCTGCATCGGCAAGCCGTTCACCATCATCCCGATGGTGGTGACGGAGGTGCAAGACGTTATCGCCGCCGGCCAAATTCGTCCGACCGACCAGCTCGTCGACGCGCAGCAACTTGCCAGTCCTGGCACGCTGACTGCCTATCTGGAGCCGCTCTACGAGGGACAGTTCACCGGCGTACCACCTGGAAGCAGTTGCATTGCCAACGCGTACACGAGCAATCACGATGCACTACATGCGCCCGGCATCAGCACACCGCATTGGCTATTTCTGCACGTCGTCGATGCGGTGGGATTGGTGCACGCCATGATCCTCAGGCTTCAGGCCCTGCTCTTGCCGGTCCAGACGCTAGTCTTCAAGGGCCATTGAGAAGGTCGGCTCCGCCGCGCCCAGCGCAGACGTCAATACCTGTCGGGCACTCAACCGCAGCTTTAATGCCGATCGGGGCAGCGCCCCCTATGCAATAGAGGAGGGGACAATGGACAAGCACACCGACGACAGGAAAAAGAACAATCACTGGAAAGCGGAGGACAGGAAATCCGCTGCGACCCAGGCCTCCGAAACGCGGTCCGGTGGAAACTATGCAAAAGAGCTGGCCCGATTGCAGGAGGAGATTGCTCATTTGCAGGCTTGGGTGAAGCAGACAGGGGCTCGGATCGTCATCGTCTTCGAGGGACGAGACGCAGCCGGCAAGGGCGGCGTGATAAAACGGATCACTGAGCGAGTCAGCCCACGCGTCTTTCGTGTCGTGGCCCTACCTGCCCCGACGGATCGTGAGAAGACGCAGATTTACATGCAACGCTATATACAGCAGCTTCCCGCGGCTGGCGAAGTCGTGATCTTCGACCGATCCTGGTACAACAGACCCGGCGTCGAGCGCGTAATGGGCTTCTGCTCGGAGAAGAAGGCAAAGCGCTTTCTGGAGATCGCTCCCCGGTTCGAGGCAGCGATGATTGAAAGCGGAATAGTGCTGCTTAAATATTTCCTCGATGTAAGCGAGGAGGAACAGGACCGCCGATTCCGGCAACGCATCAATGATCCGCTGCGCCAATGGAAGCTATCACCGATGGATGTCGAATCCTATCGCCGCTGGTGGGACTACACTCGAGCCTATGACGAGATGATCAGGATGACAGACACCGACGATGCGCCATGGTGGATCGTCCCATCGGATAATAAAAAGCAGGCGCGCGTGAATTGTATCGCTCATATTCTTTCCTCAATTCCCTACGAACGGGTGAAGTTCGAGGAACCCGACCTCGGCAAGCGTCAGAAGCGGCCGGCTGATTTCGAAGGAGATACGCGCCGCCGCACGGTGCCAAACCTCTTCTGAGCACGTCCGGCGCTGTGCGTCTGCGGTCGTCGGCGGCTTGCCGTATCTTGGGCTACGACGCGCGCCAGCCGAGCAAACATTCCACTCGCTCGAGCCGGCAGAATCGTTTCCATTTAAGCTGGAACGGCTCAAAGCGATGCTGGACTTGCGTGTCATCCCCCGAGGGCCGAGGCTAAGGCCACCAGAATCAAACCAATCGCGACCATCGCAAGCGCCAGACCCACTGGGTTGCCGGAGTGACGTCCCAGAGTATACCCGGCCAGAAACAACAAAGCAGTGGCTATCGCGTTGGACACCTTCACTGCGGCCAGGGCGTTTGTCATGACGATGAACGGAAGCACAACCGGAAATGTGCAAAAGAAGACCAACAGAAAGACACCTAGCGCGCTGATGACATCACGCGTGGTGGGTCGCGCGCGCACCTCATCGTCAGGGAGGCTGGCCAGGTGCCGGCGTATCCGTTCCAGGTCTTCGGACGAAAGCGCTGGCAGAATGATGCCCGGCAGCGCCTCTGCCACGATACCGCGAGCCGCTTTAACGTCATCAGCTGTCCGCACACGGTGAACCGTTCGCTCCGAAAGCTTGCGCTCAGCCATCGAGCTCATGAAGTACATGACGGCGTCAATGATACCCCACGCCAGATTGCAGCCGACAGCTCCAACCAGCATTGACCGCACATCCGCTCGTCCTGCATCCGTGGTGCTCAGCGAATTCGTGAACGTCATGACCATGATCAATCCAAAGAGCACCTCGTTGGAGCGGTCAACAGGATTGAGGACGCCGTAGAACAAATGCTTCGAGCCGCCATTACCCGGCACTTTCTCGCTCATTGGGTCACTCCTGGGGGCAAGAGGAACAGCGTCAACGCAAATATGGCGTAAACCGCCAGTGCCATGACGCCCGCATACCACGCTGCGTGCCCGCCATTAGACAGAAGGGTCGCCGCCATGGTCGCCACCAGCATCATTGCCACCGCGCCGGGCCAGAATTCGAGCGACATCGGCTGGGGCCCAATGAAGTAGCTGACAAGGACGAGTACCGGCGCAACGAACAGAGCGATCTGCGCAGCGCTGCCCAGCGCGATGCCAACGCTGAGGTCCAGGCGATTTGCGCGCGCCGCTGAGAACGCCGTGGTCATTTCCGCAGCTCCGCCAACCAGGGCGATGACTATGAAACCAACGAAGGCCGGTGTCAGTCCTAGATGTTGCGCGGCAGCTTGCACCGACCCGACGAAAATCTCGCTGACCATTGCGACGAGGAGCGTGACGACAATCAAAACGACGATCCCGATCGAAAGCGGCCAAGGCTCCTCTCCCGCCTCGGCCTGACCGACGCTTGCAAACAGTTCCTTGTGCGTCTTCAGGGAAAACACCATGCCAAGTCCGTAGACGGCTATGAGCAGGATCGCCAATCCTAGGCTCAACTGCTGGGAAAATTCCGCTGCCGGGGTGCGGTCCAAGCCGCTCGTGAGCGAGGGTACCAGGATTGCAATCGTCGCAAGGAACAGGAGGCTCGCCTGAAAACGTGCATTCACCCTGTTGAATTCCTGCAGATGATGTTTCAGGCCGCCAATGAGAAAAGCGCCTCCAAACATGAAAAGGCTATTGGTGACGATTGCGCCCGCGATTGAGGCTTTGACGAGGAGATACTGCCCGGCCTGCAGAGCGGCGAGCGTAATAATGAGCTCCGTCAGGTTACCGAGCGTGGCATTGAGCAGGCCACCGACCGCATCGCCGGTCTTTGCCGCCACCGATTCCGTGGCGCGGCTCAAGAGCGCAGCGAGCGGTACGATCGCTGCGATCGCCACGAAAAACAATAACGTATGAGCCTTCGGAGCCATCCGCTCCAGGAGAATGACCACAGGTACGAAGAAGATCAACGCCAGGAGTGGAGATCGTCGAAGCTCCCGTAAGACCGTTTCAATTGCAGATCGCGACTGCTTGGTGGACCTTTTCACCTCGAAAGTGCGCATCCGTATGGTCCTCCGGCCCTGAAGGGCTCGTGACTTGGTTTCCGAGTGCATGACGCAAACGGGGCGAACTGCATTTCGCCGTTACGCAACTACTAAGCATGATCCGAGGACTGACGACGAACCACCCGATCTCATCATTGCGCCGTTGCTCGACGAAAGGACGTTTGACCGCAACGGGGTTCCAGGAGAGGCTCTCGTGGAAGCGCTTCACTCAGGCAATGTCGTTTGCCGGAAGAAGGTCACGATCGTATCGTCGGGAGGTCCGAACCACTCGCTGAAGAATGCCGGGAAATCTTCCGATCGGTAGGTGCGGCTCAACGCTCGGTCAACGACGACACGAAAATCCTCGTCGTTGCGCGCCAGCACAAGCGCAAGCGGTTCGTAGGTGAAATGGCGCTTCAGTACGATGAGATCGCCGGAATTTTCGCCGCGCGCGGCGGCGTCGAGCAAGAGCGGCAGGTCGCCGAAGAGTACGTCGGACTCGCCGTTCAGAATATTGGCGATTCCCTGATCATAGCTCTCCACAGCAGCGATTGTCGCTGAAAGCTGAAATGTCTTTATCCGCTCCGCAAGCCAATCCTCACTGGTAGTACCTGCGATCGGGGAAAATGTCTTCTGATTGAGTACGGTTCTTGCAGGGGATCCCCGCCAAATGGGCCGGTCAGAGGGGCGACCCTGCGTCAGAACCTCGCGCAGCGCAAGGGGTGCGCTCGCATTCAGTACTGCACCCGTCCCGCTCGGAAAGATCGCTATCGAGAACGAAACCTCTTTTCTGCGCGTCAAGGTCACGGGTGACGCACCACAGAAGAGATCGGCCGAACCTTGTCGTATGGCGTGGTCGGCAGCCTCCCTGGTGAGCTCAATCCACTCGACCGCAAGATCGGCAATCCCAAGTTCACGTTTCAGTTCCTCGGCCACCTCCATGCACAGGCTGACGGCGTAGCCGGTCGCGCTCTCCCCTTCGGCCTTGAACGAGAATGGGCGCGCGGTCGCATCGTAGCCCAGTTTGACGGTGTTGCTGCTGCGGACGCGATCAAGCGTCTGTGCTTCGGCGCTCGCCCACATGCTGACGGTCACTGCTCCTAGCGTCAGCCCAAATCTGACTATCCGTCGTCCCGTTTGACGTCCTTCGCCCGGTGCGGCTTGCATGTTGCATCCTCCCAACGCTTCTCTTGACCTCACGCTGTCTTCACAATTCCCGGTCTTGGGGTGAAGCGAGGCGCGATAAGGCCGTAAATGATGAAGGCAATTCCAGTCACGAGCATACCGCCCAGCACGGCATCCTTTCCGGACGCATAAATCGCAAAGACGCTATAGAGCATGCCCACGATCGCGATCGAAGAATTCAAGCGGAACTTGCTTTCTGCAACGCCAGCCGCCCTCATCATGACGAAGAGTGCGGAAAGGGAGATAATGTAGGGAAGCACGTTGGTGACGACCGCCAGATTGACGAGCGCTGCGAACTGCTCGTTGAGCGTGGGTGAAATCGTCATGAGCGCCAGCAGAGACTGAACAACGCCCATGACGATCATCCCGGTTACAGGCGCACCCATCTCGTTCACCCGCGAAAAAAGGGACGGAAACATGCGCTCGTCCGCGGCGGCCCGCGCCGTCTGCGCGATGGTGAACTGCCAGCCGAGTAGCGAGCCGACGCAGGCGAGAACAGCCAGCGCCATGACGACTGATCCGATGGCGGGGTTGAACATCGTGGCAAAGGCAAGCGCGAACGGTCCCGTCGACGCGGCAAGCTCAGCGTTCGGCACGATACCCTGAATGACTGTGGTCGAGAGAATGTAGATAATAGCGGCACCGAGCGTCCCGAACAGGCAGGCAAGAGGAACGTCCCGCTTGGGATTTTCCACCGCATCGGAGTTCTGTGCAGCCGATTCCATCCCCAGGAACGCCCAGAGCGTCAGCGAGATGCTCGATCCCATGCCTTGAACGAGGGTCAGCCCATTGGGATTCCAGGCAGCCGCGAAAACCTCCGAACTGAACCATGCCCAACCGATAACGCAGAGCAGCCCTACGGGGAGGATCACTCCCCATACCGTGATTGACCCGATACGGCCCGTGACGCGCGGCCCGCCAAAATTGGCTACAGTCGTAAGCCACAGGAGGATGATCAGGCTCACGCAAGTCGCAATCGGCGTGGACGTCAGCCACGGGAAGAACCCGGCGAGATAACCGACGGCCGAAATGCCAATCGCGACATTGCCGACAGCGAGCGAAAGAAAGTAGAGTAAGAAAACGAGGAAATAGCCCGGTTTACCGTAGGCATCCTCCGCATAAGCCGACATCCCTCCGGGACGCTGGTTGAATAGACCGGCTTGTGCAAATCCGTAAGCGATCGCCATCGACCCGACCGCGGTCACCAGCCAGGACAGAAGTGAAATGGCGCCGACCTGCGCCATGTTCGCCGGCAGCATTATTATTCCCGAGCCCATCATGTTCACCGCAACGATAAAGGTGAGCTGGACCAGGTTCATTTTCTTCTTCGACGCAGCTTCCATGGCAACGTTGAGCGAATGTTCAGTCATGACCTGATCCTCCCTCGGAAGAGGCGATTACTCGCGCACGGCGTAGGTGTAGAATTTGATCTGGCCGTCAACGCGCTCCTGAAACACACCCTGGACCTCGTAATTGAAGCCGGGGAAGCGGTTGAAGGACTCTTGGAATGCCAGGAAATAGTTGTGCATCGGCCGCGCCCTTTCGTCCCAGCGCTCCCCGGGGACTATGACGCCTATGCCCGGCGGATAGATCAACGCGAGCGTGGCCGAAATCCTGCCGAAAGCCTCGTCGAGTGCCACGTAATCAACTTCGTTTGCCACGAGGGCTTCATAAGCCGCTTTCGGCGTCATTGCGGGCTCGGGCATGCTCTCCGCCCGGAAGCAGAGGCGCTGCAATTCCTTGACCCCTGCTTGCCGATAGAAGTCGTGCATCTCTGCGCAGACCTGCCGGAGTGTGTATCCTGCATAGCGCTCTCTGTTCGCCGCAAACACGGTTGGTAGAACCTCGGCCAAAGGTGCGTCCCGATCCCATAAGTTCTTGAACTTCACCAACTTGGCTATCAGCGTGTTGAGCTTGCTCTCGTCCTCGGCCGGTGTGAGCAGAAACAGTATGCTGTTGAGGTCGCACTTCTCGGGAACGATGCGCTGTTCGCGAAGGTAATTGGCAACGATCGTTGCTGGGATGCCGAAGTCTCGATACTCCCCGGTCGCACGGTCTATGCCTGGAGTGAGAAGCGTGAGCTTGTTTGGATCCACCATTGCGTAGCCATCGGAGTAGCCGGAATATCCATGCCATGAAGCCCCTGGACGGAAGCGCCAGCACTGCTGTTCCCGTTTGATGACCTCCGTCGGGAGCGCCTCCCAACGGGACTCGACAACATCCTCGGTATGTTTGGAGCCCGAGATCGTGACCACATCGGGTACGAAGGGGTCGAAGAACCACTGCTCCTGGGGCCCCGCACCCGACGACTCGTAGTACCGGGTGAATTCTCTGAGCTTCTTGCGTGCCTCGATACCCAGCTCGATACAGCGATCCCAGAGCATTTCACCAGCCTTGCCCTCGTGGATCTTGGCATTGACGTCCAACGAGGCGAATAGCGGGTAGAATGGTGAAGTCGAAACATGCATGAGAAGCGACTCGTTGAAGCGCTTATGTTCGACGTAGCGGCGCTGATCACGGATGTGCTCGTCGCGCTTGTGAATCTGCGAGGCTTGCGAAAAGCCCGCCCCTTGCTTGTGGACGGATTGCGTTGAGAACAACCCCGGCATTTCGGCATCAAGCGTGTCGATCCGCATCGGACTGTGGTCTTCAAACAACGGGTGGAAAGCGTTGTAGCCGATCCACGCCTCGTCCCAGAGTACGTAGTCGCACAGGTGTCCGATCTGTTCCAACACCTTGCGGACGTTGTAAATAGTGCCGTCATAGGTCGCAAGTTGGATGCAGGCGAGTCGGAACGGTCGCTCTGCACTGGCTCGCGTCTTGTCCTCGACCAGGGGATGCCTTTCGATCTGCCGGCGCAGGCTCGCTTCGTCCCAGGCGTCCCAGTCCACGGCACCGATCATCCCGAACGAGTTGCGTGAGGTCGGCAGGTAAACTGGTATCGCTCCCGCCTGCACCAGCGCGCCCTGATGAAGCGATTTGTGATTGTTGCGGTCGAACAACACGAGGTCGCCTGCGCGCAGTACCGCGTTCGTAACCACTTTGTTCGATGTGCTTGTGCCGTTCAGAATGAAGTAGGTCCGGTCCGCGCCGAAAATCCTTGCCGCATTCTTCTGCGCCTCGGCCGCCGGCCCTTCATGGATTAGCAGGTCGCCAAGGTCGACGTCGGCATTGCAAAGATCGGCGCGAAATATGCTTTCGCCGAAATAATTGAAAAAGAGCTGGCCTGCGGGCGACTTCCGGTAAAACTGTCCGCCTTGGTGTCCTGGACAGTCGAACGCGATGTTGGCTTCTCCATCGTACGCCATGAGGCCGCCGAAAAACGGCGGGAGGAGCGTCTTGCCGTAATTGACCAGACTTGAAATGATCTGCTTTGCGTAGAACGCCGGTGTCTGCTGCCCAAGATAAACGAAGCCGTCCACTTCACCGGCCATTTTAATCGCCGCAATGTCCGCAATGCCGTGGGAGTCTGCGAGGGCCCATAGCGGCGTGCGGAATCCGATGTCTCTGACCGCACGGACGAACTTGCGGGCATCTTCGAGCCGTCCGCCCTCGACCGTCCCAATATAGGCACCAACCGAAGCGTCCTCGGACACGTCGGCGTTATAGCTGCCGCGCAACTCGACTTCGAAATTTTCCGCGACAATGTGCGCAAGAAGTCTCTTCGTTTCCAGATTGCTTTCGTCGACGAATGCCACGACCTTGAGCAGCTTGTGGAATGGAATGGGGACGGTCGGAGCCTTCACATCACGCGGTATCATCTTGTCCCTCCTCGACGATGCAATCCACGAGATATCTCCGTCCACTCGGGTTAGCGACGAAACGGAGTCCGTGGATGTCCGTCTCAAATCCCGGGAATTTCCTGTCGAAACTCCGGGCGTAGACGAGATAGTCCTGGATCGATCTTGTGGCTGCAGTGATCCGCTCGCCAGGCATGATGAGCGGGATGCCCGGAGGATAGGGTACAATCATGACTGCGAGTGTCCGGCCGATCAATTCGTCGATATCGACGCTTTCGACGCACCCCTTGACCAGGCGGTTGTAGGCGTCTGCCGGGCGCAGTGCCATTTCGGGCAGCACGGTGTACATCTCGCGCTGGGCATTCGGCACGCCATCGCTGCGGTACACGTCGTGAATTTTCTCGCAAAGATCTCTAAGGCCCATTGCACGGTAGACGTCCGGATGGGCTGCCGCGAGGGCGGGAAGGGCGCGTGAAAGAGGCGCATTGGCATCATAGAGGTCTTTGAAGTTCAAGAGCTCGGTGATCAGGGTGCTCCACTTGCCCCGTGTGATCCCCATGGAGAAGAGCACCAGGAAAGAGTAGAGGCCGGTTTTCTCGATTTCGATCCGGCGAGAAGAAAGGAACTTCGTGACGACTGCAGCCGGAACACCATGCTCGAGCATCGCTCCGCCCGCATTGAGTCCGGGCGAAAGGATCGTGACCTTGATCGGGTCAACCATAACGTGATTCTCAGCCAGGTCTTCGAAACCATGCCAAGCGTCACCGGGCTTTAGAAGCCAATCCGACGTGGCGTCGCTCGGGGCCCGATCCGCGATGGGGGGCTCCCAGACTTCGAACCACCAGGAATCCTGCATCTGTGTCCGCACGGCGTTGACGGCTCGGCGGAAACTCATGGCTTCGTCAATGGTCTCCTGTACCAGCGCCCGCCCGGCGGGCTGCTCCATCATGGCAGCAGCCACGTCGCACGAGGCGATGATCCCATATTGCGGCGATGTCGATGTGTGCATCATGAACGCTTCGTTGAAGCGTGTGATGTCGAGTTGCTTCGCCACGGCATGCTGCACATGAAGCATTGAAGCTTGAGAGAAGGCGGCCAGCAGCTTGTGCGTGGACTGGGTTGCGAACGTGATGGCTTCTTGCGAGCGCGCGGGCTTCGTTGAAGAGATCGCGTGATAACCATCGTAGAATTCGTGAAAATTGGCGTAAGCAAACCAGGCCTCGTCGAAATGCAGTACCTCCACCGCATCGCCGAGCGCCGATTTGATTCCATCTACATTGTAGCAGAGCCCATCATAGGTGGAGTTTGTCACTACCATCAGGCGCACTTTACCGTTCGTCTCACTGGCAAACGGACTGGCGACGATCTTGTGCGCGATTGCCTCTGGGGTAAACTGCTCCTTCGCAATCGGTCCGATGATGCCGAGGCCGTTGCGTGAGGGCGTCAGGTAAATCGGCGTTGCACCCGTCATGATCAGCGAGTGCAGGATAGACTTATGGCAGTTTCGGTCGCAGAGGACGAGGTCGTTCCGAGTGACCATACCCTGCCACACGATCTTATTGGCGGTCGATGTGCCGCCGACAACGAACAGCGTCTCATCCGCACCAAATATGCGAGCGGCATTGCGCTCACCCTCGCCAATCGGCCCAACATGATCGAGGAGCGAACCAACGCTGCCGACGGACACAGAAATGTCCGACCTCAATGTGTTCTCTCCAAAAAACGTATAAAAGAGCTGGCCAACCGGGCTCTTGCGAAACGCCACCCCGCCTCCGTGCCCTGGCGTGTGCCAGGAATAGGCGCCGTGAAGCGTGTATTCCATCAACGCCTTGAACATTGGAGGCGGAAGCCTCTCAAGATAATTCTGCGCCGCGCGCACGATCGCGCGCGCCATGAATTCCGGAGAATCCTCGAAAAGACGCATAAAGGCATTGGCGTGGCGCAGCACGGGCGCCGGCACCATTTCCGCCGTTGTATCGTCGCCAAACAGAAAGATTGGCAGCAGGTTGTTCCGGGAGCGTTTCGCGGCGAGCAGCTCGGCTAAAATCTCCCAGCGCGTCGTACTTGATTCCGTCCCGTCGACTGAAATCAGCCAGCAAGACTCGGTGTTGAAGACGTTCACGAGGCGGCGTGCATCCTCATAGGTGAGCCCTGCAACGACCCGATAACCTTCCTTTTCAATCGCCTCTGCGAGGCTGCGCATGCCCCGCCCGGCCGCGCTTTTACCCTCGTAATCTTCATCGATGACAGCGATGGGGAATGCCTTGTAGAACTCCATGGTCCCAGGCTCCTGCGGACGCGGCGGCGAATTCAAAGCTTTCGTTGTAATTCGTACACGCGCGACGCCGCCGCGTCGTTGATCCCGATCAAACCTATGACCGCGAGCTTATATTCATCCCGGAATGGTCGGATAATCGTGTTCGATCGGGCACCGACCGACGGATCGGCGGCGGCGACACCAACGACGCCGGCAGGGCTCGTGCTCACTCTGCCCACCTCTCGTCTGCGGTAAAGGCGACTGTCAACCAGCGATTGTGGCCTTCGTCGCCAATAGCAATCCCAATCTCATCTCGAATTCGGTCCCACGACTCTACCGGTTGAGGAGGAAAGTTGCTGGGCACGATGAAATGAAGCTCTATCTGCTTGGCGCGCCCAACCCTGGCGACATAGGCCCGGTAAGAAAGAAAGCCCTGCTTCCGAACCGTTTCGTCCGCGATGCGCTCCACCCGAGCCCTGAGCTCGTTTGGGGTGATCAGCAGGATATCGGCGAGAGCCGACTTAACCGTACCGATCGGCAGGGGAATGATGACGATGCAGACAAAAGCTAACACCACGGGATCGACGTATAACGTCATCCAATGCAATGCCGTTTCCTGGACCGCATGGCCGATTATGAAAGCAACGAGCAGCGCCGAGGCGATGCCCCCTGACATGATCCAGGCCTTTACATCAAGCGCGATGAAATTCGATCGAAGCCCGCGATTAGCTCGCGCACCGATCACCGCCATCATCGCACAAACGAACACGGTGACGGCAGCGTAGGCAATGGCGAACCCGAATTGGAGCTGATGCCCCCCTTTCAGAACGCTGGTCAGCGCATTGATCAAGGCATAAACGGCGATGGCCATCAGCAATGTACCGTTGAGAAGCAAGACGATCGGCTCGAGGTGCCAAAACCCCATCGTGAAACGATCCCGCATCCGGCCGGACAACGCACCGCCCGTTGCCGATACTGCAATCAGTCTGGAAACCCAAAGCGCCAAGACAGTCATTCCGGCATCGGCGAGCGAGTAGACGCCGTCAAATGTGATGGAGAATGATCCGGACAGAAGTCCCAGGATAATTCCGAATGCCGCGACGACAACGGTGGCGGCGATGGAAGCCCGAAGGAAGGTCTGCTCGTTGCACATATCGCCCTCGAGGTACGGAACGAACCACACACCGGTACCAGGCGCTGCTGCTTGCCTCAATCGGGATGAGGAAAAGTGCACGCGGTTCTCCGCCCGCATCCGCTTTAAGTCATCGCAATCGATTACGCGTCAGGTCACGGCCAGGATCATTGGCCGAAATCACCCGGCACGAAGCTCCGCCGTCGCTGCCATATGTAAACGGGGATGCTCAGCAACAACAGCACTAGTCCATAGAGAACAGGCTCCGCACCACAGCCGTAAAGCGTGAAAATTGCAAAAGTGAAACCAACAAGCTCGATAAGGGTTACACGCGGTATTACAGTACCTCCGCTAACACGAGCGGAGACGAGACTGCTGGCAAGAGCGCAGAACGCATAAGGTATAACGGCGGTCATTGTGCTCAAGCCGACGAATAGACGATAAATGGATGAGAAGCCCTCGGAACCGGCTGCCTGAACGAGAACGAGAATCGTCGCCAGAGTCGCCGAAACGACAATCCCCGTGGCCGGCACATGTCGCGCCGAGAGCCGGCTGAACAGCGGTGGAAACAATCCGTCTCGCGCCGCCGCCATTGGCACCTGCCCCATCAGCAATGTCCAGCCGTTCAGCGCTCCGATTGATGACAGGACAACTGCGAGAGAAATCGCTAGCTCACCGGCCGGTCCCCACATTCTCCTGGCTGCCTCGGAGAACGGCGCCACCGAGTGGACGAGCTCCTCTCTCGGCACCAACCCCATAACGACAATGGTGCCCAGAACGTACAGCGTTACAGCAATGGCGATTCCAAGCACCGTTGAACGCGGGATCGTACGTTCGGCGTCGCGCACATCGCCAGCGGGCACCGTGGCAGATTCAAGCCCCAGATAGGCGAACATGGTAAGCGGCGCCAACGCAGCGCTCGCCTGAAGGAGCGGCTGGCCGCTTGGATTGAAGTCGGCAAAGTGAGAGAAGTCGATGTAAAACAGGCCCAGCAGCGCGACGGCCCCGAACGGGATCATCTTAGCGTAGGTGGTGATTTCCGAAAAGAGCCCGGCCGCGTGGACGCCGCGTAAGTTGACGAGCACGACAAGCCAGATCACGCTCAACGTGAGCAGCGTCGCCGTTCCGCGCCCTCGGAGGAACGGAAAAAAATCGATGACCACGCCGGCGAACGCCACGGCGATAACGGGCAGGGACGCCCAGATGGAAATCCAATATCCCCAAGCGATAAGAAAGCCCGGAAAGTCTCCATAGGCAAGGCGCGTATATGCATAAGGCCCGCCGACTGCCGGAGAGAGCTTTGCGAGCCGTGCGAACGTCAGCCCGAGACAGATCGCACCCGCTCCCATCACGATCCAAATCACGATAGCGAGATTGCCGTAGGGAGCAACTGCCGCCGGCGAGAGGTAGAAGCCGGAGCCAACCATGTTACCGACGACGATGGCGGTACAGGCGGCCAGACCCAGGCTTTTGCCACTTGACGGTGCTGACATTTGCTCAACCTTTCGAGAGCGGGCCCAGGAAGTTAGTAATGATGAGCGCTGACCTGCGTTGCCGGTGTGGCGCGGAGAGGCATGTCGGAACTGGAATCTAATAGTGGAAACTGCTCCATTAACTGTTTCGATCGCCTTCGCTTGCGGGTAGCGCACTCCGCGGGTGCCGTGCTCCTTTCCATGCGGATCAGGTTTCCCGGCAAATTTGGAGCTACACCTTCCGGGCTGACTTGGGCCGATTTTCATCAAGGTGAAAGAAAGTACCAATTCAGCAGCGCATCTGAGATTGACAATGCTCGATGCGGCAACAGGCTGCGTCAACGTCGCTTCGAGCACTCGACACCGCCGCGCACGGCCGGGACCAATGCCTTCTGACCCGTATGGGTGCCATGCTCTCCTCCAGGCGGCGGAGCAAACCGCGCGCATGCATGCTCTACCGTGTGCAGAGCATGCCACTCGATGGATCCTCTCGCATTGATCGCAGTCAAGTGTGCTCGCAGGGCGATACCTACTTAGTTAGCCTCCTGGCAGGCGCGCATGGCCTGCATTGCAGCGTCCGTTCCGGCAAGGCTCAGCGCAAAAGGCTTTCGCCCGTCCGGCGTGATTGTCAGCGTCTTCATCTTGGCAAGATCGTAGATGAAGTCTGGATTGTTGACCCACACGTAAGCTCCATCAAATCCCTCCAGCTGCTGACCGGTTGCCTCCCCGCTGAATTTCTGGCCGTCAACGTCGAATATTACGGCGCGTTTCTCGCCACTGCCAACGTTTGCAGCCAACTTTGTGTAGAGTGCCATGTAGCCGCGTCTGCCGGTCGTCTCGTCTATGCCCATCTGAATCTGCATGTCGTTACCCAACTTCTTCGCGATCAGGCAGCCGGGGCCCATGTCCCCTCTCACAACGATATCCCAGCCTGCTGCGGTGCCGTACTTCTTCATGTCCTGTGCCTGGACCATCGTTCCACTGCACAGAAGACTCACTGCCGTCGCCGCTACGATGCGCGTTTTCGAAGTTACGTTCATGACATTACTCCTCCTTGTTTCAGCCCTGCCGGTACGACCAGGCTGTTTCTGATGGCGGGTATGAAATCTTTTACCTACCCGAGCCGGACACCGTGCTGGCCTGCCGTCTGCCGGGGGGCAATATGATGTGCGTCTTCCAGCGCGAGCGCGGCGCCGATTCAACGAGCTTCATTGAATGTGCGGTATCCTCAATCGGTGACCACACTCCATTTTTCATCCGGATCGAAACGATCTATGAATGGCACGATTTCCTCGGTGCTCGGACCAAGGTCCCGTTCATAGACGATGCCCTGCTGATTGATGACGAAGGTCTTAACCCCGGTTTCCGCATAAGCGACCGGCCAACTGACAAGCGCGAATCCAGCGATCATGTTGCCGTTGATGGTGTAATCGTATTTGCCGCCGGCGATATTGTCGCCTTGTGACGTCAGAATTCGGAACCGGTAACCGAAATAGCCCTCTCCAGTCCTTGCCTTTTCCAGCGCGGCCTCGCTGATAGCGTCACCGACCGGGCTTTCGCCATCCCCCTGGTCTGACGGCCAGTAGAGCCCATCCGTCTGGCCCGGGCTGCTGATCAGCTTCTGGGCGTATTCCAAAACCCCGTCCGCATCGCGGTCCTGGGATACATAGTCTCTCTGCGCCTCGACATAGGCGCGCGCCGTCTCGATCGCCTCCAACTCGTTCTCGCCAACGCGGCGATTGACGATCTCCTCAAGTCCGACATAGGTATCGAAAGCCCATTTGCCGGCCTCGTCCTTGACGATAGGAAACGGCAGTGGCCAGAGCCGGTCGCCGATGACGATGATCTTGCGACCGTCAAGATCGCGCACGACAATGTTGCGGGCCGCACCCTCGCGAATGAGACCGAAGGTCTCCATCGATCCTTCGCCCGCCTTCAGTTTCGCGGCGTTCAGGCCCAGAAGTCGTGCCAGATCGTCGAAATCATTGGCGGCAAGGACCGACTTGAAGGCTTCCACCGCCTTCGCCGGATCGTCGAACACCGGCGGCTCTTCCGCAGCGGCATAGTCGTAGACGCTTGCTGGTCCCTCTGCCTGCGCGAGAGCAGCATCGATCGCGCCCAGGAGCGGCGCAAGCGAGGCCGCCGATCCCACGAGGAGTGTGTGTAATAGCTTGATCATAGTCCTGCTCCCGTAGCCGCTCACCGCCTGCCGCCGCCACGGCCGCCGCCACCGCGACCACCGCCGCGGCCGCCCCCTCCCATCGGCGGCCTGCCGCCGCCGCGACTCATCTGCGGCCGCCCGCCGCCTCGTTGCCCGCCGCCCATGCTGTGGCCGCCGCGCCGTGAGGCAGACACCTCCCGCCGGCCGGAGTTGACGTTGCCCAGCCCGGACGGTTTTTTCGGCCTGTTCTGCGCCTTGGAAGCCATCTTCTTCTTGCCTGCTGGCCGATTGGCCGAGGACTTCTTGCCCTTGGGGCGGTTCACACCAGCTTTCGCGCCGCTGGATTTCGCCTTTGCCACCGCCTGTCCGCCGCCGGGCTTTGCGGTGGGACGTGCCGCGGCGTCCCGTCTCGGCTGCGCCTTCAGGCCCTCGAGCGTGCTCTTGCGCACGTCCTTTAGTTGGCTGGCGCCACCGCCCGGTCCCGACTTCAACCGATCGCGATTGATCTCGGTGGCGCGGTTACGGATGTTGTTGTCGCCGTTCGCCTTGATATTGTTTTTTAAGTTCGTCCTGTCCAACTTCTGGAGCTGGTCGCGATCGAACTTCAGCTTGCTGCGGTCGACATTTTTCCAATCGATGTCGTTCCACTTGACCTTGCCGTCTATATCGACGTTGTTGAAGCAATTGTCGCAGTCCACATCAATGTCGCCGCCCCAGTCTCCGCCCCAGACCCCCCAGTCGTCCCAGTCGACGATAGCGCCGAAGACCGCGCCGGTGACCGCCCCGGCAAAAAAGGCTGCGCCCGGGTAGTAATAGGAGGGATAGGGCGTGTCATAGTAGTCGATGGGCACCGGCGCATAATCCGGCTCGTACAGCATTTCCGGAGGATATTGCGGCACGTAGATAGTCTCCGGATTCGCCGACTGGATGATGATGTTGTCGCCCTCCTGGACCACCGTCATCTTGTCGTCCGACTTGATAATGTCCTTGGCTACCGCTTCGTCGCGCAACTGCTGGATCGCAATCAGCACGTCCTTCTGCTGATAGGCGACCGCTTGACCCAAGGCCTGCGTCCATTCAAGGTCGTCACTCATCATCTTGACGACGTCGGGATAGTTCAGCAGCGAAATTACGCTGCCATCCCAGCTTTCCTTCGGCTTGAGGTCAGGCTTCTTTTTGTGGTTCTCAAGAAAACGCTCCGCCTCAACGATCTGTAAGGGGTATAGCGACACAGCTGAAATCAGTGCAACCAGCTCGTCCGGGTAAAGCGCAATCCGCGCCACCAGGACCTCCAGTTCGTCGTCAGTCAACGGCTCCGGGGTTGATGCCACGGTACCGGTTGCAGCTTTCGTCGGTTCTTGTGCAAGTGAGCCGTTGACTTGCATCGACAGCATGAGCGTCATTGCGCCCGCAAGTGCAAGGGTCATCCCTCTCATCATCTTTCCGCCTCCCAGGGGCCGGGTCTTTCGCGATTATCAAGATCGTGCTGACGTCAATGCGGCCGCGCGGCCGCGATCTCGGCTTCGAGTGCGCCGCGCCGAATGCGCACCCCTCATCTTTCTTCCCTGACAGATGGAGCGGCGAGACATGCGGGCTATGCGAGCCCGGTCCGCGATTGCAGCGTCAGACCTGATCCGCGGTGGCGGGCTCTCTGCAATCTGCACCAGGTTACGGGCGAACGGTGGTTGTCGGTGCGCGCGCTGCTGGGGCCGGCTTTGGCACGGAGCCCGTAGTTGATGGAGGCGGGTTCTGGGCGGCGGCCCTACGCTTCAGTAGGTAAGTATTAATGGGCTGTCTTTTTCCGTCGATTTGGCGTTGGTTGATGTCGATGCCTTCATAATACTCGTCTGCAGCCGCTGGCACGGCGGCGCCCAGGAATAAACAGAAGGCCACCATCACCGCCCGGATGAATGGAGTCGTGCTCATTTTCTGATTCCTTCGCTGCGATTGGCGCAAACCCATTTTTAGTTAGTTCCGAACGACAAGTCGTTGATCGTGGTCAAGAACGAGAAAAAATCCGGCGTTATGCGGGAGCTGCTTTGGCGCGAATGGACATGCGAGCACTTGATCGCACGGTGAAGTTACATTTTTGGGAGAATTGTTCCTGATCAATGCCGGCGCTTGCGCAAAGAATTATTCTATCCGCAGCGAAATACTGAGGGGGCATCCAAAGGCTGCAGAACTGTTTGGCCTCTGGCCAAAATACTCTTCCGCAAGCGTTGGTATGACCGACCCAGCCCGACTTTCGTCGAATTTCGACCAACGCAGGCGAGTCTGAGTGTCGCGGAAGGAGATGCCAATGCGTACTGTCGGTGTCCATTCGGAAGTCGGTAAGCTCAGAACGGTGATGGTCTGCAGACCTTCCTTGGCTCATCAACGACTGACGCCGGGCAATTGTCACGACTTGCTTTTCGACGATGTCATCTGGGTGCATGAGGCGCAGAAGGACCATTACGATTTCGTTCTAAAAATGGAGGAAAGAGGGGTGGAGGTCCTCGAGTTGCACGACCTGCTGAGCGACACCCTCATCGATGCCGAAGCGCGCAAGTTCGTGCTTGATCGCCGGGTCACCCCGAACGTCATGGGATCCCAGATCGCCGAGCTTATGCGTCCTTGGATGGAGGAAATGGACTCCAGGCGGCTGGCTGCCTTCCTAATCGGTGGGATCTCTATTGCAGACCTTCCCGAAGGACAGGGCAAGGCTCTTATGGCATCTGCCTTCCACTCCACCCAGTTCGTTCTCCCTCCGATACCCAACACATTGTTTCAGCGCGATCCGTCCTGCTGGATCTATAACGGAGTAACCTGCAATCCAATGTTCTGGCCGGCGCGGCGCGCGGAAACCCTGATCCAAAGGGCGGTCTACAAGTTTCATCCATCCTTCAAGGGCGCGGCCTTCGACATTTGGTGGGGCGACTCCGACGAGCAGTTTGCCAATGCCACGATGGAAGGCGGCGACGTCATGCCCATCGGCGACGGTATCCTGCTGGTGGGAATGGGTGAGCGGACCACCTACCAGGCGGTCGGCCAGGTTGCCAAGGCGTTGTTCAAGGCCGGCGCCGCTACTCGCGTCATCGGTTGCCTGATGCCGAAGAGCCGGGCGGCGATGCACCTCGACACGGTATTCACATTCTGCGATCGCGACGTCGTGACGCTCTTCGCCGACGTTGTAGATCAGATCCGCTGTTACAGCCTTTTCCCTCTCGACGACGAGGGAAATTTCGAGGTGCGGCAGGAAGATCGGCCCATGCTTGAAGTTGTTGCCGAAGCTTTGGGCGTCGACAAGCTTCGCACTATCGCCACCGGCGGCAACACCTATGAGGCTGAGCGCGAACAATGGGACGACGGAAACAATGTCGTCGCGCTCGAGCCGGGAGTAGTCGTTGCCTACGATCGGAACACGTATACCAACACCCTGCTCCGCAAGGCAGGCATCGAGGTGATCACAATCCGCGGCTCCGAATTGGGCCGAGGACGCGGCGGCGGTCATTGCATGACGTGTCCGATTTGGCGAGAGCCGACTGACTGACTTTGCAACCGGGTTTCAGCAAATGGAGCAGCACCATGAGTTTCAATCTCCGAAATCGCTCGCTTCTGACCGTGCAGGACTACACACCGCGGGAGTTTCGTTATCTCGTAGATCTCGCCCGCGATCTGAAGCGCGCGAAATATGCGCGGACCGAACAAGAACACTTGAAAGGCAAGGAAATCTGCCTGATCTTCGAAAAAACATCAACGCGTACAAGATGCGCATTCGAAGTTGCCTGCTCGGATCAAGGCGCTAATGTTACCTATCTTGACCCTGCCGGCTCGCAGATCGGGCACAAGGAGTCTTTCAAGGACACCGCCCGCGTACTAGGCCGCATGTACGACGCCATCGAATACCGCGGCGCCTCACAAGCCGGTGTAGAGACTCTCGCGAAATATGCGGGTGTGCCGGTCTACAATGGCCTCACCGACGAGTATCATCCCACGCAGATGATCGCCGACGTTATGACTATGCGCGAGCATAGCGACAAGCCGATCAGCGAAATCAAGTACGCCTATATCGGCGACACCCGATCGAACATGGGTCATTCTCTGCTCATTGTCGGCTGTTTAATGGGCATGGATGTGCGCATATGCGGTCCCCGATCTCTGTGGCCGTCAGAAGAATATCAGACTATCGCGAAAAGACTTAAGGCTCAGTCTGGCGCGCGCCTCATGATCACGGACAATCCGAGGGAAGCAGTGGAGGGAGTTGACTTCATTCACACGGACGTCTGGGTTTCGATGGGTGAGCCGAAGGAGGTCTGGAAAGAACGCATTCAGTTGCTTACGCCCTATCAGGTCAATGCCGAGTTGATGGCCGCAAGCGGCAACCCGCAAACCAAGTTCATGCATTGCCTCCCGGCTTACCACGATACCGAGACCACTATCGGAAAGCAGATTTCCGATGACTACGGGATGTCGGACGGTCTCGAGGTCACTGACGAAGTGTTCGAGTCGCAAGCGAACATAGCATTCGAACAGGCCGAGAATCGCATGCATACGATCAAGGCACTGCTGGTTGCAACCCTGGGAGACTGACTATGCGCGTCGTGATCGCCTTAGGTGGCAATGCGCTCCTGAAACGAGGGGAGCCGATGACCGCCGAAGTACAACGTCAGAACATCAAGATAGCGGCCGAGGCTATAGCGCCGATCGCCGCCGAGCATCAGATCGTGGTTACTCACGGCAATGGACCGCAGGTCGGGCTATTAGCCCTGCAGGGATCCGCATACAAGCCCGAGGAGGCCTATCCGCTCGATATACTTGGAGCCGAAACCGAGGGCATGATCGGCTACATGCTGGAGCAGGAACTTGGAAACGTCCTTCCTTTCGAGGTGCCGCTGGCAACAATCCTCACGATGGTTGAGGTCGACGGCAACGACCCTGGATTTCAGAATCCCACCAAGTTTGTTGGCCCAGTTTACGACGCAAGCGAGGCGGGAGAGCTTCATCAGCAAAAAGGATGGGTATTCAAGCAGGACGGGAATAAATGGCGTCGCGTGGTAGCCTCGCCGATTCCCAGGCGTATCTTCGAGCTTCGCCCTATCCAATGGCTTCTCGACAAAGGTGCTGTTGTCATCTGTGCCGGCGGTGGCGGAATTCCGACAATGTATGAGCGGGGAAAGGAACGGACACTGATTGGCGTGGAAGCGGTTATTGACAAGGATCTCTGCTCGGCCCTTCTTGCCCGGGATATTGAAGCAGACCTGCTCATATTGGCGACCGACGCAGAAGCTGTATTTACCGGATGGGGAACCCCGGAACGGAAGGCAATCTTCAAGACGAATCCCCGCCGGCTAGGCGAGTTCTCGTTTCCTGCCGGGTCTATGGGACCAAAGGTCGAGGCCGCTTGCCATTTTGTGAATGCAACTGGGCGCGTTGCGGCAATAGGTGCACTGGCCGACATTCCAGCAATGGTGCGTGCTGAGCGGGGCACCATCATAAGCTCGTCGTTTTCTGACATCACGTGGCACGTTGAGGTTCCAATTCCAGGTCCGGCCTCCCGTCCAGTCTAGATTGTCTGCGCACCGTCGGCGGGTACGAAATCGTGATTGCCTTCGAGGTGACGGATAAAGGTCACTGGAACCTCCGATATTCAAAAGCGCCCTTGCGTGAAAAGGTGCAACTGCGAGCAAAGAAATCCCAAATGGCCTCCGCAGTGGCGAAGGCCGCACTGATAACTATGCTGCGAGATGCGGCTTCCGATCCGTTTGACTGAAAGTGGAGCAAGGAAATGGCTGAAAAACAACATATCGACTTGGAGGCCGCACCTGCGAGCGCCAAGGACCTGCGTATGCAACTCCTTCAACGACAGATGGAGGAGATGGAGAAGGAGCGACAGTTCAAAGCGGTACAGGAGCAGAAGCTGACTGACTTTGCCGGCGTATTCCTCGAGGAGCACGTCACGCCAGAGGAGGTCGCCGTCGTGCGCCGCCTCGTGGCGAACGCCGTACGCGACGGAAAATTCGAGGCGATGGTTTACAGCTTCCCTTCGAATCTTTGCACCGATAGTGGCCGCGCAATAAACAGCGCCGACCGCGATTGGCCGCAGACCCTCCAGGGCAAGGCGAAGGAATTCTACGAACGATATCAAAAATTCGGCAAGCCTCAGGGCTTCAAGCTGAAAGCTATGATTGTCAACTTTCCGGGTGGAATGCCGGGTGACGTGGGCTTTTTCCTGAACTGGGCTCCTGATGACGCTTAGGAATGAAGCCTGCATTCCCGAGTTAGGCGACGCCTGGACGACAGACCTCTTGTCGAGACAGTTCTCCGGAGTTGAGCACGACTTGTTAGGCCTAGTCCAAGCCTATGGATTGGCGCATCGTCTCCTGATCGCCGCTCAGAACGTATCTTGCTGGAGCGCCTCCTGGACGCGCCGGCAGAAAGCGTGACTCAATCGCAAATTTCCGGCGGGCATTTCAATCCTGCCGTGTCGCTGGGGCTGCCGTGACCGGCCGAGTTCCGATCGCCCGCGTGGTCGCTTAGTCATCACGCAGGTCGCAGGCGCGATCATTGCCGTCGCGGTACCTTATGTGATTGCCACCGGCAAGGCGGTGTTCGCTACACTGTCGGCGGCGACAATGGCGCGTTCTGGTCGACCCGCCACGGTATGGAGGCATGGGTGCTATTTCGGCTGGCTATCGCGTGCGGTCTTATTGCGGCAACCGTCGCCGTTCAGGCGTCCTTCATGTCCGCCGGACTTGGTGTTTTTCGCAGGCTGGAAGAAGATCGCCGAGATTTTCTGCTTCGTTACCCGACGGTGACGACCGTCATCTGGATGGTCTACCTGATCGTTCCGATCGCACTTGATGTCGTGCTCTGGGCCACTTTCTATTATCTCTCGCGAGCGCTGCCTGACTTTGAAGACGCGCTCTACTTCTCGACCGTCACATTCACGACGGTCGGCTATGGCGACATCGTTCTCGGCAGAGACTGGCGCCAGGTTGCAACTTTCGAGGCCGTCAATGGCTGGATCATCTTCGGATGGGCAACGGCACTGATGATGGCCGTCATCCAGCGTCTGCATTTTCGCGGGAACGACTAGGCAGGGCCCACGGCCGTGAGTGGCGAACGCTGTGCACTCACGCCGGTGGCTGCTGCTCATCGTCATCCTGCCCGTGATTACATCATTGTTCAGTGTGCTGCCAATCAAGGGCTGCACGACCCCCGGCAGCGGACGGGTTCAGAGGCGATTGACAGTTCGGCACTCGGCCCGCTCGCCAGTTAAGCGATGGCGAAAGGCATCATTGCGAAGGAGACGTTCCTTCTTCCGCAGGAGCGGGCCCCAAAGGTAGATGCCACCGCGGGCGTCATAGAGGCGCCATGTCGCCCGCAAATCTCCCGAGCCTGAACCTCGGAGATCGCCGTTTTTCTTTTCGAGGGCAACGGAAAGGGGGGCCACTATTCAACCTCGGGCCCGACGATCAATGGCCGGCAAACACCGGGTAGGACGCGATCTGGGCGAAGAGTTGGTCGCGGTGTCTTGGTTCCCATTGGCCGTGATCAATCGGGAGATCGCTCTTTTATTTCGCGGCGAGGCGATGCCGCCGCCAGATCGTTAGCGCGCCGCGGATCGCCGCGTCGGCAGGCGCGGGCGCGAGTTTCACCCCGAAGTTTTCTGCCACCCTCCCATAGACCTCGACAAGATCGTCGTCTCCGACGACCGCGATCGTGTCACCCTCCTTGAACCAGCCACCGGTCCGAGCCTCTACGAATTCCCACCCGATGATGAGACCGGAAAGGCGGCTTTTCATTTCATCCGGCGCAATGGCGCCCGCAAGCCAGCCGGTCCGAACGGCAAAGAGCCGGGTCAACAAGCCGCCGGCGCGGGTGCTCTCTTCCTGCGCGAGCGCAACGCCTTCCGCGAAGGCGTCAGCGGCGTGATCTCGCTCGGCGGTGGCGACTTTCGACAGGAAGGAATGGTCGGCCAGCGTCGCGTAGATCTCACCGGTGACGAAGGTGCGGAACCGCTCGATGTGGCCGCCGCGGATCTCGGCCCATTTGGCGTGGGTTCCGGGAAGGACGACGATTATGTCCCTGTCGAGGCCGAAGCCGACAAGCTGCGCCTCCTCTCCGCGCATGACGTCCGGAAATGGGAATCCGGTGGGATCAGTCAAGCCAGGCAGGAAAGTGATTCTGTTCCCTTCCGGGAGGCCCTCGGTGCGGGCCGCTGCGGCCACATCCGCTGCGCTTGCCGGGGTCGGCACATAGGGCATCTCGATCCATCCGTTGCGGCTTCCAATCATCCCTGCCGCCACGATATCGAGGGGCCCATACTCGGCGCGCCAGGATGCAAGCGCCTCGCTGACGACGCGCCCATGCTCCCCTTTCGCGATCGACTGAATGCCCCGTTCGCCTTCCTTTTGATCGACGAGCGAGCCGTCCGATCTCACCAGGAAAGCCCGAAAGCCTGTGGTGCCCCAATCGAGCACGACCGTGACGGGTTCGAACGCAGAGTTGGACAAGGTCGATCTCCTTCGAAGTTCGATGATTGACACGACCTATCATGTCCGCGTATGGTCCACAATATAGAAAACAAGTCTCACAATATGGATCGTCTTATGCGGCTGACAGGAATTCTCCCGGTTCTCCCGACCCCTTTCACCGAAACGGGTGTCGACCTTGATGCCATGCGCCGCATCGTTCGTTTCGCTTTGGATGCCGGCGTAGCGGGTGTGGTCTTCCCAGGCTTTGCAAGCGAGGTGGAGGCGTTAACGGGGGAGGAGCGTCAAGCCCTTCTCAAGGTGGTCGCGACCGAGGTGGGGGACCGCGTACCAATCGTGGCCGGCGCCAGCGCGCCGACGGTGGACGAAGTCGTCGCGTATGGTCGACAGGCGCTCGGGCTCGGAATCACGCGGCTGATGATCCAGCCGCCGAAACCGATCGGTGCCGGCGCCGGTGCGGTGACGGCTTTTCTCGCGGCCGCGGCCGCGCAACTGCCCGAGGTGGAAATCATCCTTCAAAACGCCCCGGCGCCGCGTGGTTCGGATCTCGCTCCCGAGGCAGTCCTCGAAGTCGTCCGTCGGGTTGCAGCCGTTCGCTACGTCAAGGAGGAGACGCTGCCCGCGGGGCCGGCGATTACGGCCATCCTGGCGAACGCACCGGAGCATATGCTTGGCGTCATCGGCGGCGGAGGAGCCCGCTACATTCTGGACGAGTACGATCGAGGCGCATGTGCGGCTATGCCGGCACTGGAAATCGCCGATCTGCATGCCGCACTCGACCGCAGTTACCGTGACGGTCGTGGAAGCGAAGCGCGGGCGCTTTACGTCAAGTCTCTACCTCTGTTGGTGTTGCAGGCCGTTTACCGTATGCGCTTGACAAAACATGTGCTCGGCTTGCGTGGGGTTCTCGACAACCCCATTGTACGCGCGCCGACGCCGGATCTCGATGCTTTGGCCGTGCGGGACATCGAACGATGCTTCGAGGAGTGTGGCCTCGAGTCCGTCGGGGCGGACAAATGGAGGCGGACAAAATGAGCGATCGCGTCAAAAAAATCGAAAGCTTCACTCTGACGCTGCCGCGCGAAACGCCTTATCTCGGCAAACCGCGGCCGGGGGAGGAGCCGAACGGGCGCGGTTATCTAGTGCGCAAGGCCAACCGGACCGTCTATCCGACATTCGATCGCAGCGTGCTCGTGCGCATTGAGACCGAGAATGGTGCCGTCGGATGGGGCGAGACCTACGGGCTGGTTGCCCCACGCGCCACGGTGGAGATCATCGATGATCTCCTTGCGGATTTCACGATTGGCCGCGACCCCTTCGATGCGGCGGCTATCCATGACGATCTGTACGACCTCATGCGGGTGCGCGGCTATACCGGCGGCTTTTACGTCGATGCGCTCGCTGCGATCGACATCGCCCTATGGGATCTGGCCGGCAAACTCGCGGGACTGCCTGTATGCAAGCTTCTCGGCGGGCAGCGGCGCGATCGTATCGCGGCATATATCTCCGGGCTGCCCGAGGATACGCGCGCCAAACGCGCAGAACTCGCCGCGGCCTGGCAGGCAAAGGGATTTTCGTCTTTCAAATTCGCATCGCCGGTCGCCGACGACGGCGTCGCGAAAGAGATGGAAATCCTGCGCGAAAGGCTGGGTCCGGCCGTGCGCATCGCCTGCGACATGCATTGGGCCCATACCGCAAGCGAGGCAGTCGCGCTCATCAAGGCGATGGAACCGCACGGACTGTGGTTCGCCGAGGCGCCGGTGCGCACCGAAGATATGGACGGCTTGGTCCGGGTCGCCGAGAGTGTCTCGACGGCCATAGCTGTCGGCGAAGAATGGCGAACCGTTCACGATATGGTGCCGCGCGTCGCTCGCCGTGCGCTCGCGATCGTGCAGCCTGAAATGGGTCATAAGGGGATCACCCAATTCATGCGCATCGGCGCATATGCCCATGTCCACCACATCAAAGTCATCCCTCACGCAACGATCGGGGCCGGCATTTTCCTTGCTGCGAGTTTGCAGGCGAGTGCGGCGCTGGCGAATGTCGACTGCCACGAGTTCCAGCATTCGATCTTTGAACCCAACCGGCGGCTTCTCGTCGGCGATATGGATTGCCTGAACGGCGAGTACGTCGTGCCGACCGGCCCAGGTCTCGGCGTCGAGCCGTCAAAGGAGGCTCAAGGGCTGCTCAAGAAGCATTGAAAGAAGATTCTCTCGGAGGAGTGGAGGAGAAAATGAAGACCATCGGAAAATACGCCGTCGCGGCAACGGTGACCGCAATGCTTGCCTGCGCCGCCTCGGCGGCGCCCGCAAGCGCGGAAGTGCTCAAATTCGTGTCATGGCAGAAGGATGAGAAGGGCATCGGCGACTGGTGGGGTTCGGTGATCAAGGAGTGGGAGGCGAAGCACCCAGGCAATACGATCGAGTGGACCAAGGTCGAGCGCAGTGCCTACTCCGACACGATGACGACACTGTTTGCTGGCGGCACGCCGCCGGATATCGTCCACCTGGCCTCGTTCGAGTTCCAGACCTTCGCCAATAATGGCTGGCTTGAGGATCTTGGCCCCTGGGTCGAGAAGGCGGGGCTCGAGCTCGACGGCTGGAGCGGGCAGGACATCTGCAACTTCCAGGATACGACCGTCTGCATCATGATGCTCTATTACGGCACGATCTTCGGCTACAACGAGGAGATGTTGAAGCAGGCGGGCGTCGACGTACCTACGAATTACGAGGAATTCCTTGCCGCGGCTCGAGCGACGACCAAGGACCTGAACGGTGATGGCATTGTCGATCAGTTCGGAACCGGCCACGAAACCAAGGGTGGCGGTGGCCAGTACATAGCCGAGATGGCGAGTTACCTTTTCGACGCCGGCGCGCGCTTCACCAATGCCGAAGGCGAGGTGACCATAGACACCCCTGAGATGGTCGAGGGGCTGACGCGCTGGAAGACGGTGGTCAAGGAAAACCTGACACCGCGCGATCTATCGGCCGGCGAAGTCCGCAAGCTCTTTGCCGATGGAAAGATCGCGCTGAAGGTCGACGGTCCCTGGATTTACTCCATCATGCAGCAGGGAGCGGCGAAGGATAAGCTGAAGCTCGCAAGCGTTCCCTTCGACCCGCCGCTCGGCGGCTCCTCCAACATTCTCGCCATGCCGAGCGAGATTACCGAAGAGAAGAAGCAGCTTGTCTGGGATTTCATCGCAATTGCGACTTCCGACAAATTCCAGACCAGCTTCGCGACGCTTGCCGCCTCAACGCCGCCGAGCCCGCGCGCCGATCTCACCGAAGCCAAGGCGCAGATTCCGCATTTCGACCTGATGGCGCAGTCGCAGAAGGCAGCGGCAGACCACAAGATCGACCGCATTCCCATCGGCCTCGAGATCCAGTTCAACGAGTTCTCGAAAATGATCCAGGAGGAGGCGCAGAGGATGATAATCGAAGATCTCGATCCTGCTGCGGTCGCCAAGACAATGCATGAGAAGGCCGAGGCGCTTCAATAGACGCTTGCCGCCCTCGGCACATAAAGGAAAACCGGGCGCCCCTTATGTGGCGTCTGGTCCCCGCAAGAAACAAGAGGCAATCATGAGCCTACGCTTCCTCGATCTGGCACGGCCGAGCCGGCAGCATTGGCTGGGCTATCTGTTGTTGCTGCCGGCCGTCGCGCTGGTCGCCCTGATCATCGTCTATCCGCTGTTCGTGTCCCTCGACTTGTCTTTCCAGAAGATCGGCATGGCGACGCTCAGCGCACCGCGCAAGCCGTTCACACTGGAAAACTACCACAAGCTATTCGCCTCGCCGGATTTCTGGAACTCGTGCTGGGTGACGATCAAGTTGGTCGTGGTCGTCAGTGCAGCCTGTTTCGCCGTCGGTCTGGGAACGGCCTTGCTGGTCAATAACCGTTTCAAGGGGCGGACGCTGGCGCGTCTCTTCGTGGCTCTGCCCTGGGCCGTTCCCGAAGTCATCGCCGTCGTCATTTTCGCTTGGATCTTCGATTCTTCCTTCGGCTTGATGAACTGGCTCTTCATCAAGCTTGGCATCACGAGCCAGATGATCAACTGGTTCTCCGAACCGACCGCCGCATTCTGGGTGGTGGCGATAACGATGATCTGGAAGGGTTACCCCTTCGTCTCCATCATGACGCTTGCCGGTTTGCAGTCCATTCCGGAAGATTTCTACAACGCCGCCAAGGTCGATGGCGCGAACGCGTTCCAGCGCTTCTGGTACATCACCATTCCCGTGCTCATGCCTGTTCTCGGCGTGACGTCGGTGCTCGTTGTCCTTTGGGTCTTCCGGGATTTTTCAATAATCAAAGTGCTGACCGACGGCGGGCCGCTCAAGGCGACGCAAACGCTCTCGATCATGACCTACGATCAGGCTTTCGGCTTCTTCAACATGGGTTACGCCTCCGCAATCGGCATCGTAACCCTCGTGCTGTGCGTCGTCGCCAGCCTGTTGATGCTCGGCCGTAAGTCCCAGGCAATGTATTAGGAGGTCGAGCGATGCAGCGCACCACCCTTCAAACGCTCTCGCTCTACGCCGGCCTTGCCGTCGTCTGCGGTGTCCTTCTCTTTCCTATCTATTGGCTGTTCGTCACGGCGCTGTCGACGCTCGCGGAAATCCGCCAGTTGCCGCCGTCCTTCTGGCCGGCCGAACCGCAGTGGAGCACCTTCGCCAAAGTGGGTACCGAGCGGCCGATCTTCCTGTGGCTGTGGAACTCGACGCTCGCGGCGCTCGGTTCTGTAGCCCTGTCGATGGTTGTTTCGGTCTTCGCAGGCTACAGCCTGTCGCGCTTCAGCGTGAAGGGCGGGCGATCGCTCGGCCTCTTCATTCTCACGGCGAAGATGTTGCCGGCAACGCTGCTTGTCATTCCGCTTTTCGGCATCTTCCGCTCGATGGGGCTGATCGGGAGCCTCTGGTCGCTTGTCCTCGCCCATGCGACGCTGATCATCCCCTTCACCACCTGGATGTTGAAGGGTTACTTCGACACGATCCCGCGCGAGTTGGAGCAGGCGGCGATGGTCGATGGCTGCTCACCGCTTGGCGCCCTGTTCCGGGTCGTGCTTCCGGTAGCGACGCCTGGTCTAGCTGCAACGGCGCTTTATGCCTTCGTCCTCTCCTGGGCGGACTATGCCTATGCTCGCACCTTCCTGACCAATGCCCAGGGCAGTTGGACGGCCAATCTCGGCATCACCACGATGAAGGGCGAGTACGTCACCGACTGGAACGAGATCTCGGCGGCGGCCGTGTTCATCGCGCTGCCGATCATCCTCATCTACCTGTTCCTCGAACGCTATTTGGTCGGCGGCCTGACTGCCGGCGCGGAGAAGTGAAATGGCCGGAATAAGCATTCAAAACGTCTACAAGGACTACGGAGCGCTCAACGTGCTCAAGGAGTTCTCGCTGGAGATCGCGGATGGCGAGTTCGTCGTACTGGTCGGTCCTTCGGGTTGCGGCAAGTCAACGATGTTGAAAATTCTTGCCGGGCTGGAGCCGGCAAGCGGTGGCAAGATCATGATCGGCGACAGGGACGTGACGGACCTTGCCCCGGGCGACCGCGACATCGCGATGGTTTTCCAGAACTATGCTCTCTACCCGCATCTGACGGTGGGTCAGAATATGGGCTTCGGGCTCAAGATGCGTGGGATGCTCAAGACAGAGATCGACAAGCGGGTCCGCGCGGCGGCCAAGATCCTCGCAGTCGACCATCTGCTGGACCGGCGACCGAAGGCGCTTTCGGGCGGACAACGCCAGCGCGTCGCACTCGGCCGCGCTATCGTGCGCGAGCCGCGCGCCTTCCTTATGGACGAGCCGCTTTCCAACCTCGACGCCAAGCTGCGCGTCCATACGCGCGCCGAGATCAGCGCGCTTCACAAGCGCATCGGGGTCACGACGGTCTATGTCACGCACGATCAGATCGAGGCGATGACCATGGCCGATCGTGTCGTCATCATGCGTGACGGCGCCATCCAGCAGATCGCCGACCCTGATACTTTGTTCGCCAAGCCGGAGAACCTCTTTGTCGCCGGGTTCATCGGCTCGCCGGGCATGAACTTCCTGCGCGCCAGGATCGAAGCCGGCAAGCTGACGCTCTTCGGCCAGACCTTCAATGCGGCTGTCGGCGTCGGCGCGGGAGAGATCATCGTCGGCATCCGGCCCGAACACCTCGCGCTCGGTCCAGGTGACGTCACATTCACCGTAAAGCCGACTTTGGTGGAAAGCCTCGGCTCGGAAAAGTACGTCTACTTCGAACCTGGCGAGCACGCCTACAGAGCGGATGCGCGCGACGAGGAGCGCGGCAAGGGTCTTATCGCCCGTATCGCACACGCAGGCCCCATCCGCGAGGGCGAAGAGCTTGTGCTCTCGTTCAATGCCTCAGAGGTCCACCTCTTCGACGCAAAGACAGAAAAGGCAGTAAACTGACATGAAAGTGCTTGTAACGGGCTCTGCCGGAAGGGTCGGCGCCTTTGTCGTCCGGCGGCTGATTGCCGGCGGCCATCAAGTCCGGGGCTTCGACCTTCGCTCGGCCGGTATCGAGGACGGCGGCTTCGACGAAGTCGTCGGGGCCTTCGACGATCGGGAAGCGGCGATACGCGCTTGCGAAGGCACCGACGCGGTGCTTCATCTCGGCGCTTTCATGTCCTGGCTGGAAAGCGATCGCGACAAACTCTTTCGGGCCAATGTCGAGGGGACGCGCATCGTGCTCGAGGCCGCGGCCGCGGCTAAGGTCGGGCGCTTCGTCTTCGCGAGTTCCGGCGAGGTCTACCCGGAAAACAAACCGGAGTTTCAACCGATTACCGAAGACCACCCGAAGAAGCCGCTGTCGCCATACGGCCTGACCAAGCTTCTCGGCGAGGAACTGGTGACGTTCCAGGGGCGCGTATCGTCGATGGAGACGGTAATCCTGCGCTTCTCGCACACGCAGAACGCAAGTGAGCTGCTCGATCCCGAAAGCTTCTTCTCCGGGCCGCGCTTCTTTCTTCGACCCAAAATCAAGCAGCAGGAAAACTTTGGCAATAAGGCTGCGGCCGATCTTCTGCGTGCGGCCGACCCCGGTCGGCCCGCGCTGGTGCTGACCCGCAATGAAGAGGGACGGCCGTTCCGAATGCATATAACTGACACCCGCGACATGGCCCAAGGCGTGCTGCTTGCACTTACGCACCAAAGGGCAGCCGGTGGTATCTTCAATCTGGGAGCTACCGAAGCTGTTGACTTCGCCGAGATCCTGCCCGTAATGGCGCAAAAGACCGGGTTGCCGCTTATGACGGTGGATCTGCCTGGCGCCGGTGTTTGGTATCACACATCCAATCAGCGCATTCGCGAGACACTCGGTTTCGAGCCTGACTGGCCGATCATGCGAATGCTGGACGAGGCGGTAGCGGAATGGACGACAAGGCAGGCTTAGGCGGGCTGGAGGATCGCGGTGCGCCGGCGGGGGCGGCAGCGCTCGCCAAGGGGCTTGCTCTCCTCGACCTCATAGCCGAGGCGCCGAAACCGCTGCGCTTCGCCGATCTGCAGAAAATGAGCGGTGTGCCGAAGCCAACGCTTGCGCGCATGCTCAAGACGCTGATGGTCTTCCGGCTGATCCGGCAGGACGAGACCACGGGGGCCTATCTGCTCGGCCACCGTTTTGTCGAGCTCTCACATCGGGTTTGGGACAAATTCGACCTCGTCAGCGCCGCCATCCCCGAACTCGATCGCCTTGCGAGCGAGCTCGGAGAGACGGTTGCGCTTTGCCGGCTGGACGGTCAGCGCGTGGTCTATCTGGAGGAGCGGTCAAGTGGTGGTTTGGGCGTGTTGATCGAGGTCGGTCGGCGCGTGCCGATTCATTGCACTGCGGCCGGCAAGGTCCTGCTTGCGTTTCAGGAGCCGTCTTTCGCCCGGTCGCTGGCGGGGCAGATCACATATGATCGATTTACGCCAAACACCATCACGGATTCGCAGGCGCTGGAGGCCGATCTCGTTCTGACACGTGCCCGCGGCTACGCCGTTTCCTACGAGGAGCATCTGGCCGGGGTCAATTCCGTCGCTGCTCCGATCGCCGGGCGCGATGGAGTGCCACTCGGCGCACTCGTCGTGCTTGGGCCGGCTTCCCGCCTCGACAGTTCCGCCATCCATCCGGCTGGGCGCGAGTTGATGGCGGCGGCGCGACGGATCACTGGCACGGTCGGGGCGGTTGCGATCAGCTCTGGACCACGCCCCCGCACGCGCTCGGGGGGCTTCAGCGACGTGCAATGCGTCTTGCCCTGGGGCGCTCAGCTCGGAGAAGCACCAGTTTGGGTCGAAAGGGAGAAGCGGCTCTATTGGGTGGACATCCTGCATCCGGCTGTGCACCGCTTCGACCCCGTCACTGGTAAGAACGAGAGCTGTAACGTCGCCAAACTCGTCAGTGCTGTCCTTCCGACGCGGAATGAGGGACTGATCGTCGCCTCCCAGGATGGCGTCGAGCACTTCGATTTCGACCGCGGCGACTTTAACCCCTTCGCCGAGCCGGAACCCGGGTTGCCGGAAAACCGCCTGAATGACGCCAAAGTCGATCCGAGCGGCCGCCTATGGGTGGGATCGATGCGGCTCGACGTGAGCCGCCCGACCGGCAGCCTTTATCGCCTTACGAGTGCCGGCGAAGTAACCCGCGCCGGGAGCGGTTTCACGGTCGCCAATGGGCTGGCCTGGAGTCCGGACAGTTCGACCTTTTACTTCGTTGATACGGTGCCGGGCATCATCTATGCCTACGACTTCGATGCACGCGAGGGGAGCATCGCCAACCGCCGTGTCTTCGTTAGGGTGCCCGAGGCGGAAGGCCGCCCGGACGGCCTTGCTGTCGATGCCGATGGCGGGATCTGGTGTGCGATCTGGGACGGATGGCGCGTGAACCGCTATAGGCCAGATGGCCGGCTGGATCGAGCCGTCGAACTGCCGGTGCCGCGCCCCACCAGCGTTGCCTTCGGCGGGGACGATCTTGCGACTTTGTTCATCACCAGTGCGCGCACCCGTCTCCCGGCCTCAACGCTGACGGAAGCACCGCTCTCCGGCGGCATTTTTGCCTGCAATCCCGGCGAGCGCGGCCTGCCCACCTCGCTCTTCGGCGTCTGAGGGACAGTTGTGAGCACGTATAAGGACATATTTTCGCTGAAGGGCAGAACAGCTCTGGTGACCGGCTCGAGCCGCGGCATCGGGGCCTCGATCGCACAAGCCTATGCAGCGTATGGCGCGCGTGTTGTCCTGCACGGACAGAGGCCCGGCGCTACGGCCGAAATTGAAAAGGCAATACGCGCTGCCGGCGGTGACGCGGTCTCGATCCATCGCGAGCTTTCGCCGCCCAGTGCCGGGCGCGACTTGATTGCGGCGGCTGAAGGCGCCGCAGGTCCCCTGGATATTTTGGTGATCAACGCATCGGCGCAAATCAACGGGGCGCTCAACGATGTGACACCTGAGGATTTTGCCACCCAGATCGATGTCAACCTTCGCTCTACAGTCGAGATGCTGCAGGTGGCGTTGCCCGCCATGGCGGAACGCGGCTGGGGCCGCGTCGTCAACATTGGTAGCATCAACCAGTTGCGGCCAAAATCCATCGTCTCCATTTATGCGGCGACCAAGGCAGCCCAGCATAACCTGATCCAAAGCCTCGCTCGCGATTATGCCTCCCGCGGCGTGCTACTCAACACACTTGCACCGGGACTCATCGACACGGACCGAAACGCCGCCCGCCGCGACGGCGATCCTGAGGCATGGTCGAACTACGTCCGGACGCTCAACTGGATGGGCCGCGCAGGCAGGCCCGACGAAATGGTGGGCGCTGCGCTCTTTCTCGCCTCGGATGCGTGTAGCTTCATGACCGGTGAGGCCGTCGTGATGTCGGGTGGCTTCTAGAGGGTCGTCGTATTCGATTGTGTCATGCGGGTAGCGCATGAATTTCGCTGGTGTCACATGGCATGAATTTCGGTTGACATGGAAACACGTGACACGGCACTGCTGTTTGGACGCAAAGACAGCGCGAAACTGGATGTGGCAAGCCACCGGTTTAACGGGAGAATTGCTCGTGAAGCCCCGCATTTCTGTACTGACGCTTGGCGTTGCAGATCTTGAACGGTCTCTCGCTTTCTATCGTGACGGACTGGGACTGCAGACTCCAGGGATCGTGGGCCGCGAATTCGAGCATGGCGCCGTCGCGTTCTTTGATCTTTCGAACGGTGTCAAACTTGCGATCTGGGATCAGGACGATTTAGCTCACGATAGCGGACTGACGAAAGTGCCGGCCAGCAGCACATCGTTCTCGATCGGCCACAACGTCTCGCAACGAAGCGAGGTGGATGAAGTCATGGAACAGGCACGCGAAGCGGGCGCGGCCATCGTGAAGCCCGCCCAAGAGACGTTCTACGGGGGATATGCGGGCTACTTCACCGATCCCGATGGCCATCTGTGGGAGGTCGTGTGGAATCCGGCCAATTTGCCGGAGGAGACTGACTTGAGTCCACTCCCGTAAGGCTTAAGGCTTCCGCGAAGAGCGATGTTGCAGAGTGTTTACCAGTTAGCCCACGTGATCGATGACTAAAGTGCCTGCGGGTAGAGGTTTGATGAGCGACTTGGCGGAAACGGTCGGATTCAGCCAGTCGGCCCAGGCGTTCCGCTCCAGAATAACAATCTGTCGATCGTGGTAGGGGGCAATGTCCGCTCCCGGCTCCATCGTTAGCATGGTGAAGGCCTGGCCGACCTCCGGCGTCTCACGCCAGATTCCGGCGATACAGAAGATCGGCTCGTCCTTCTTGGTGAAGAGCCATTTGTCCTTGCGTTTCTTCTTCGGGTCCTTCGGTTCGGTGAACTCGTAAAAGCCGTCGGCGATGATCAGGCAGCGATTGGAATTGAACTCGCGACCCTCAGATCGGAAATTATACACCGGCCGTTTGTTCGGTCCGGGCCAGCTCCAGCGCCGCTGCACGAGCTCGACTTCATCCGGGGCTCCGTCAAGCGTTCTGACGATGGGGCCGACATCGGTGATCTTGATGTCCTCGCGCGGTTCAAGATTCGGCGCGCCTTCGCCGAAACGGACCTTGATCTTCAGGTCGGCGAAGTCCTCGATGATCGAGGCGACATCCACCATCAGCCGATAATCATTGCACATGCGTCCTCCATCTCAGGTCTGATTGTGTGGGGAAGTTGTTCCTGCTATGTTCTAACTATGACGAGTGCGACCGTTTTCCAGTCCGACGCTCCGCTCGACGAGCGCCGGGTGATCATAAGGCGCCATGACGGCGATGTGGAGATGGTGGAATTGCCGTGGGGGCTGCGCCCGCGCGACGGCGATGCGCGCGCCGTGAACGTCGTTCGATCGGAAGGAAGGACGTTTCCGACCCACCGCTGCCTGGTGCCCGCTTCCGAGTTTCGCCACCGAACCTTCAGTTTCTCGCTCGCGAATGGTGACTGGTTCTATTTCGCGGGGATTTGGCGGCCGGCGATCAACGACTGGCCAGACTCCTATGCCATCCTGACGATCGAGGCGAATGACGATCTTGCGCCGATTCAGGCAGATGGTGGTGCTGAGACGGGAGCAACGCATGGCCTGGTTCGACGGACTGGTACCCGAAGGCGAAATCCTTCGCCGGCTGCCGGCAGGGACATTCCGGGTTACGCGCCATTCAACCTCTCCTGTTCAGCCGATGCTGGCAGTCTAAAGCGCCAGCCGCAGCTGCGGTTCCGTTTGTAGCGTCTGCCGTTCCAACGATGACAGGGAAACGCCGAGCAGGCGGATTCCCCTTCGCGGCGGAAAGATTGGTGCGAGAAGCCCGCTATCCATCAGATCGAAAGACGGCCATTCCTCGAAATCGGCGGCCTCTGGAAGGCCTATGGCGATTTCGTCGCGCTGCGCGACATCGACCTTCAGGTGAAGGAGGGCGAATTCATCTGTTTCCTCGGACCTTCCGGCTGCGGAAAGACCACGCTTCTGAGGGCCATCGCCGGCCTCGACATCCAGTCGCGGGGCACCATTTGGCAAGGCGGGCAGGATATTTCCAGGCTACCGCCGGCGCAGCGGGACTATGGCATCGTCTTCCAGTCCTATGCGCTCTTCCCGAATTTGACCATCGAGAAGAACATCGCCTTCGGGCTCGAGAATATCGGCCGCCCGCGGCACGAAATCGCCTCACGCGTCGCTGAGCTTCTGGAACTCGTCGGCTTGGGCAGCCAGGGCCGGAAGTATCCGGCCCAGCTATCCGGCGGACAGCAGCAGCGCGTGGCGCTTGCCCGCGCCATGGCGATCTCGCCGGGCCTGCTGCTTCTCGACGAGCCCCTGTCGGCGCTCGACGCCAAGGTGCGCGTGCATCTGAGACACGAGATCAAGGAGCTGCAGCGCAAGCTCGGCGTCACCACGATCATGGTCACGCACGATCAGGAAGAGGCGCTCTCCATGGCAGACCGGATCGTCGTCATGAACCATGGCGGCATCGAACAGGTCGGTACGCCGACCGAGATCTATCGCCACCCGAGGACACTCTTCGTCGCCGACTTCATCGGCGAGACCAACCAGTTCCCCGCAACGGTCGGGAAGGGGGCGCAAGTCGAAATCGGTCACACGCGATTTGCCTGTGCCGAGCATCGGTTACCCCCGGGTTCGGCGGTCGTAGCCGCTGTCCGTCCAGCCGATATCATCCCGCACGGCGCCGCCGCCCATCGGGCGACCGGGCTCGATGCCGTCGGCAATGCGGACAATCTCATCGACGCCCATGTGGAGGATATGGAGTTTCTCGGCATGTTCTGGCGCACACGGCTCTCAGCCCCGCGCCTGAAAGAGAAGGCGCTCGTCGCGGATTTCTCGACAAACGCGGTTCGCCGCCTGAGCATCGAGATCGGCAGCGCCATTCAGGTCGAAATCCCGCAGGAACGCCTGCTCCTTTTTGCAAAGGCCTGACGCGAATGACGCTTGCTGTCGATTTCCTCCCGCCCGGCCGAGCCGTTCGCCAGCAGATTTCCGGCGACGACAGGCTCAAACGCGCAGTCATGCTCGTCGTCGGCATCTATCTGGTCGTCGCTCTTGCACTACCGCTCTTCGTGATGCTGTCGAAATCGTTCTCCACCTACACGTTCGATCTCCGCCAGTTCGAGTTCCAAGTGAGCGACCAAAGCGGGCAGGGGTGGAGCGATGCCGTGACCGCTGCGGCGCTCAATGCCGCCGTCGCCGCCTTCCCGGAAAGCGATCTCAAGGCCAGCGCCGATGGGCGGCTGCAGGCGGCGAAGCTCTTCCCGGATTTCAGCTTCCGCAGCCCGGTCAGATATCGCATTCGCGGCACGAGCGACGAGGCGCACTTTCTTGCCGGTTCGCAGCTGGTGCGCGGTACCGAGTGGCAGGAATATGACAGCAACAATTTCCGCAGGGTAATGCTGCGGCCCTCGCGCTCGATCGGACTTTCCAATTTCGCCGAGTATTTTTCAACACCTTCGCTCGTCCGTTCGATCAGGAATTCGGTGACGATGGCGCTGATCAGCACCGCAGTCACGCTCGTCGTCGCCTTCGGGCTCGCCTATGCCGTGAACAGGAGCCGGATGCCGGGGAAGGGGCTGTTCAAGCTCATCGTCACGATCCCGATCCTGGTTCCGTCCCTCTTGCCGGGCATCGCGCTCGTGTACCTGTTCGGAAATCAGGGCGTCTTTAAGGATCTGTTGTTCGGTCATTCGATCTATGGCCCGCCCGGCATCGTCGTGGGCTCGGTATTTTTCACGCTGCCGCACGCATTTCTGATCATATCGACGGCTCTCTCGGTCGCCGATGCCCGTCACTACGAGGCGGCGACGTCGCTTCGCGCAAGCAAGTGGCGGACCTTCTGGACGGTGACCGTGCCCGGTGCCCGATACGGCCTGATCTCCGCGGCTTTCGTGGTCTTCACGCTGGTCATAACCGATTTCGGCCTGCCCAAGGTGATCGGCGGGCAATATGGCATGCTGGCCGTCGACATCTACAAGCAGGTGATCGGTCAGCAGAATTTCGAAATGGGCGCCGTCGTGTCGGTCATCCTGCTCGTTCCGGCATTTCTGGCCTTCGTCGTCGATCGCATGACGCAGCGCCGGCAGGTGGCTTTGCTTTCCGCGCGCGCCGTCCCCTACGAGCCGAAGCCGCGGCGCGGTTTCGATGCGGCTTGTTTCGCATTCTGCTCCCTGGTCGCGGTCTTCGTCCTCGGGATGATCGGCATGTGCCAGGTTGCGGCGGTCGTGAAATTCTGGCCATACGACCTCAGCCCGTCGCTGCGCAACTATGCCTTCGACCTTATGGATGGCGGCGGCTGGGATGCCTATTACAATTCTATCCGGCTCGCTCTCATGACGGCTGTGATCGGCTCGCTGATCGTGTTCACCGGCGCCTACATGGTCGAAAAGACCAAGGGCTTCGGGCTCGGCCGGGCGACCTTTCATATGCTCGCAATGCTCCCGATGGCCGTGCCGGGCATGGTGCTGGGACTTGCCTATATCTTCTTCTTCAACAATGCCGCAAACCCGCTTCACGGCATCTACGGCACGATGACCATTCTGGTGCTGTGCACCGTCACGCATTTTTACACCGTCGCCCATCTGACGGCGCTCACTGCGCTGAAGCAGTTGGATCCGGAGTTCGAGGCTGTGGCGGGTTCTCTGAAGATACCTTTCTACAAGCTCTTCTTCCGGGTCACACTGCCGGTTTGCCTTCCTGCCGTGCTCGAGATCGCGATCTATCTCTTCGTCAACGCCATGACGACGGTCTCGGCAGTGGTGTTCCTCTATGCCACGGATACCAAGCTCGCCTCGGTTGCCATCCTGAACATGGATGACGCGGGCGACATAGCGCCGGCGGCCGCGATGGGCATGATGATCTTCTACACCAATGTTGCGGCAAAACTTCTTCATGCGTTTGTATCGCGGCTTCTTCTTGCCCGCACACAGGGCTGGCGGCGTGTATCGCAGAGTGCAGCGGCCACCGCTCCGCACTGACCGCCGCGCCGGCTAAGGTGACGTCACCCCCGGCTTTGTGGGGGTGACAAGTCGACGTTTCCAATCTCATTATTTCAGGTGGGGCTGACGGGCAGGCGCACGCCAAGCGTGCGGGGTGGAAAATTGGCAGCTGCAGAACGGCAAAGCCGTAAATGCGCACAATCGTCAGAGAGGGAAGCTTAAGATGCCGAACCCTAGCCAGACCAGCGACAATTGGTGGATCAACGATCAGACGCCGGATAACCCTTATGGCAAGAGCGAGGACTATGAGTCCTTTCTCGACTACCTTGGGGCGTTGCCCCGCAGTCTGACGCCGGAACTGGCTGCGGGAACGCTGAGGATCAACGTTTACGAGCTCAACGATCACCCCGAATACAAAGCCGCCGCGATCGGCGCGTTGCAGATGTGGGCGTCCGTCACCCCTCTAAAATTCGAGATCGTCGACGACGCACCGTTCGACAGCACGACGGACTGGATGGAGGTCGTCAGCCCCGAGCTCGGCGAGGAGGACGATGGCAGCGCCTATTCGAGCAACCGCTATGTCAGCATCGGGCAGCGTTTCCACGACACGGAACCCAATAAGGCGGACATCGGCGGCTATGTCTTCGATTCCTTCATCCATGAGTTCGGCCATGAATTCGGACTGAACCATCCCGGACTTTACAATTACAGCGGTCCCGGCGGCGTGCAGATCAACTATCTGAACAATGCGACTTGGACTTATGATCGCCAGCAATACAGCGTGATGTCCTATTTCGACGGGATCGATGTCGGGGAAACCAGCCGCTGGTCTGCCTCGACGCCCCTCATGGCCGACATCGAGGCGGTCATCCGCCGCTTTTTCTCGACCGTGGACGAGAACGGAGTGCGCACTTATCAGCACATCGAACTCAACACGGGGGACAACGTCTACGGCTTCGGGAGCACGCAATACGGCTATCAGTTGACCTCCTCGGGCATGCAGCATGACATCGGCTTTGCGATCCACGATACGGGCGGAACCGACACGATCGACTTCTCCGGCTCGACCGCGGGTACGATCCTCGACTTGCGCGCCGGTCAGTTCTCCAGCGTCAACGGTCACAGCAACAACGTGTCGATCTTCGCCGGCCACAACGCGGATGGGACCGATTATTACATCGAGAACGGCATCGGCAGCAGTTTCGACGACATTCTGATCGGCAATGACGGCGCCAACACGCTCGATGGCCGTGGCGGTGGCGACCGCATGGCCGGCAATGGCGGCGACGATACTTACTTCGTCGATTCACTTGACGACATCGTTCGTGAGGAGGTCAACGGCGGCAACGACACCGTCATCCTCCTGTCCAGGAACCTGAAAATCAGGAAAATCGCCAACGTCGAAAACATCATCTATGCCGACGAGTCGACGACGCAGCCTGGCGGCGGCGGAGCGTCGCCGCCCAGCATCGGCGACAACACGATGACAAGCATCATTTTCGGCGGCAGCGGAAACGATACCCTCGACGGAGGCGCCGGCGACGACACGATCTTTGGTCAGGGTGGTGACGACCTGATTATCGGGGGCCGCGACTCGCTCGCCAGCCGCGACATCAACAATACGATCGACGTCGAAGACCTCGAAGACCAGACCGAGAGCGATGACGGAAACGATACGCTCTACGGCGGGGCCGGCAACGACACGATCCTCGGCGGCCAGGGCAATGATATTCTCGACGGCGGCGCCGGCGACGATACGCTGAGCGGCCAGGACGGAGTTGATATATTCAGGGGCGGGGCGGGGATCGATACCGTCGATTTCAGCAGGGAAAGTCCGTTTCAGCTGCTCGTCAACCTTGCCACGAATGTCGCCAGCGGCGGCACCGCCTCGGGCGACACTTTCTACAGCATCGAAAACCTGATCGGGTCCGATGACCGCATCGACCGCTTCATCGGCACATCCGCCGCAAATCACTTCTGGGGCCAGGGCGGCGGAGATTACTTCAATGGCGGCGGCGGCAACGACACCCTGGATGGCGGCAACGATGGCGACATCCTGTATGGCGAGGCCGGCAATGATACGATCATCGGCGGCGCCGGTCAGGACTATCTGGATGGTGGTTCCGGTATCGACACGGTCGTCTATGCGGGTAGCCCTGACGGCGTCACGATCGATCTTGCCAACGGCACTGCCAGCGGCGGCGACGGTGATGGGCCGGTGCAGATCGTCGGGCGAGGCGCGGTTATCCGGCACGATATGCTGGTCGGCTTCGAAAATGCCGTCGGCTCGTCCTTTGACGATCATCTCATCGGCAATGCGCAGGCCAACGATCTCGCCGGCGGTGCTGGCGACGACACGCTGACCGGCGGCGGCGGCGCCGACAGATTGAACGGCGGCGCCGGCAGCGACACGGCAGACTACGCCGATGCGGCGAGCGGCGTCAGGCTCAGTCTCACTGGAGGCAGGTCCGGCGGAGACACGTATATCTCCATCGAGAATCTCGCAGGATCGGGGTTCAATGACCGGCTGACCGGCAATGGTGCGGCCAACGTGTTGACCGGCCAGGGCGGCAACGACACAATCGACGGCGGCCGCGGCGACGACACCCTGCTCGGCGATTTTGCCTATCAGGGGGACGCGCCGCCACGCCCGGGTATGGGAACCGGCTACGCGACGCTCGGACCGGACGCGACGAACAATTCGATCGCGGCCGCGTTCGACATCTCCGACAACTTCTCCCTGACCAGCGACCCCGATATCTTCGACTCGACCACCGTCCTTCATACGACCGTCAACGCCACCGGCAACGGCCAGGGCGGATACTACAAGATCGATCTGGCGGCCGGTACGGTGATTACGATCGACATCGACGGTATCGCCGATCCGAACGTCCATGACAGTTGGGTCAGGCTGCTCGACAGCGCCGGCAACATCGTCGCTCAGAACGATGACGGCGGCGGCGATCCGGGCTCTGCCAGCAACCGGGATTCGAGCCTGGTATTCGTGGCTCAGGAGACCGGAACCTATTACATACTGGAAGGCAGCTGGTCGCCCACGGCGCCGGGCGACGGCTGGGCAGAAGCCGTGCCGGCAGGCTCGTCATACGAGCTTAATGTGTCGGTCGAGTTCCCTCCGGCTCCGGCCCAGCCGGGCGTCGCGGGATCGGACACCCTGATCGGCGGCGCAGGCAGCGATCTGCTGGATGGCGGACTGGCGGCAGACATGCTCACCGGCGGCGCGGGAGAGGATACATTCCGCTTCTCGACGGCGCTTGGGAACGGCAATGTCGACTGGATCAAGGACTTCGATGTCATCGACGACACGATCCTGCTGGACAACCTCGTTTTCGAAAGCGTGGGTGGCGAAGGCACTCTCGCCCTGGGCGCATTTTACGGAAGCGCGGGAGGTGTCGCCCATGACGCAGACGACCGCATCATATACGACACGGACAGCGGCGCCTTGTCCTATGACGCCGATGGCGGCGGAGACGTTGCAGCCATTCAGTTTGCGCAGCTGAGCACGAATCTGAGGCTTTCGGCCTCCGACTTCATTATCATCTGACGCACGGACGGGGGCGCCTCAGGCGCCCCATCCGCAGCGCCGCGTTTCGCGGGGCTTCCAGGGAGAGTGTGTGATGAAGCGCCCTACCGACCGCCGCACGGTACTCTTGACCGTCGGAGCTGCCGCCGTCGCCGCCGTCGCCGGGCCGGTCGCCGCGCAATCGACGGATATCCGCGGTGCAGTCACCTTCGAGGGTAGCGCGGTCATCCCGGAAGGTCATCTCGAGATTTATCTCGACGACCCTGCCATTCAGGACGAGACGCGGCGTCGCGCCACGCAAACGCGCATCAAAAGCGACGGAAAATCGAAGTCGATAGCATTTTCCTTGCCGTCGCCTGCAAGCGCGACGCCTTCTCCGACGCGGCGGATCGTGGCGCGTCTGGAGCGTGCGGACGGCTGGCTGATTGCGCGCGGCAGCGCACGGCTGGAGGCGGGCTCGCCTGTATACGTAACACTCAATGCAGTGATTTATTGAAGGCCGGCAGCAGTCTCCGACGGCGCCGGTCTGATCGGTCAAGCGGGAGCGTCATTCCCGTCAGATACAGTTTTCACTCGCTGGACTCCGTCGAGCGCACGCCGCAAGCGCGTGGTGGCGATTCGACCGAGCATGATGGGCGCAAGGGACCGCCCGAGCGACAGGAGCGAGCGCCCTTTGTCGTGCGTTCTCACGCGTACCACCCGATCCAGATTTATCATCAGGGAGCGGCTGACGCGGAAGAATGGCGGCGTCGGAAGGTCTGCGCCGCATTGGCCGAGCAGCCGGCACACCAAATAGTCCCGCCCATCCGCCATCACGATGCGCGTGAAGTCCGCTTCGGCGGCGAGCATGGCGATCCCGTCGGTCGGCAGGACGACTGTTTGGCCCGCCATCCTGATGTGCAGGCGTCTCCTGTCGGGCGTGGCTACCGGCGCTGTTGCCGTGTCCTCGATCTTGCCGTCAAGGTCGTGCGCGCGCCGATAGCGCCGCAGCCGGTCCAGGGTCAATGCCAGACGTTGCCGCTCCACGGGCTTCAGCAGGAAATCCAGCGCTGCGACGTCGAACGCCTGCGGCGCGTAGGTGCCGTGTCCGGTCACAAAGACGATCGCCGGCACCTGATCGAGCCGCTTGATCAGGCCGAATCCGTTATCGTCGCCAAGATCGATGTCGAGGAAGATCGCATCTGGCCGCAGGGCATGCGTCAGTTGCTGCGCCTGGTCCAGCGAACCGGCTTCGCCGATGACTTCGACATCCGGGTGCGCTTGGATCAGACGTTTCAGCCCTCGCCGGGCCGGCGGCTCGTCGTCGACAACCATCACGCGAAGCATGCATCCCCCCTCAGCATCAGGCGCGCGATCACGTTGTCGCCGGCCTGGATCAGTGTCAATGCGTGACCGAGCGGATAGTGCAGTTCCAGCCGGCGGCGAATGTTGGCGAGACCGATGGCCGGGCGGTCACGTTCGCCCGCTTCCAGCCTGCCGGGATTGCTGATCTCGATGACGAGGTCGGCGTCTCGACGCTCCACGGTGATGCCGACCGCGAAACGGCTGGCCGACGAGCGCAGTCCGTGCTTCACGGCATTCTCCACCAGCGGCTGCAGAATGAGATGCGGCACGGCGATCGACCGGGCCGCGGGGTCCACCTCGACCATCAAATCGAGGCGGCCTTCGAACCGCAGCTCCTGGATACGGATGTAGGCGAGCATTGCTTCGATCTCGTCCGAGAGCGGACAGATGCGACGCGTCTGGTTCTCGAGCAAATAGCGCAGATAGGCCGTGATCCGGTGGATCATCTCGAGCGCCGTGTCCGGCTCCTCGGGAATCTCCATCGCCACGGTGTTCAGCACGTTGAACAGGAAGTGCGAATCGAGTTGCAGGCGCAACTGGTGAAGCTCGGCCCGCAGCGCCTCCTCGCGGGCCCGGTGGCGCCGGATCCGTTGCTTTCTCGCGTCGGCATCCGCCTTGATCCAGAGATAGGCAAGAGACCATCCCAGAAAGATCAGGGTATAGTAGATCGCCGGGATCACCGAGCCGTTGGCGCCGTAGTCCGGATCGATGTTCGGCTGCAGGATGTCCTTTATTCCGTTGGCGATCAGCATCTGCAGCAGGCCACCGGCAATCGAGAGCGCCAGGGCGACCGCGACGACCGTCAGCGTGACGCCGCCGATCCGGTGGCGAAATACCCGGTAAGCAAGGGTGGTGAGCGCGAAGCCGAGGGGCTCGAGAACGGCGGTCAATGCAAACGCGAACGCCACGTCCTCGAATGCGAGAATACGGCTGACGACGGCAAACAGCGCGCCGAAGAGCCAGCCGGCCGTCTGCGCCCGCCAGAACGAACCGAGCGCACCCACCAGAACGGTGCCCGACCTGTCGGTTTTTCGCGTCATCCGGCTCCGCCCGGAGCTCGGATCCGCGATGTGGCCTCCACTCAGCTCGCGACGAGGATCGGGCTCGGCAATGACAACCATCGAAGCTGTAATTCCCTAATTGCCGTCATCCCCGGGCTGGATTGGTCTCTTCACCGAGTAGATCGACCGGTTCATCGAATAGGGCGTGTCCATGCGCGGAGAGCGCATCATTAATACCTATGAGGAGTCGCATATTCAGTGCGTCGCACACTCGCACGTTGAACATGGCGGTGCAAGGCTTGCCGCCGTGTCTCGCTGTACGGGCGCCATTTTTCGGGGGGATACATCGGATGAAGCACGCCACCAGAAGCAGGAAAGCCCGGCCGAGGTCTTCGCTCACAGCATTCCGGCCCGGCGACCAAGCGGCGCTTCCGTCCGAGCGGAACACGTCGCATTTTTTGTTCGTGCTGGCCGTGGGTCTCGGCGGGGCGGCCCTGGCCGGCGAGGCGTATGCGGGTTGCAATGGAAGTGCAACCCAGACGATCGGCCAGGTCGACTATGGATACACATGGTCGGCCTGTTGGGGCGACAGTGGTGTGGATGACAAGGATGAGAAGAACGGTGATCCCGGAGCGAACATAACGATCGACACCCAGGCCTCGTACACGGCCGGCGCCAGTCTCCCTTACACCATGCCCTGGGATTCCGTCGGCGGTGTCATCATGACGTACACAATGGGTGGCGCTGGCGTCGACGAGGGAAGCGCCGGCGCAGGGGGCACCGTGACGATCACCAATTACGGGCCCATAACTCTGACCACCTCGACGGATCCAGGCTCGATCGGCAGCCTGATTTCCGCGACGAGCTTCGGCGGCTCGGGGGACGGGGATAACGACAATTACAAGTCCAACGGTGGGGCAGGCGGGTCCGGAGGCGCGCTGACGATCACCAACTACGGAGCGCTGAGCGTAGAGTCGCTCAGCTCCAATACGGCCAGGGGCATGGCCGGCATCCATGCCGTGAGCAAGGGTGGCACCGGCGGCAACCAGAACAGCGGCGCGGCAGGCGACCAGTTCGGGGGAGTCGGCGGCAGCGGCGGAAGCATCAGCATCACCAACACTGGACAGGTGAATCTCGGCAGCGCGACCAACCCGCTGAACGGGCTGGACTATGTCTGGGGTCTCGCCGCCCAATCCATCGGCCAGGCGGGGGGGCACGACAATGGCGCGGGTGGGGCAGGTGGCGCCATCCGCATCAGCAACGGATCAACCGGCGGAAATGCCTCGGTCGGTGCGATCAACATCTACTCGAACAGTGCCGACAGCGTGCGCGGCATCTATGCGTTGAGCCAAGGCTCCTATGGCACGGCCTCTCAGGATTCATCCGACAATGGCGGCGCCGGCGCGGACGGCGACCAGTTCATCATCGACACCTATTCCGACATCACCGTGGTCGCCACCGGCTCCGGTCCGAACGAACTGTCCGGCGGCATCGTTGCCATCAGCCAGGGTGGTGATGGCGGCGCCGGCACCAAGTCAACGACCGGAGGTCGTGGCGGGAACGGCTCTGCGTTCAACTCGACCCTGAGCGTCCAATCGGGCGTCACGGTTTCGACGAAAGGCGATTATGTCGCCGGCGTCGTCGGGCTGGCGCAGGGCGGTAGAGGCGGCGACGGCGCCAGCGGCGAGAAGGACAGCTCCGGCGGTAAAGGCGGCGACGTCAGCGAGATTCAGATCAACGTCTATGGCGGTTCCATCGAGACCGACGGCCTTGAGGCCTACGGCCTGCTGGGGGGAAGCATCGGCGGTCAGGGAGGCAATGGCGGCGACGACACGGCCCTTGTCGGAACGAGCGGCGGCGGCGGCTACGGTGGCAATGCCGGCGGTGTCGGCGCGTATGTCACTGCTGGCTCCAAGATCACGACGACAGGGGACTTTTCGGCTGCGGTCACCCTGCATTCGATCGGCGGCGGCGGCGGCACGGGCGGCGATTTCACCGACGTGCTCGGCGGCGGTGCCGGCAATGGCGGCAATGGCGGCGATGGCAATACGGCCACCATCAACAATGCTGGCGGGACGATCGACACCTCGGGCGACCATTCCTATGGCATCCTGGTACAGTCGATCGGCGGCAGCGGCGGCACAGGCGGCATCGCCGACGGGCTGACGCTCGAGCTGGGTGGCGATGGCGGCGACGGCGGGAAGGCCGAGACGGCCAGCGTCCAGCATACCGGAATCATCACCACGACCGGCTATTCCGCGCACGGCATCATCGCGCAGTCGATCAGCGGCGGCGGCGGCGCTGCCGGCACGGCGGGCGGGGTGCTGTCTATCGGAGGTACCGGCGGCGCCGCCAACTACGGCGGTACTGCCGAGGTCCGGAGCTCGGGTGCCATCAGCACCGCCGGCGACGCGGCGATCGGTATCATGGCGCAATCCATCGGCGGCGGCGGCGGTTCAGGTGGCGGTGCTGAAGGCATCGCGGGCGTCGGAGGCTCGGGCGGCGCCGGCGGCTACGGTACTCATGCCAACATATTGCTGTCCGGCGGTTCGGTCACCACGCAGGGAGAAATGGCGCATGCGATCATGGCGCAGTCGATCGGCGGCGGCGGCGGCAATGGCGGCGATGTGATCGATATGTCGGTTGCGGTTCCGGGGCTGGGCGTCGGCGGCAGTGCCTCGGGTGGCGGTAGCGGCGGATGGGTCTGCGTCACCAATGCGAATCCCAGCAGCGATTGCTCCGCAGGTTCCGGAGCGCCGCAGCCCGTCACGATCGCGACCGGGGGTTCCGGAGCGGTCGGCATTCTCGCGCAGTCGATCGGCGGCGGCGGCGGCAATGGCGGCAACGCCACGGGCGGCGATGCCGGGTTCGGCAGCTTCCAGATCGGGGGCGGCGGTGGCGGTGGCGGCTATGCAAATACCGTGGATGTCGGCTTCCAGGGCCTCAGCCTGATGACCGGCGGCTCGCACGCCGCGGGCATCGTGGCGCAATCGATCGGCGGCGGCGGCGGCACCGGCGGTACCGCGAGCTCCTATTCCGCAGGTCTCGGCTTCACCGCGTCGGTCGCCGTCGGCGGTACCGGTGGCAACGGCGGGTACAGCGACAAGGTTACAGTGCATCTGACCGACAGTTCCATCTGGACCGGACAGGACGACGGCGACGTGACCGATGCCATCGGCGTGCTCGCGCAGTCGATCAGCGGCGGCGGCGGCAGTGGCGGCTCTTCGATTGCCGACGCACTCACCGTGGCGGTGCCGACCGGTGAGGACGTCTCCCTGGCGATGAGCGTCTCCACGGCGGTTGGAGGCAGCGGTGGATCGTCCCATGACGCCGCCGCGGTGTCACTGACGCTCGACGGCAGCACCGCGGTCTCCACGAAAGGCGCTTCGTCGCATGGCCTCGTGGCGCAGTCGATCGGCGGCGGCGGCGGCAATGGCGGCAGCGCGTCGTCGTTGGCCGCGACGGCGGGCACGGTGGACACGGTTAGCGCCAACATCGGCGTCTCGGTCGGAGGCTCGGGCAGCGGCGGCGGCAATGGCGGTACCGTCACGGTCGATCTCGATGACAGCGCCTCGGTGGCGACGGCCGGCGACTATGCCAATGCGATCGTGGCGCAGTCGATCGGCGGCGGCGGCGGCAATGGCGGCGTCGGCAGTGTCAACAGCAAGCAGATCGGCAGCGGCTTCAACCTGACGGCAAAAGTCGGGATCGGCGGATCGGGCAGCGGCGGCGCCGGCGCCGGGAACGCGACTGTGACGCTCGACGGCGGCACCAGCCTGCAGACCAGCGGGTCCGGTTCGCGCGGCGTGCTCGTCCAGTCGATCGGCGGTGGCGGCGGGACTTCGCAGGGCGCCAGCGTCGGGCTTTCGGCCAGCGCCAGTCTGCCCGGCGGCGAGGAAGCCGAAGAATCGGAAGAGGGCAGCGGCGCTTTCTCCGCATCTGTCGACGTTTCGCTTGGCCGCACCGGCGGCAGCGGCGGCTCGGCCGGCACGGTCGACGTCACCACCGCAGGTAAGATCACTACTTTTGGCGCCGATGCCGACGGGGTATTGGCGCAGTCGATCGGCGGTGGCGGCGGGCTGGGCGGCTCGGTGGGGCAGGCTACTTCCGACGGTTCCGAGCCGCTCGACGACGAGGGAGAGAGCGATTGCTCCAGCGTCGACGGCGATGGTGAATCCGGCTACTGCTTCGGCGTCAGTGTCGGCGCGACCATCGACGACGGCGGCACTGGCGGTACGGCCGCCAACGGCAACGCGGTCACGCTGACGCATGCCGGTCGCATCGCCACGTTGGGCGACTGGGCCGACGGCATCGTCGCCCAGTCGATCGGCGGGGGCGGCGGTGCGGGCGGCACCTCCACCGCGTCCGGAAGCCAGGCAACGGCCAACATCACCGTCGGTGTCGGCGGCAGTGGCGGTGCGGGCGGCAATGGCGGTGCGGTCGACGTCACCTTCGACGACAATCATGGCAACAGCATCAGCACCGCGGGATACAGCGCCTATGGCGTGCTGCTGCAGTCGATCGGCGGCGGCGGCGGGCAGGGCGGCGATGGTTCCGACCAGGCGGCAGGCAGGATCACGGTCGGCGGCGGCTTCGGCGGCAGCGGCGGTGCCGGCGGCAGCGGCGGTACGGTCACCGCCAAGGGGTGGATCAACCTTTCGACGAGCGGCGATGACGCGCACGGCATCGTAGCGCAGTCGATCGGCGGCGGCGGCGGCGTCGGCGGCGCCGGAAGCAGCACCGCCGCCGAAAAAGAGCACAGCCACACGATCGATCTCGTTGTCGGCGGCAGCGGCGGTGTCGGCGGCAGCGGCGGCGAAGTCGATCTCAGCGTCGGCACGACCCTCAACACTTCGGGCGCACGGGCATTCGGCCTCGTCGCCCAGTCGATCGGCGGCGGCGGCGGCATCGGCGGCGCTGGCGAGGCCGACAGCATTGCCTCGCTGGTGGTGGGCGGCTCGGGCGGTGGAACAATAGACGGCGGCGCAGTCACCGTCGACCTGACGAGCCAGAGCTCGATCACGACGCGGGGCATAGCCGCTCATGGCCTCGTCGCCCAGTCGATCGGCGGCGGCGGCGGTGTTGGCGGCGCCGCCTCGGATGCGCCGCTCTCTTTCACCGGCAACAGCCCCGGCAGCTACGGTGACGGTGGCAACGTCGCCGTCACGGCCGACGGCAGCATCTTCACGCGCGGCGACTACGCCTTCGGCGTGCTGGCGCAGTCGATCGGGGGCGGCGGCGGCTTCGGCGGCAATGCGACGAGTGCCTTTATCGGTTCCAACGGAAATCTCTCGTCGAACGGCAAGAGCGGCAATGTTACGGTCAGCCTCGCTGCCGGCAGGACTATTCAGGCGTCCGGCAAGGACTCGATCGGCATATTCGCGCAGAGCGATGCAGGAACGGACAACAACGGCACGGTCGATGTGACCGTCAGTGGTACTGTCACCGGCGGTTCCGGCGACACCGGTGCCGGCATCTGGGTTTCGGCCGGTAAAAACAACGTGTTGACCGTCAACTCCGGAGGCAGCGTCTCGGCCGCTTCGGGCGTCGCCGTTCAATATACCGCCGGCGTAAACTCGCCCGGAGACAGCACCCTGATGGTGAACAACGCCGGTACCATCAGCGGCAGCTTGAAAGGAGCCTTGCCCGTCGCGGCCAAAATGTCGAGGGTGGCCCGCTTGGGCGGCGACACGGCGGTCTCCGTTGTCAACAAGGCAGGCGGCCTGCTGGCGGATGCGGAGATCTACGAGGCTGACGTAATGAATCATGGCAGCCTCACGATCGGTCGTTCCGGCGGTATCGACGGCACCCGGATCACAGGCGACCTCACGCAGGACGCAGGTGGGCTGCTGGGGATCACCGCCGACTTCGCCGGCTTCCGTATGGACCGGCTGATCATCGACGGCGACGCCACGCTCGCCGGCAAGTTGACGGTGAACGCCATCAGCGTCCTGCCAGACATCAGCCTGCCGTTCCTCACTGTCGAAGGCGCCCTGGACCATTCGTTGAGCGCCGAGTCGTCGATCTTCGATTATTCCATCAGCCGTGCGGGAAATGAGCTGTCGGTTTCAGCGGACTCGGCTCACTTCACCGATCCCGGTGCCGTGCTGAACGAAGACCAGAACAATGTCGCCGGTCATCTGCAGGAGGTTTGGGACGCCGGCGGCGGTTCCTTCGGCACGCTTTTCGGCACGCTCGGATCTCTGGCCGACCACGATTCCGGCGACTACGCGGCTGCTCTCTCCGACATGTCGCCCGGCATTTCGGGCGCGGCCGCGGCCGGCAGCATCGCCATGACGCAGCAGCGTCTCGACCTGCTATTGAGCTGCCCGATGTTTGCCGATGGCACCTCGGCTCTGGTCGAGACGAGTTGCATGTGGAGCCAGGCCGGCGCACAAACACTGGACCAGAAGGCCGGCGGCGGCGTGTCGGGCTTCGATACGACGACCTACGCTCTTCGGGCGGGGGCTCAGGTGGAGGTATCGCCGGACTGGTTCGTCGGCTTCGCCGGTGGCTATGACCGCAGTTCCATTCGCGGCGACGACGGCCGGGTCAACGCCGACGGCGACATCATCTATGCCGGCGCCTCGCTGAAGCATGAGATCGGCCCATGGCTGCTGTCGGGCGCCGTCGCCGGCAGCTATGGTTGGTACGACAACACGCGCACGATCCGCATTCCGGGCTTCGCCGGCCAGGCCGAGGGCGATCCGGAGATCTACAACCTCAGCACCCGGGTACGCGCCGCCTATACCTTCGCGCAGGAGCCCTATTATGTGCGGCCTCTGGTCGATCTCGATCTGATCTACTCGCATGCCAGCGGTTATCGCGAGTCGGGAACCGGCGCGCTCGATCTCCTGGTTGACGACTCCGGCCAATGGAGCTTCCACGCAACCCCGGCTATCGAGGTCGGCATGCGGGTCGAGGTGAACGAAACGACGGTGATGCGGGCGTTTGCAGGCGCAGGAGTGAGCTTCAGCACGGTCGACAGCTGGGATACCTCGGCCCGGCTGGCCGGTGCTCCGGCCGTGATCGGCATGTTCGACAGCGAGGTGCCGCTGGCAGACGTGGTCGGGCGGGTAACCGCGGGCATCGATCTTGCAACGGATAGCGGCTTCGGTCTCCGCGTGGAATATAACGGCTCATTCTCGGACACCTACAACAGTCATGCCGGTTCGCTGCGCTTGAGCCACAAGTTCTGAGGAAACGACCGGAGACAATGCAGCTGCACAGGAGCAGCGGACGCTCCCGGCGGGGCGTCCTCGACGCGGCTTACCGCATCGCTGGTACCGTACAGAAAGATTTTCCAAGAGTTGGCGGATCTCCAGCCAAACCATGTCCTGACTCGACGTACATCGCGGGGTAGATGAGGTTCACATATGAATTCGGGAGCCTCACGAAATGCGCATCGCATCATTAGCCTTCACGCTGTCCTTCCTCGCCTCTTCAGCGCTGGCTGCCGACATCAGTCCACTCGTAGATGCCGAATGGGTCAAGGCGCATGCCGGCGATAAGGACGTCGTCATCCTCGACATCCGCGACAAGGTCGCCGAGACAGAACTTGGCGACAAGCCCTATATCCAGGGCGCGGTGGTCGCCCCCTATGCGAGCGCCGGTTGGCGTACCGAGGTGGGTGGCGTCCCCGGCATGCTGCCGCCGCTGGAGCAGATCACCAAGTTGATCGGCGATCTCGGCATCGACGATGACGATCACGTCGTCATCGTGCCCTGGGGTACGGATTCGACCGAGTTTGGTGGCGCGACCCGCGTCTATTGGACGTTCAAATATCTCGGCCATGAGGAAGTCTCGATCCTCGACGGCGGGTGGCGGCAGTACGACGCCGCCGGCGGGGCACGCTCCGCCGAGGCCGTAAAGCCCGAGCCGGCGTCGTTCCACGCCGAGCCGCAGGAAAAACTGCTGGCGACGACCGAGGAAGTCGCTGCCGCGCTTAAGGCCGGCGTCAAGCTCATCGATGGCCGGCCGGCCGAGCAGCACGAGGGCAAGTCCAAGAGCCCGGTCGTGCGCGCCAACGGCACTATTCCTGGATCGATCAATATCGAGCACTCCAAGCTCTACAGTCAGGACCACGCGCTTTTCGTCCGACCCGAAACTGTGAAGGCCCTGACCGAGGCCGCCGGTCTGGCTGCGGAAGAGGAAAACATCGCCTTCTGCAACACGGGGCACTGGGCATCCGTAACATGGTTCGCCCTGTCCGAGGTGCTAGGCAACAAGAACACCACTATGTATGACGGCTCGATGGCCGAATGGACGGCCGACCCGGCGCGCCCGGTCGAGAACAAGTCGGGCACCTGACGCCAGCGGACCGGGACCGATCCGCGGTAGCGGAAGAACAGGCGAATGTCCGCAAGCTGCGGACATTCGCGATTTGACCAATGCCGCACAAGCGGCAGGAATTCGAAATGACCGACATTTCCTTTGATCGTTCGGGATATTTGCCGCCGGCGATTGTCGATCGTGGGCCGGCGCTCGTAGCCGGCGGCGCACTGCTGATAGGCTTTCTCGTCATCGCGCAGCTGATCGATCTGCGGCAGGCGGCCCTCTTCGTCGTCGGCGGCCTGTTGGGGGTCGCCCTTTATCACGGCTCCTTCGGCTTCACGGGCGGGTGGCGCCGGATGGTGGTCGAGCGTCGCGGGCGCGGCATCCGCGCCCAGATGCTGATGATCGGCGTGGCGGCACTGGCCATGATCCCGCTGATCTCGGCAGGCAGCCTCGGTGGCCAGCCGCTCGTCGGCGCGCTGGCGCCGGTCGGGGTCTCCGTACTCGTCGGGGCTGCCATGTTCGGGTTGGGCATGCAGCTTGGCGGCGGCTGCGGTTCGGGCACACTGTTCACGGTCGGCGGCGGTTCCGCCCGCATGCTCGTCACGCTTGCCTTCTTCATCGTCGGCGCGCTCATCGGCTCGGCGCATCTTCCGTGGTGGCTGACCCTTCCATCCTTCGGCACGATCGATCTCGGACGGCAGCTCGGGACCGGCACTGCCATCCTCGCGACGCTCGCAGGGCTCGGCCTCGTTGCCCTGGCGACGGCGGTGATCGAGTGGCGGGCGCATGGCAACATCGAAAGGGAGCCGGAACCGTCGCGTGCGGGTTGGGCCTGGCTGCTTTACGGTCCATGGCCTCTGGTTGGGGCAGGGCTGCTCATGGCTTTGCTCAATGTCGCCACGCTGCTGCTTGCCGGCCATCCCTGGTCGGTCACGTTCGGCTTCGGCCTGTGGGGCGCTAAGGCGGCGCAGGCGGTCGGCGTACCGGTCGCGACGTGGGAGTTCTGGAACTGGCCGGGGCCGCAAGCGGCGCTCAATGCAAGCGTGCTCGCCGATGTTACATCGGTGATGAATTTCGGTATCGTTCTTGGCGCGGCAGCCGCCGCGAGTCTTGCCGGAAAATTCGCACCGAAGGCGAAAATTCCGTTCGGCTCCATGCTCGCGGCCGTCGTCGGCGGTCTGTTGATGGGCTATGGGGCACGGCTTTCCTTCGGCTGCAATATAGGCGCGCTGTTCTCAGGCATCGCTTCGGGCAGCCTGCATGGCTGGCTGTGGTTTGCGACTGCCTTTGTCGGCTCGTTCGTCGGCGTCTGGATGCGTCCGCTTTTCGGTCTCGACGGGTTCAAGAAGAAATGACGACAAGGAACACGCTTCTTTTCGGTGCAGCGCTGGCGGCAGCGACCGCCGCTGTGGCAGTCGATCACCACAGTCATCCCGTTCCGCGCGCCCAGCCGGCAGCGGCCTCCGGTTCGGCGGGAGGGGCGGCGCCCTGTGCCGCAGGTGCCCCGTGCGCCGCTGCCGCGCCTTGTGCGGCCGGTGCGCCTTGCGCCGCCGGAGCTCCGCTCGCGGCACCACCTCCGCCGCCCGCGCCAGTGCCCATCGCGCCTTGTGCCGCCGGGGCACCCTGCACGGCAGCGGCACCCAAGCTCGCGCCGCCGCCGCCGCCGGTTCCCCTCCCGACCGAGAGCAAGAAGCTTCCGCCGCCTCCGCCGCCCATTCCCTTACCGGACCAGGAAAATGGCTGAGCAAGCCATAGAACTCGCGCGCCGCGAGATCGCCTACTGCGAAACCTTGCTCGCCAAGGGCGGTCTCAACGTGCTCAGCGAGACCTTTCGCGACACGGCCGAAATCAAGGCCTGGGACCACTACCCGACAGGCGATGTGTTCGACCCGACGAGCGGCGCTCAGTGGTTCTATCACTGCCACCCGGCTGAAGAGGCAGCGGAAGAACACGGCCATTTCCACTGCTTCTTGCGACCGCAAGGACCGCGAGGGCCGATCCACCATCTCGCGGCTGTGGGGGTCGACGCTCACGGGCGCCTTTTGCGGCTTTTCACGGTAAACCAGTGGGTGGTCGGAGATGACTGGCTCGGCGCGGAAGGCACGATCGCTCTTTTGCCGCGCTTCGACGTACAGATGCCGCGGCCGTCTTATCTCGTGAACCGTTGGCTGACGGCAATTTTCGCCGCCTACGAGCCGCAAATAACCGAACTGATCCGCGAGCGTGACCGCACCTTGCTCACACACCGCCAGCCTGAAGGCGTCGAAGCGCGCCAGGACCGCGCGCTGGAGGTAACCTCGGAGTTCAAGCTTTCGGGTCGCTAGATGTGGCGAACGAGGATCATACGGATCCCGTTAACCATACCAAAGCTCCAAAGAGTGCGGTTTCGGCTCAGAAACTGGGTGAGTGAGTGACTGGAAACGCCTGTAATAACAGGCGTTCTATGGAATCGTTGCTACCGACCCGAAGGTACAATGTGCCGTGGGGATCTGAAAGGCACGAGCTGGCAGCGAAGTACGTCCGGTCAGAGAAGCGGCCCAGGATAGCCTTCTGTTGCCTCAATCCCTGAGGCGGACTTTTGCGCGTGCACTCGCTTCAGCATGTCAAGATTTGTCTTGGTACGCGCTATCGCGTCTGAAGACGCGGATCAGGTCCAAGCATCTTGTTGTCATTAAGCAAAGCAATGGAAACAAAACCTGCGTTGTGTTCCATAAGATAGATTATCTGATTTTTGCATTGTAGCGGCCGTTTAGAGATGCGACATATGAGCCAGTTAGAGATGCGACAGTCGTCGCCGCTTGGGATGCTGGTCAAACGTCAACGTTTGGAAGGAAGACTGGCGACGTGAAGCGTGGCTGAGACCA